>JAQUSS010000066.1 GCA_028710135.1 Gemmiger sp. | reverse complement strand
TTATGGCCGTTTATAACGATTATAAGGCCATCAAGGAGGTTGGGCCGGTTCGCTCCGGGCGCGACCAATTCTTCCGGCTGATTTTGCCCTGGCAGGCGCTGTATATCCACGAGGGGCAAAGCATTGTGATGCAGCAGTATGCCATTGATTACGAGTATGGCTTGCTTAACAACAACAACGGTGCCAACGGCTACCGCGATTATGGGCGTGTAAACTACGCGGGGGCCAGCTACAACAACGGCACCCTGCTGCTGGAGCATACCATGTACACCAGTGGCGAAAATATTGCCAAGTGCATCCAGGACGATAACATTGATATGAACCGTACCTACAACTCCACCTTCTTTAATTTTGTGGATTACCGCACCGATAACCCGGTGCGCACCCTGGATGATGGCACCGATGCCCAGTTTGTTTCCATCACCCACTCGGATAGCTACAAAACCCGCTTTGTTTACGACGATACCACCAAAACCTACAAGATGCAGCAGTATTACTCGACCGATGGCGCATGGCGGGATACCATTGACGAGGGTGCCGATAATAAACAGTTGGAATTTACCAACGTGATAACCCTGTATACCGATATCCACGTATACCCCGGCCACGAGGCCAAGGACCTGCAATATGCCGAGTATAGCTGGGGTGGCGTGGGCTACTACTGCTACGGCGGCAAGTGCGAGAAGATTTATTGGCAAAAGGGTACCCCGCTGGAGGCCCTGCGCCTATACTACCTGGATGAAAACGGCCAGTGCAGTGAAAACTATGTGGAAGTGAACACCGGCAAAAGCTATGTGACGATTGCCGATGTGGACGAAGCCGGCAAGTTTGTTGCCAGCACGTTGGATGGGGTGGATTTGACCAAAAAGGATTCCGCCACCACCGAGCGTGTTGTGCAGGAAGAAAATGCCGAGGCAGGGCAGACGCTGGGGATGTCCACCGACGATTTGACCGCCAACGCCACCGGCAACGATGGTGCCGCCAGCAAGAGCAGCAGCACCACCACCCAAAGCGGCAACAACAGCGGCAACAGCGGCAATGCGGGCGCGGCCAGCAGCACCGCCCCGGCGGAATCTCAGGCGCAGGCCCCGGCGGAATCTCAGCCGGAGGCCCCGGCAGAATCCACCCCGGCGGAGGCCCCGGCGGAATCTCAGCCCGAGAGCCAGCCCGAAGCCCCTACCTCCGATGAGGTGCAGGTGGGCTAAACCGCCGAAAGGCCGCCCCCAAAGCCCAAACGGGCTGCAAAATTTACCCCCCGGCCCTGTAGCAAAATACCCAAGCCCGCCCCACCGGGCGGGCTTTTTGTAGCCTGGTGCGGGCAAGAAATAGGAGCGTATATGTCCAAAAAACAATGGCAGGCGTTTACCCTGGCGGGCTTGCTAGCCTTAGCGGTGCCCCTGGCGTTGGCTGGCTGCGCAAAGCAGCCGGCAGCCTCCACCCCGCCAAGCGCCACCCCCACCCAAACCGAAGCGCCCCCCACCCCCACGCCGGAGCCCACAAAAACCCCCAGCGGCAACCCGCTGACGGGCGGCGAGGGCGATTTTACCGGCCAGCGCCCGGTGGCGGTGCAGCTGCGCACCGGCGATGGTGTGGCCCCCCAGTGGGGAATATCGCGGGCCGATGTTTTGATAGAGGGCGTTACCGAGGGCAAAAACGCCGCGCTGATGGCCATTTTCCCCAGTGCGGATGCCATCTCCAAGGTGGGGCCTGTTGGCCCCGGGCGGGATTTGATGCTGCAATTTGCCCTGCCCCTGAACGCCCTGCCCGTGCATATTGATAAAAACCAATATGCCGAAAACCTGCTCAACCTGCTCTCCTACCAGGATTTGGATGGCTACCACATCGGCAAGGCGGCCTTTGCCTTTGATGGCGACCGCCAGGCCAGCGGCTACCGGGAGGAAAACTGCTTTTATACCACCCCCGAGCTGCTGCGCGCCGGGTTGGATAGCTACGGCGCAACCACCGCAGGGGATACCGTGCGGTTGTTCCAGTTTGGGGAGCGCCCCATACCCGCCGCCCAAAACGCCACCAACCTATTCATCACCTTCTCAAGCGAGGATACCGAGGAGCTGGTTTACGCCGCCGATGCGGGGCTATACCTCAAAAATAACGCCGATGGCACCCCCATGATGGATGCCGATACCGGCGACCAAGCCGCGTTTGCCAACGTGTTTGTGCTGTATGCAAGCGCGGGCGTTAAGGACGATGGCATTACCCGCCAGTACGATTTGGCGGCGGGCGGCACCGGGCTTTACCTTACGGGCGGGGCCTGGCAGGAGATACGCTGGCAGAAGGGGGACGCTACCGCCCCCCTGACCCTGACGGATACCGCGGGCCAGGGCCTGACGGTGAGCGTGGGCAAAAGCTTTATTGCTATTTATGGTGGGTACTATGGCCAGGGGCTGCGGCTGCTGGCGGCCGATGGGGCCGAGCAAGCCCTGCCCGCCAAGCCCGCACAGCTACCCTCCGGCATACCGGACGAGGTTGCCGCCGCTGCCGAGGCCGAGTACAACGCCCGGCAGGAGGCCATTGCGGCCAGTGAAGCCGCCCTGGCCGCCGCCGAGAGCGAGGCTGCCGCCGCCAGCGAAGCAGGCGAAGCGGGCGAAGCGGGCGAGGGCGAAGCCGCCCCGGCCAGTGAAGCCGCTGCCGGTGAGGCCGCTGCCTCCACCGAGGGGCAGGGGTAACGGGCACCCGCCCGCTGCCACAAGCCGCGATACGCCCCCCAAACGGCGCGCCCAGAGATGGGCGAAGCCTAGGAAAGCCCATTTTATGAAGCGATGTTAGAAAGCAAGGTTAAAAAGCTTTGCGGCGTTCAGCGCCCATCAGGCCGCTTGCATACCGTGTAAGCGGCGTAAGCGGAACAAGAATTTAGAATCGAGGATGTTTTATGGCTGATTTTATACCACTTTCCGTCCCGAATTTCGGTGCAAGGGAGGCTGCCTATGCAGCCGAGGCCATCACCTCGGGGTGGGTTTCCACCAGCGGTGGCAAGGTGACAGATTTTGAGCAGCAGCTTGCCGGTTATTTGGGTATGCCGCGGGCCGTGGCGGCCAACGCCGGTTCCTCGGCACTGCACCTGGCCGGGCTGGCGGCGGGCATCCGCCGTGGGGATGAAGTTTTGGTGCCCACCCTCACCTTTATTGCAGCCGTCAACCCCATCACCCGCTACCTGGGTGCCGAGCCGGTGTTTTTTGGCTGCGACGATACCCTTTGCATTGACCCCGATGCCGTGGAGCGCTTTTGTGCCGAGCAGTGCGCTTTCCGGGCGGGCAAGCTTTACAATAAAAAAACCGGTGCGCGGGTGGCTGCGCTAGAGGTGGTGCACGTATTTGGCAACATGGCCAATATGCCCCGCCTGCTGGAAATTGCCAAAACCTACCACCTTACCCTGATTGAGGATGCCACCGAGTCCCTGGGCACCCACTACACCCAAAACGCCGGGGCGCTGGCTGGCAAATACGCGGGCACCATGGGGGATATTGGCTGCTACAGCTTTAACGGCAACAAAATTATCACCACCGGTGCGGGTGGGGCGCTGGTGGCAAACCATGCCGATTGGGCCGAGCACGCCAAGCACCTTTCCACCCAGGCAAAAAGCGATTTGCTGCAATTTTTGCACGACGAGGTGGGCTATAACTACCGGATGACCAACGTGCAAGCCTGCCTGGGCCTTGCCCAGCTGGAGCGGCTGGAAGAATTTATCGCCATCAAAAAGGCCCGGTACGACCAATACGTTGCCGCGCTGGATGGCAAGCGCGGGCTGCGCATCCTGCCCTTTGTGGAGGAAAGCGCCGGTGTGCGCCCCAACCGCTGGTTCTACAGCTTGTACACCAAGGGCTTTGGCATCCCCCGGGATGAAATTATTGCCCGGCTGCAAGCGCAGGGCATCCAAACCCGGCCGGTGTGGGCGCTGGTGCACGAGCAGGCCGATTACCCCAAAAATGCCGCCTACGGCCTGGAAAAGGCGCTGGATTACCGCAAGTACATTGTAAACCTGCCCTGCTCCACCAATTTGAGCGAAGCGGACTGCGCGCGGGTTATTGATGCCGTGCTGGCACTGTGATGCCACGCCCCGGCAAAATGCGCCAAGGAGAGGGGGGCCACACGTTGTTAAAGGTAGAGGAACTGTTTATCCCCGCCGATGCCACGGTTTTGCAAAGCATGAAAAAGCTGGACGAAACCGGCCAGCGGATTTTATTTATCGCGCCCGGCGGCAAGCTGGAGGCCGTGGTTACCGATGGGGATATCCGCAAATTTTTCTTGCGGGGGGGCACCCTTTCCCAGCCGGTGGGGCAGGCCGCCAACTACCACCCCATCAGCCTGCCGGTTTCGGCCCGTGGCCGCGCCCGGGAGGAACTGAAGGCCCACGGCATTGATGCGCTGCCCATCCTAAACAAAAAGGGCTGCATCACCGATATTGTGTTTGCGCATGGGCTGGATGTGGATAACCGCAAGCAGGCGGGCATCCCGGTGGTGATTATGGCGGGGGGGCTGGGTACCCGGCTTTACCCCTACACCAAAATTTTGCCAAAACCCCTGATTCCCGTGGGGGAACAGCCGATTGCCGAGCTGATTATTGACCGCTTCCGCGATTTTGGCTGTAACGCGTTTACCATGGTGGTAAACTATAAAAAGAACATGATTAAGTCTTATTTCCAAGATTTGGAGAAGGACTATCAGATTGATTTTGCCGATGAGGATGCGTTTATGGGCACCGGCGGCGGGCTTTGCCTGCTCAAGGGCAAGCTGCATTCCACCTTCTTTTTCACCAACTGCGATGTGATGCTGGATGCCGATTTTGGCGATATCTGCGAGTACCACAAGCACCAGGGCAATTTGATTACCATGGTGTGCGCCTTCAAGCACTACACCGTGCCCTACGGGGTGGTGGAGCTTGGCGAGGATGGCGCAATTGCCAGCATGAAGGAAAAACCGGAGTTAAACTTTTTGACAAACACCGGCGTCTACGTGGTGGAGCCACAGGTGGTGGAGGAAATGCGGGACGGCGAGGTAATCGGCTTCCCGGATGTGATTGAGCGGTACCGCCTGGCGGGCAAAAAGGTGGGGGTGTACCCCATCAGCGAAAGCAGCTGGATGGATATGGGCCAGCTGGAAGAGCTGGAAAAGATGCGCCGCCGCATGGAAAGCCAAGATTAAGGCAAAGCGCGCTGCCCCCCGGCGGCGTTGTTTTGCTGCGCCGCCGCTTTGGCGCGCAGCCTCTTTGGTGCGCAGCCTCTTGATAAAACAACACACAAACACAATAAAACGAGGTGCAGGATGGCAGTTCTCATCATTGCCGAGGCAGGGGTAAACCACAACGGCAGCCTTGCGCTGGCAAAGCAGATGGCCTTAGCAGCCAAGGGCTGCGGGGCGGATATTGTAAAGTTCCAAACGGCGGTGCCCGAGCTGGTCGTTAGCAAATTTGCCGAGAAAGCGGCCTACCAAAAGCAAACCACCGATGCCGCCGAAAGCCAGCTGGAGATGATTCGCAAGCTGCATTTTGATTTTGCGGCCCACCGGGCGCTTAAAGAATACTGCGATTCCATCGGCATCCAGTATCTTTCCGCGCCGTTTGATATCCCCAGCGTTCGCTTTTTGGCAACCCTCAAGCTGCCCCTTCTCAAAATTCCTTCGGGCGAGATTACCAACCTGCCCTACCTGGAGGAGATGGCAAAAACCAAAACCCCGCTACTCCTCTCCACCGGGATGAGCACTTTATCGGATATCACCGATGCCTTGGCCGTATTGGACGAGCAGGGCTGCCCCGAAATTACCTTGCTCCACTGCAACACCCAATACCCCACCCCCTACGAGGACGCCAACCTGGCGGCCATGCTTTCGCTCTTTGACCAATTTGGCCTGCCGGTGGGCTTATCGGACCATACCCCCGGCTGGGAGTGCGATGTTGCCGCCACCGTGCTGGGTGCCACCGTGATTGAAAAACACTTTACCCTGGATAAAACCATGCCCGGCCCCGACCAACAGGCAAGCCTGGACCCAGCCGAGTTTGCCGCCATGGTGCAGGCCGTGCGCCATACTGAGGTCGCCCTGGGGGATGGCCGCAAGCAGGTAACCCCCAGCGAGGCCCCCAACAAGGCCATTGCCCGCAAAAGCATTGTGGCCGCCATGCCCATTGCGGCGGGCACGGTGTTTACCGCCGAAAACCTGACCACCAAGCGCCCCGGCGATGGCATTAGCCCCATGCGCTGGTACGAGGTTTTGGGCAAAACCGCCCCCCGCAATTTTGCCGAGGACGAAAAAATAGAGCTGTAAACCGGTAGAACGCCGGATAGCCAAAACAGGAGGCCCGCTTATGCCCCAGCCCAAGCGTTTGGCGGTGGTTACCGCAACCCGCGCCGAGTATGGCCTGCTGCGCCCCGTGCTGTTAAAATTGCAGGGCGAGCCGCGCCTTGCCACCCAGCTTTTGGTAACGGGGGCACACCTTTGCCCGGCCTACGGCGAAACGGTGGCCGAAATTGAGGCCGATGGCCTGCAAATTGCCGCACGGCTGCCCATTTTTGGGCCGGGTGGCCAGGGCGAAGGCCCCACCGCCACCGCCGATGCCATTGCCCGCGCCATGGCGGTGTTTGCCGGGTGGTTTGCCCAAAACCGGCCCGATGCCCTGCTGCTGCTGGGCGACCGGTTTGAGATTTTTGCCGTGGCGGCAGCGGCGGCCTGCCAGCGGGTGCCGGTTTGCCATATTTCGGGCGGGGATGTTACCCTGGGTGCGGCGGATGAGTATTACCGCCATTGCATCACCAAAATGGCGGCGCTCCACTTCCCCTCCTGTGCCGAGAGTGCGGCCCGGCTGGTGAAAATGGGCGAAGCCCCCGCCACCGTGTTTTGCGTGGGGGGCCTCGGGGATGAAAACATCCGCACCCTGCCCAAAATGAGCCTGGCCCAGGTGGGCGAAAGCCTTGGCCTTGGCCAGCGGCTGGCCCGTGGGCCGCTGGGGCTGGTAACCTTCCACCCCGAAACCGCAGGCGGCGGGGGCACCCCGGCGGTTGCCGCCCAGTGCCAGGCCCTTTGCACCGCCCTGGCGGCCCTGCCGGGCGTATTTTGGCTGCTAACCGGCTCCAACGCCGATGCGGGCGGCCAGCTTTGCAATGCGGCGCTGCAACAGTTTGCTGCCGCCCACCCGGGCAACGCCCTGTTTGTGCCAAGCCTGGGGCTGCGGCGGTATCTTTCCGCCATGGCGGGGGCCGCCGTGGTGGCGGGCAATTCCTCCAGCGGGGTGGTGGAAACCCCCTCCCTGGGGGTGCCGGCTGTCAACATTGGGGCCCGGCAGGCGGGGCGGGCCATTTGCAGCAATGTGCTTTGCTGCGGTGGCACCGCCGAGGAAATTACCGGCGCACTGCGCACCGCCCTAACCCCGGCGTTTGCCGCCAAGGCTGCCACGGCCCACAGCCCCTACGGCGGGGGCGATACCAGCGGCAAAATTGTGCGGGTGCTGGCAAACGCCCTGCACACCCCGGGCTTTGGCGCACCCAAGGCCTTTTACGAGGGGCCGGTGCCCACGTTTGACCCAGCTGCCCCCGTGTAGGGTAGGGCAGGGGCAATGGCAACGGCCCTTTGGGCGAAACAAAACCAAAAACCAAAAAAATAAAAAATAAAAAGCGCAGGGGAACCGCGTTTTACCAATACAAAAACAAGGAGCGAAGCAAAGATGAAGGGCATCAAGCTAATCATTGTGGGCCTTGGCAGCATGGGCAAACGCCGTGCGCGGCTGCTGCGGGGCATTTTGCCCCAGGCCGTGCTGTGGGGGGTGGATAACGCCCCCGCCCGGCGGGAGGAAGCCGTAAAGCTGGGCCTGGTGGAGGCCGCTTACCCCACCATCCCCGAGGCGGCGGCCCTTGGCGCGGATGCCGCTTTGGTGTGTACCGCCCCGCTGACCCATGCCGCCATCATCGGCCAATTGTTGGATTTGGGGCTTTCGGTTTTTACCGAGCTAAATTTGGTAGACGATGGCTACACCGAAAACCTTGCCAAGGCCAACGCCAAAGGGCTAACCCTATTTTTATCCTCCACCATGCTTTACCGGCGGGAAACACAGTACATCAAAGCCCAGGTGGCGGCGTTTGGCAAGCCGGTGCATTACATCTACCACATTGGCCAGTACCTGCCCGATTGGCACCCCTGGGAAAGCTACAAAAACTTTTTTGTGGGCGATGCCCGCACCGGCGGTGTGCGCGAAATTTTTGGCATTGACCTGCCCTGGCTGCTGGATGCCTTTGGCCCGGTAACGGGCATCACCATCCAAAAAGATAAAATCAGCGGGCTGCAAATCGGCTATAGCGATTGTGTTACCCTGCTGCTGCGCCACCAAAGCGGGGCGCAGGGGGTGCTGGCCGCCGATGTGGTATCCCCCAAGGCGGTGCGCAGCTTTGAGTGCTTTGGCGAGGGGCTGCACCTTTTTTGGGAGGGCAACCCCAAGGCCCTATACCAGTTTGCGAACGGCGAAAAGCAGCCGGTGGATACCTACGGCGATTTCACCCACGACCCACGCTACAGCGATAATATTGTGGAGAATGCCTACGTGGATGAGCTGGCCAACTTCCTGGGCGTGTTGGCCGGCACCGAGGCCCCGCGCTGGAGCTTTGCGCAGGACCGTGCCGCCATTGCCCTGATGGACCAAATTGACGGACCAGATACGCCAAATACGCCAAATGCACCGGCGCAGCCCGGCACAAACTAAAAAGCGGCTGCTGCCCTGCCTGCCCAAAGGGCGGGGCGGGCCGCTAAAACATAGGGGGGCAAAATGAAGGCACTGTTTATCGGCTTAGGGTCCATCGGGACGCGGCATTTGCAAAATTTGGTGGCGGTTTGCGCCGAAAAGGGGATACCCCTTGTGGCCGATGCACTGCGCAGCGATGCCACCCGCCCCTTGCGCCCCGGCGTGGCGGCGCTGCTCCACGCCCAAATGACCGACCCTGCTGCCCTTGCGGCGGATTACGATGTGGCCTTTATCACCAACCCCACCAGCCTGCACGCGGCGGCGCTGGGCTGGGTGCGGGGGCGGGCGGCCACCCTGTTTATTGAAAAACCGATTTTTGATGAAGCGGGCGTAGATACCGCACTTTCCACCCTGCTGGCCCCGGGCCAAAAAGCCTATGTGGCGGCCCCCATGCGGTGGTGCGGCACCATGCTGGCCCTCAAAAAAGCCCTGCCCGCCTACCGGCCCTACTGCGCGCGGGTCATCTGTTCCTCCTACCTGCCCGATTGGCGGCCCGGGGTGGATTACCGCACCGTTTACAGCGCCCACCGGGCCATGGGCGGCGGGGTGACGATTGATTTGATCCACGAGTGGGACTACCTGGTGGAGCTGTTTGGGATGCCCGAAAAAATTTATAATTTTAAAGGCCAATATTCCGAGCTGGAAGTGGATTCGGACGATGTATCCGTGTACATTGCCCGCTACCCCCACCTGCTGGCGGAGGTGCATCTCGATTATTTTGGCCGCGGCTACCGGCGCAGCATCGAGCTTTTTTGCCGCGATGGCAGCCTGCTTGCCGATTTTGGCGCGGGCACCTTAACCCTGCCCGGCGGCGAAACCCGCCATTACCCCGAGGAGGTAAACGCCCGCTACCTGCGGGAGATGGCCTATTTTGTGGAGTACGCGCAGGGCGGGCCGGGCGAGAGTGTGAACCCGCCCGCCACCGCCCAAGCGGTGCTGCAATTGACATTGGGAGGGAACCGGGAATGAAAATTTTGGAAAACGAAACGCCCCAGCAGCGGCTGCTGATTACCATCTGTGGCCGGGCGGGCAGCAAGGGCTTTGCCAACAAAAACCTGAAAACCTTTTGCGGCAAGCCGCTGGTGTACTATACCCTAAGCGCGGCCGAGCTGTTTGCCAAGGCCCACCCCGAGGTTGCGGTGGAGCTTGCCCTCAACACCGATTCCCCCCAGTTGGCGGAGCTGGTGGCAAAGGCCTACCCCGAGGTTACGTTTTTGCCCCGCACCCCGGCCCTTGGCGGGGATACTGTGCCCAAGATGGCGGTTTTTCAGGATACCCTTGCCCGGATGGAGGAAAAAACCGGCAGCCGCTACCAGGCCGTGATGGATTTGGATATCACCAGCCCGCTGCGCACCGCTGCCGATATTGCAGGCGCCTACGCCCTCAAGCAGGCCCGCCCCGATTTGGATTTGGTTTTCAGCGTGACCGAGGCGCGGCGCAACCCCTGGTTCAATATGGTTAAGCAGGTGGGCGACCATGTGGAAAAGGTGATGGAAAGCGGCTATACCGCCCGCCAGCAGGCCCCCGCCGTGTATGACCTGAACGCATCCATCTATGTGTTCGCGCGGGATTTTATGGCAAACAACCACACCGGCATTTTGTGGGACGGCAAAATTGGCGTTACCACCATGATGGATACCGGCATTTTGGATATTGATTCGGAGGAGGATTACCGCCTGATGGAAGTAATTGCCAACCACCTCTATGCCCATTACCCCGATTTTGCCGCCGTGCGCGGCAATATCCGTGGCTGAGGGCGCGGGTGGCCAGCCGGGTAGCCCGGCCCCCGCCAGCACCACACCCTACACCCAAGCACCCCCCGCATGGCAGCACAAGCTGGCCGGGGGCAGGGGGGCGCTGTGGCTGTGCTTTGGCCTAAGCTTGCTGATGGTGGTGGGGCTGTACCGGGCCGGGGGCTACCAGCCCTACAGCGCCGCGCCCGGCTACCATTATGGCATCAACAGCCCGCTGGAGGCTGTTTTTCTGCCATTGCCCGCCGAGGCAAGGGTGTACGCTGCGCAGTATTTTTTAATGTTGCGGGCCGCACTGGCGGGCGTAGCCCTTTGCTGGTACCTGCGGCGGCACATTGGCGGGGTAAGCCTGCTGCTGCCCGTGCTTTCCACCGCCTACGCGGCGGGGGTGTACACGGCCTGCGTTGTAAACTCGGCCTGGGTGGATGCCGCCGTGCTGCTGCCGCTGCTGCTGGATACCGTGGATAGGCTGATTGCCACCGGGCGGGGGCGGCGGTTTGGCTGGCTGGTGTTTGCCTGCGTGCTGGCAAACTGCTACACGGCCTGGCCGCTGATTATTTTTTGCTTTTTGTATATGGTGTGGCAGTGCGTGGCCAAGCCCGGCCCGGTAGATTTTGCCTGCCTGCGCAGTGCCTGCCGGGGCTACCTGGCGGGGCTGGTGCCGGGGGCTGTGGCGGCGCTGCTTTGCCTGGCACCGGTGCTGTGGGGGTACCTGCAAAAGGGGCTGCTCTCCATTTTAATGGTTGCCCACCCCATGTCCTTTAGCATTCAGGATGTGATGTACTGCCTGTTTTACGGGCGGTACTCCCTCTCGGCATCCGGGCAGGGGCTGCCCTACCTGTATAGCGGCATGGGGGCGGTGGCGCTGGGGCTGCTCTATTTTTTCAGCCCCAACCAGGGGCGGCATGGCACCCGGCAAAAGTTTGCCTCCACCTTTTTGCTTGCGGCGGTGGCGGCCAGCTACATGGTGGAGCTGCCGGGCATCCGCTGGCAAAGCGGTGCGGATGTAACCGAGTTCCCGTTCCGGTACGGGTTTATGTTTAGCGCGGTGCTGCTGCTGTTTGCCGCCGATACCCTGTTGCAGCCCCCGCCCGCCACGGCGGCGGTGGCGGCATCGCTGGTGTTTGGGGGCATTTGGGTGCTGGGGTACCCGCAGCATATCGGCACCGCATTTTCAGCGCAGCGGTTTGGGGTGGGCATCTGCCTGTATTTGGGCGCGGTGGCCTGCCTGTGGCTGCGCGGGCACCGCCCGGCATGGCGGCGTGCGGCCACGGTATTGTTGGCGGGGCTGTTGCTTGCGGATGTGTACGCCAGCAGCTGTATTACACTTTATGGGGTATTGAGGTAGGTATGAAGGAAGAACAAACGGCAAAAAGCCCCCCACAGCAGGTGATGGCCTTGGTGATGGAGGCGGGCAGCACCCTGCTGGAAAATGGGGGCGAGGTGCTGCGGGTGCAGCAAACCATGCAAATTATGGCCCAGAGCCTGGGCCTGCCGGATTTTCATGTGTATGTGCTTACCAGCGGCATTTTTGCATCGGCGCAGGGCAGTGTGAGCGAGGTGCGGCATATGCCCTACATCACCGTCAACCTGGGCCGGGTGGAGGCTGTCAACGAGCTCTCGCGCGAGGTTGCGGCCGGGGCGCTTACCCTGCAAGAGGCATCGGCCCGGCTGCAAGAAATACGCGCCATGCCGCCCTACAGCCGCCTTACCGAGGTGGTGGCGGCGGCGGTTGGCGCGGGGAGCTTTGCTTACTTGTTTGGCGCGCACACGCCCGCACCCATGCTGGTGGCCGCGGTGGCGGGCGCAGCCGAGCTACTGCTGACCCGCTGGCTGCAAAAACTACACATCAACCGCATTTTTAGCGATATGGCCGCAGCCGCCATTGCCATGGCCATCGTGCTGGGGTGCGGCGCACTGCTGCCGGGGCTGAACGCCAACAGTGCGGTGATCGGCGCGCTGATGGTGCTTACCCCCGGCGTAGCCCTGGTGATGGGAATACGGGATTTTATCAATGCCGATTATTTATCCGGCACCATCCGGCTAATTTCCGCCGTGCTGGTGGCGGGCAGCCTCGCCTTTGGGGTGGGCTTTGCCTACACCCTAGCCCGGCAACTGTGGGGGGTGGCACTGTGACGAATCCTCTTGGCCTGCTGGCCCAGTTTGGGGCGGCCGCCCTGGCCACGGTTTGCTTTAGCGTGCTGTTTGGGGTGCAGCGCCGCCACTTTTGGGCCTGTGGGCTTACCGGCGCGGTGGGCTGGCTGGCCTACCTTGCCGCCACCGGGGTGGGGGCATCCCCCGCCATGGCCACCTTTTTGGCCGCATTGCCCCTAACGCTGCTGGCGCGGGTGTTTGCCATCCACAACAAAGCCCCGGTAACCCTGTTTTTGCTTTGCGGTATTTTCCCGCTGGTGCCGGGGGCGGGCATCTACTATACCGCCTACTATTTTTTGCTGGACGACCGCCTGCAGTGCCTAAACCGCGGGGTGGAAACGCTAAAAATTGCCGTAGGCCTGGCGGTGGGCATCGCGCTGGTATCCAGCCTGCCCATGGCCAAAAAACGGGGGTAGCTTGCTATCCCCCGTTTTTTGGTTGGTGCTAAAAAGGCCGGTGCCCCGCTTGGCAAACCGCTTGCATACAGCCGGGGTTATCGGCCTTTTCTCGTGGCGGCAGGCAGGGCATAACCGCCAACCTGCCGCTTGAAATACAGCGGTGCTACCCTAGACAGCGCCATGGGTTTCTGCTACACTTACAGCAAGGAACGCTCTCTAGGGGGCAGATTTTAACAAAAAAAGGAGAATTGGTATGCAGCGTAATCTTAAAGAAATTGTTTCTAAAATGACGCTGGAGGAGAAGGCCGGTATCTGCTCCGGCCAGGACTTTTGGCGGCTAAAAAGTGTTGAACGCCTTGGCGTGCCGCAAGTAATGGTTTCCGATGGGCCGCACGGGCTGCGCAAACAATCGGAAGAGGCCGATAACCTGGGCATCAACGATAGCATTTCGGCGGTATGCTTTCCTGCGGCTTGCGCCACGGCCTCAAGCTGGGACACGGCCTTGCTGGAGCAGATGGGCAAAACGCTGGGCGAAGAATGCCAGGCCGAAAATGTCAGCGTGCTGCTGGGGCCTGCCGCCAACATCAAGCGCAGCCCGCTGTGCGGGCGCAACTTTGAATATTTCAGTGAGGACCCCTACCTGACCGGTAAGCTGGCCGCCGCCCAAATCCGCGGTGTGCAAAGCTGGGATGTTGGCACCAGCATGAAGCATTACTGTGTCAATAACCAGGAATACAAGCGTATGAGCATCAGCTCGGACTTGAGCGAGCGCGCCCTGCGGGAAATTTACCTGCCCGGTTTTGAAATTGCCGTCAAGGAGAGCCAGCCCAAAACCATCATGTGCAGCTACAACAAAATTAACGGCGTTTATGCTTCGGAAAACCACCATATTTTGACCGAAATTTTGCGGGAGGAATGGGGCTTTGCGGGCTACGTTGTAACCGACTGGGGCGCAGTAGCCGACCGTGTGCAGGGCATTGTTGCCGGGTTGGAGCTGGAAATGCCGGGCAGCAATGGGGTGAATGACGAAAAAATTGTGGCCGCCGTAAAAGCCGGCACGCTGGATGAAGCCTTGGTAGACCGGGCTGTGGAGCGCATTTTGAAGGTGATTTTTTCCTACGCGGACCATCGCCACCCCGAAGCCCGCTTTGACCGTGATGCCGACCATGAAAAGGCCACAAATTATGCGGCGGAGTGTGCGGTTTTGCTGCAAAATAACGGAGTACTGCCACTTTCCGGCAAGGAGGAAACCGCGTACATCGGTGCGTTTGCCAAGGCGCCGCGCTACCAGG
>JAQUSS010000208.1 GCA_028710135.1 Gemmiger sp. | reverse complement strand
GGAGCCATGATTTGTGTTACCGGGGTATCCGGCTCGGGCAAATCGACCCTAGTCAACGAGATTTTGTACAAGACCTTGGCAGCGGCCATGAACGGCGCGCGCAGCCGCCCCGGCCAGTGTGATGGCGTGGAGGGGATGGAATGGGTGGATAAGGTGATTGGCATTGACCAATCGCCCATCGGGCGCACCCCGCGCTCCAACCCGGCCACCTACACCGGGGTATTTGGGGATATCCGCACCCTTTTCTCTCAAACGCAGGATGCCAAGCTGCGGGGCTATGGCCCCGGGCGGTTTAGCTTCAACGTGAAGGGGGGCCGCTGCGAAGCCTGTGAGGGCGGCGGCATTTTGCAGATTGAAATGCACTTTTTGCCTGATATTTTTGTACCCTGTGATGTTTGCAAGGGCAAGCGGTACAACCGCGAAACGCTGGAGGTGCATTACAAAGACAAAACCATCTCCGATGTGCTGGAGATGACGGTGGAGGAAGCCTGCAACTTTTTTGCCAACATCCCCAAAATTTACCGCAAGCTGCAAACCTTGCAGGAGGTGGGCCTTGGGTATATCCGGCTGGGGCAGGCGGCAACCACCTTATCGGGTGGCGAGGCGCAGCGGGTTAAGCTGGCGAACGAGCTTGCCCGCCGCGGCACCGGCCAAACCGTGTATATCCTGGATGAGCCAACCACGGGGCTGCACGTGGCGGATGTTCACAAGCTGGTGGAGGTGTTGGATAAGCTGGTGGAGGCCGGCAACACCGTGATTGTGATTGAACACAACCTGGATGTTATCAAGCGGGCCGATTATATTATTGACCTTGGGCCCGAGGGAGGCAGCGGTGGCGGCCTGGTGATTGCCTCCGGCACCCCCGAGCAGGTGGCCAATAACCCGGCATCCTTCACCGGGCAATACCTTAAACCCGCCTTGGAGCGCGCCAAAGCCTTGCAGGCCGCCGCCCCCAAGCCCAAAAAAGCAAAAGCAAAAAAGGCAAAGCCCGAAACAAAACCCGAATAAAATAAAAGTAAGATAAAATAGAAGCGCCCCTTGCCACAAACAGCGAAAACAGAAAGCTGTTTGTGGCAAGGGGCGTGTTTTTTGGGGGAGATGAGTGTGCCTATCGTGATTTGGTAAACCGCCGATTAACATCCCCGGGGCGGGGGTAGTTCTTGCCATAAACTGTAAGGAAAAGGCGTTTACATCAGGCAAAACGAGGTGGCCTCCGTAGGGCAAGGGCTCTGCTCTTGCCGAACCCTTGTTTGCGGCTTTTGGGGGCGGCCTGCACCTCACCAAACAACGGCAAGAGCAGAGCCCTTGCCCTACAGTTTATGGGGGGCAGGGATCTGCCCATGGGGGAACCCACCGGCCCGTGTTTATCCTCCACGGGGGGGCGGTGTTGGCTTTGCCATAACCCCACAAGGGGGCGCGCTTACTCCAGGCTAAAATCCTTCGGGTCAAAATGGGGCAGCTCCTGCCGGTGGGGTACGCGCAGCAGGGGGTCGTAACTAAATTTGCGGCAGGCATAGTAGGGCGATACCACGCCGCGCCGCTTGCAAAAAATCATCTTGCCATCCGCAGCGGGGGTGCCGTGGGCACAGTAGGCACAGGCGGGGGCAATTTTGCTGCCATAAAACGGCTTACGGAACATCCGGGCACCCTCCTTCCATTTATTTGCAAAATTCACTTGCTTCCGTTTTATTATAGATGCTTTTTTCCACCTTGTAAAGCACAGCACAGGCAAAACCAAATACCAGTAGCGCGGCATCCGGTGCAGTGCGGCACATCACCACCAAACGCGGTGCCAGGGAGGAAAATACAGCCGCCGCCCCTGGCAGGTATTTTAGGCACAAGGCAAGCAGCGCCTGCATCCAAAAGCAGTGCAGCCCCCGTGCCAGCAGCAGGGGCCACAGCGGCAGCACCCCTTCCAAAAGCGCGCCCAGCTGGGCATAAACCGATACCCCCAACACGCTCAGGCAAAAAGCAACGCCCTGCAGTGCCCCGCTTGGCTGGGCTGCAAAATCGGCACAGCCTGCGCTGATTTCCAGCAGCGCACTGGCAAGCGGCTGCGCCAGCGGAACGCCGGGCAACAGCGGCAGCAGCACCGCCCCCACCACCCGGAAAAACAAAATGCACCCACACACCGCTAGGCAACTTTGCGTTGCCGCCAAAATGGCAGCCGATACCCCACCTGTTTGCGGTATCGCCGCCCTGGCGGCCCCCGCTGTGTGGCTGCGGCGGAATTTCCCCTGCACAAATGGCCACAGGCAGGCCGCAGCCAGAAAGTTGGCCGCCAACTGTAGCCCATACAGCAGCAGCCCGGTGGCGGGCGAGCCAAGCAGCAACCCGCCCACACACCCCACCACAAAACCCGGCCCCGAACAGCAGCCCAGTAGCAGCAACAGCATGGCATCCCGGGTATCCAGCTTGCCCTGGCGCAGGGCCTCCCGCACCGATTGTGCCGATGCGGCGTACCCACCCAGCCAGGAAAGCAAAAGCAGCAGCGGCACCGTGTTGCGGCACCCCCTTGCCGAAAACCCGCAAAACCGTGCTAAGGGGCGCAGCGGTGCGCCCAGCAGTGGGGCATATGGGTTGGTGGCAAGCAGGCCGCCCACCACCATAAAGGGGAAGATGGCGGGCAGCACGCTGCGCAGGCATAAGCTTGCCCCGCTGGCAAACCCCGCGGCCGCCTGCTGCGGGCAAGCCAAAAATAGCGCCCCCAGCCCCACCGCAAAAAACAACAAAAGAAGGTGCGTACCCCGGTGCTGAATCATAACTTGGCCCCCCCGGCTATATATTTGAGAAGGTAGAAACCGCAAAAGCCCCGGCAGGTGCCGTGGGGCAGCGCGGGCAGAAGGGGGGCCGCCATGTGAAGAAAAACCTGCCACCGCCGCGCCACCGGGGCAGAAAGGCGGAACGGCCAACGGTAAAAAGTTTATTTGCGCAGCCCCCGGCCGATTTTTACCGCCTGCCTGCTTTGGAAGTGCGGGGCGGCTGTGTGGTGACGGATGCCTGCCGCCGGGTACTGGCCTTTACGCCGGAACGGATTCTCTTGGATTTTGGGGACTCCCTGGTAACATTTTATGGCGCAGGGTTAAAGATAGAATCCCTTGCGGGAAAACGCCTGGTG
>JAQUSS010000207.1 GCA_028710135.1 Gemmiger sp. | reverse complement strand
TGGTGGCAAACCAGCCCACCACCCTGCTGCTTATCAATGTAAGCAGGCTGTTGCAGGTGTGCCCCAGCCCCTGCGCCCACCACACCCGGCTGATACGCAATTTATTATCGGTGATGGCCCAAAAAACCCTCAACCTTTCCCGCCATATCCAGCACACGGCACCCAAAGGCATACGGGGGCGGCTGGTGGCCTATCTCTCTTTTTTGGCAACCCGCCAGGGGCGCGTTGTCACGGTGCCCTTCAACCGCCAGCAGCTGGCCGATTACCTGGGGGTGGACCGCAGCGCGCTCTGCCATGAGATTAGCAAGATGCAAAAGGAAGGGCTTTTGCGTGTTGAAAAAAATAGCTTTACCCTAAGCGGCGGGTAAACGCGGCCCAAAAAAATACGCAGGCAGCCCCCGGCGGTAGGCTGACTCGCAAAAAAATGGCAAAAAGCCGGCGCAGCGATCCGCTGCGCCGGCCATGGGGGCAGCGCCCCTGCCGGGGGCTGCCTTTTATGCAAAATTCATGCAAAAAATAGAAAAACGGTTGCGCCGCCGTTACGTTTCGTTCCACGCACGGTCAAACACCTCGGCTACACGTTCTTTTTTTAAGGGGCACTCGCACAGCTTGGCACCGCCCACAAAAAACACCGGCAAAAAGGTGTAGTGGTACCGGGCGACAATATCGGGGCGCTCGTTCACATCCAGCTCGGTCAGGGGGATATCCTCGTATTCCGGGTGGAGCAGCAACAGTTCCCGCACCCAATCCTTTGCTTGCAGGCAATAGGGGTCGTCCTGCCGGGTAAACAGCATAATATCTTTCATGGCAACCACTCCTTTTCCTAACACAATACAGGAAAATGGCGAAAATTACAAGGGTGTTCTTGTAACCAAAAACACCTGTTCATCCGGCAAAAACTGTGCTATACTATAGCATACGCCGCCCAATAGGGCGGGAAATGGAGCTGTGTGGCAGCCAGCCACGCAAGTAAGGAGTAAAAAGCATGAAGAACAGCGAAAAAACCCTGGATATGGTTGTGAACCTTTGCAAAAACCGAGGCTATGTTTACGCCGGCAGCGAAATTTACGGCGGCCTGGCCAATAGCTGGGACTATGGCCCCTTGGGCGTGGAGTTCAAAAACAACGTCAAAAAAGCATGGCTGAAAAAGTTTGTGCAGGAAAGCCCCTACAATGTAGGGCTGGATGCCGCGATTTTGATGAACCCCCAAACCTGGATCACCACCGGCCACGTTGGCAATTTTAGCGACCCGCTGGTGGATTGCAAGGGCTGCAACAGCCGCAACCGTGCCGATAAGCTGATTGCCGAGTGTGAGGTTGGCAAGGGCGTGGATGTGGATGCCATGACCTTTGACGAGATGGACGCCTTTATTGCCGACCATGCCGAGGTGGTTTGCCCCCTTTGCGGCAAGCATGATTTTACCCCCATCCGCAAATTTAACCTGATGTTTAAAACCGCCATTGGCGTTACCGAGGATTCTTCCTCCACCTGCTACCTCCGCCCCGAAACCGCACAGGGCATCTTTGTAAACTTTGCCAATATTCAGCGCACCACCCGCCGCAAGCTGCCCTTCGGCGTTTGCCAGGTGGGCAAAGCCTTCCGCAACGAGATTACCCCCGGCAACTTTACCTTCCGCACCCGCGAGTTTGAGCAGATGGAATGCGAATTTTTCTGCAAGCCCGGCACCGACCTGGAGTGGTTTAGCTACTGGAAGGACTACTGCGAAAATTGGTTGCTGAGCCTTGGCATCCGGCGCGAAAACCTGCGCCTGCGCGACCATGAACCGGCCGAGCTGGCCTTCTACAGCCGCGCCACCACCGATATTGAATATGCCTTCCCGTTTACCGAGTGGGGTGAGCTGTGGGGCATTGCCGACCGTACCGACTACGACCTTTCCCGCCACCAGGAAGCATCGGGCAAGAGCCTAAACTACTACGATGCCGAGGCTAACGAGCATTACGTGCCCTACGTCATCGAGCCTTCGCTGGGCTGCGACCGGGTAGCGCTGGCCTTCCTCTGCGAGGCGTATGACGAGGAACACCTGACCGATGCCAAGGGCAAGGAGGATATTCGCATTGTGCTACGGCTCCACCCCTACCTTGCACCCTTCAAGTGCGCGGTGCTGCCCCTCTCCAAAAAGCTGGGGGAGAAGGCCATGGAAATTCGCAACGAGCTTGCCAAGGACTTTATGGTAGATTTTGACGATGCCGGTTCCATCGGCAAGCGGTACCGCCGCCAGGACGAAATTGGCACCCCGCTCTGCGTGACGGTCGATTTCCAGACCCTGGGCGACGAAACCACCCCCGCCGATAACTGCGTGACGGTGCGCGACCGTGACACCATGGAGCAGCAGCGCATCCCCATCACCGAACTGAAGGAGTACATCGCCAAAAAGTGCGCGTTCTAATAGCAATTTATGCAGGGATGGCCATTGGCTGCCCCTGCTTTTTCTTCCAATAAAAATTTGCCCCGCCCACGCCGCAGTGCGGTAGCCGGGGCGGATGGATAAAAAAACGGCGCATACAAAAACTATCCACAACACCATCAAAAATACCATCAAACGAAAGAAGGACCATCTATGGATCAACATTTTTTACAGCTCTATGCGGATTTTATCGTCAAGGTGGGGGTAAATGTCCGCCCACGGCAAAACTTTATCATCCGCTGCCCCATCACCATGCCGGAATTTGGCCGCGCGTGTGCCCGCGCCGGGTATGCGGCCGGGGCCAAAACCGTGGTGGTGCGGTATGAGGACGAGGCGCTTACCCGCATAGGGCTGGAGCTTGCCGCCGAGGAAGACCTGAAAACGGTTCGCCCCTACGAGCTGCGCAGCTACCTGGATTATGCCGAGGACCCGGACGGTTGCTGCACCCTTGCCATCCACGCCAGCGACCCTGAGGCTTTTGCGGGCCTCGATGCCGGCAAGCTAAACCGGGTGAATTTGGCACGGCGCAGCGCGATAAAGCCCTGGCAGGAGTATACCATGAACGACCGCGTGCAGTGGTGCGTGGCCGCGGTGCCTGCCCCGGGGTGGGCGGTGCGGGTTTTCCCCACACTTTCGCCCGAGCAGGCGGTTGAAAAGCTGTGGAAGGTAATCTTTGATGTCTGCCGGGTATCCACCGGCGACCCCGT
>JAQUSS010000206.1 GCA_028710135.1 Gemmiger sp. | reverse complement strand
GCCGAAACACTTACCGTGCCCAGCGGTGCCATTTTGGGCTTTGGGCTGCTGTTTGTGCTGGTGCTGCCCTTGCTGTGCCTTGCGGTGGGCATTGCCCTGTTTGTGCTGCGCCGCCGCCGGTAACCCCCCGCTTATATTCCCGATTTTGCCGCACAAAAACGCATAGGAGCAAAACGATACGATGAACAAGAAAAAATTAATTCCCCTGGTGGTGGTGGCCGGGGTGGCGGTGGCGTTGGGCATCGCCCTGCTGGTGCTGCTAAACCAGCCCCAAGCGGCGGAGGAAACCGGCATCCCCCTGACGGATTTGCCGGCTGAAAGTGTAACCTCCATCCACTACACCAACAGCGACGGGCTGGATATTACCCTAAACCGCCCCGCCACCGGCGAGGATGCCACCTGGACGCTGGAAAGCGACCCGGCCCTGCCCATTGACCAAGGCACCGCCGGTACCCTTGCCACCGATTTAACAACCCTACAGGCCGCCCGTGCCCTGGACGAAACGCCCGAGGCCGCCGAGATGGGCTTTGATGCACCCACCATGGAATTTTTGCTGGCCGGGGATACCGGCAGCTTTGCCCTGACGGTGGGGGCGCTGAACAGCATGACGAACGCTTACTATGCCAAGGTAGAGGGGAGCGATACCGTCTACACCGTGGCGGCGGAAGACCTTTCGGGGATGTGCAAGGATGAAGCCACCCTGTACGCCGCCCAGCCAGTTACCGATTTGGTTGCGGGCGATGTGGTGCGCATGACCCTGAACACCGGGGACGAGGTGCTGCACTTTACCAAAACGGAGGACACCTGGGCGCTGGACGACGACCCCACCTATGCCCTTGACCAGGATGTGGTAAGCCGGATGGTAACGACCGTCTGCGGGCTAAAAACCACCTGGAGCATCACCAGCCCCGGCCCCGATGGCACCTATGGCCTAGATACCACCAACGCCGTAATTACCCTGGCAACCGCGGAAGGGAAGAGCGTGGAGTGCCGGTTTGGCGGGCCAAACCCGGCGGATGATACAAGCTGCTACCTAAGCACCAGCTACGCGCCGGGCGTGGTTAGCACGGTGGCATCCAACAACCTGAGCGCCTTCGCCTACACCCGCGCCACCCTGGCCGCCGCTACCCCCGAAACCGCCGAGAGTACCGACGAAGTAACCGCCGAAAAACCGGTGGAATAACGCGGCTTTTTGCAAAAAATGAAACGGGACCCCTTCGGCTTTGGGCGAGGGGACGCCCGTTTTTTTGTTGTGTTTAAAGATCAAATGTGGTATGGTAAAGTAAAAACGCAACAAACACAGGAGGCCGGGTAATGAAAAAGTACTTTTTCGCCATGTTTACCCTCGTGCTGGCCGGTGCGCTGCTGGTGGGTTGCGCCGACGCGGGTGCCACGCCTGCCGGTACGGCTGCTGCCAGCCAAAGCGCCGCCGCCCCTGCCGACCCCGCCGCCCCATCGGAAGAAAGTGCGGCCACCGCCGCGCCCCAAGACGCGGCCCAAGCCGCGCCCCAAAATTCGGCCTCGCCGGATGCCATCGAACAGCAAATCAGCAGCATGAGCTTGCGCCAAAAGGTGGGCCAGCTTTTTATCATCCGCCCCGATTCGCTGGACCCCGCCTTTACCCAGGAGGAGATTAACGACGCAAAAGCGGAGGGCTCCACCGCCTTTACCCCCGCCATGGCCGCCACCCTGGCCGATTACCCGGTGGGCGGCGTTGCCATT
The DNA here is from genome assembly GCA_028710135.1 of Gemmiger sp. GTDB lineage: Bacteria > Bacillota > Clostridia > Oscillospirales > Ruminococcaceae > Gemmiger. The sequence goes on along the minus strand of JAQUSS010000206.1, from coordinate 1,428 downwards.
TTTAAAAAAAATATTACCGACCCCACGCAGCTTACCGCCTTTGTGGCCGATTTGCAGCAAAACAGCGAGGTTGCCCTGCTGGTAGGCGTGGATGAGGAGGGCGGCGCGGTGGCCCGCCTTGCCAACCACGCGGCCTTCACCGTGCCCCAGTACGAGAGTATGGAGGCTGTGGGGGCCACAGGCGACCCTGAAAATGCCCGTACCGTGGGCTATACAATCGGCAGCTACCTGGCAGAGTACGGCTTGAACCTGAATTTTGCGCCCGATGCGGATGTAAACACCAACCCGGATAACCCGGTGATTGGCAGCCCCGCCTTTAGCAGCGACCCACAGGTGGTTGCCGATATGGTTGCGGCGGAGGTTGCGGGGCTGCACCAAGCCGGGGTGATAAGCTGCATCAAGCATTTCCCCGGGCACGGGGATACCGGCACCGATACCCACTACGGCTGCGCCACTGCCGAAAAAACCTGGGATGCCATGCGTAGCTGCGAGCTGCTGCCCTTTGTGGTGGGCATCGCGGCGGGCACCGATATGGTGATGGCCGCCCACATCACCACCCCCAACGCAACCACCGATGGCCTGCCCGCCAGCCTTTCCCACGAAATGTTGACCGATAAGCTGCGGGGGGAACTGGGGTACCAGGGCATCATCATCACCGATTCGCTGGCGATGGAAGCCATCACCGATGATTTTACCCCTAGCCAGGCTGCCGTGCAGGCCCTGCAGGCCGGGGCGGATATTTTGCTGATGCCCAACGGCCTGGCCGAGGCTTTTGATGGGGTGGTGGCCGCTGTGGAAAGCGGAGAAATTACCGAGGAACGCTTAAACGAAAGCTTGCGCCGGGTGCTGGCCCTAAAAGCAAGCTACGGCTTGCTGTAGCCCGGCAAAAACGCCATGAATTTTGGCCTTTTGGGCTGTTTTTAAGCCATTTGCGCAAGCAGATAAAAAGTAGGAGGAACCACCATGCCAAAACCCCGCTTTGCGGTGGACGGATTGTTTTATACCCAGCGTCTTTCGGGGATACAGCGCAACGCCACCGAGCTGATGGCCGCACTGGACCCACTGGCGGCCCCCGGGGAGATAGAGATTGTGTTGCCGGCAACCCTGCCGCAGGGCTGCGTGCTGCCCAGCTTCCGCAATTTGCGGCTGGTGCGGTGGGGCAAGCACACCGGCATGGCGTGGGAACAACTGGATTACCCCCGCTACTTGAAAAACAGTGGCAGCAAGGGGCTTTGCCTTTGCAATGTAATCCCTCTATTCGGCTTCCATGGGGTAGCCGCCATTTTGGATATCTGCTACAAGGCCAGGCCGGATTTTTATACCGCGCCGCGTGCCCGCCTTTCGGCCGCCTGGCACTGCCTGCAATACCGCGCCATTGCCAAACGGGCCGATTTGATATTGACCCTGACCGAATTTTCAAAGGCGGAG
>JAQUSS010000065.1 GCA_028710135.1 Gemmiger sp. | reverse complement strand
TTTTTTCGTGCTGGCGGGCATTTTGCGCCCTGGCGGCGCAGGGGATAAAATTGCAATTTGGTGCAGAATCCATTATAATATAACAATAAAAAAATTGGGCCGGCTATTTTGGCAAGCTATTTTGGCAAGCTACCCCGGTTGCCGCACAGCGGCGCGGGGCGCTTGGCAAATTTGGCAAAGCATGGCGGAAGGGTGCAAAAAAGTTGCAAAGTGTAAAAAAGGTTATTGGCGTGCTACTGATTGTGGTGGGCGTGTTGGGGGGAGGCTTGGCGGTGCTGCTGCTGGCGTTCCAACTGTGGGAGTGGGTAACGGGCGGCTTTTACCCGCTGGAGGTGCGCGTAACGGCATTTTTGGCGGGCGTTTTAACCGCTATGGTGCTGCTGGTGGTGGGGGGCGTGGCCCTGCTGCGCAGCCCGCCGCCCCCGGCGCGCGCGCCCCGTGCGGCCCCCCAGCCCCCACCCACCTTTTTGGAGCAGGAGCGTGCGCGGGAATGGGAGCAGGCCGCCCACAGTGCCGAGGTACCCACCAGCGGCCCCTATATCTGGAAATACCAGGGCAAAACCTCCGCCGGTAAGCACTTTGCAGGGGGCATCAACGGCTTTTTGCTGGGGGTGGTCGTGCTGGGGCTGCTATTTTGCCTGGGCCTTGTGCAGTTTGGCGCTGCGCTGCAAGCGGGCGGCATGGATACACAGGCCACCCTGTGGCTGGAAACCTTGATGATTTTTGCCATCTCCGGCGTTCTCGTCTACCTTGCCCTGATGGTGGGGCGGCGGGGCAACAGCCAGCAAATTGCCTTTGCACGGGATAAAGCGGGCCGCCTTTACCGGTTTGATTACCGCGCCCCGGCCTTCCGCCGCTATGCAAAGGGGCGCCATCTTACGGTCATCGGCGTTTCGACAGCGGCAAGCGTGTTGGGCGTCGCCGCCGGCTTTTACAACAATCTGCTTACCGGGCGAATGATCGAACAAATTGACCGCGAGGGCGTGGTGGAATCCATCATGGCAAGCGGCCAGGTTTACCCCTACGGCAACGAGATTGTATCGGTGGAAAAAATGCAGGAAGGCCCGGCGGCCTGCCGGGTGTTTTGCACCCTGCAACGGGCGGATGGAACACGGTTTGCCACCAGCATTGTGCTGGCAAAAACCTACCGCCACTTTGATGCGCTGCGCGATAATTTGCAGCGGCTGATGTAACGGGCCAAAAACGCGGCCCCACAGTACCCGCCAAAAGGGCAGGGCCAAACCCTGTTTTACGGTGTTTTACAGCGTTTTACAGCAGCCGGTGGGCAATTACCGCGGCGGTTGCGTTGCGGTTGGCCTCACACTCGGCAGGGTCCAGCTTTAGGTATTCCTGGTAGACCATATCAATCACATACAGCTGCGAAATTTTTGCAACCAGCGCGCCCGATTGCATCGGGCTTTCGTTCGAGCCGCAAATTAAAATGACGTTGGCAAACCGGGCCGCGGGCGAATCTATATACCGCGTTACCAAAATCACCTTGGCCTTCCGGGCGCGGGCAGCACCCAAAATATCCATCATATCCTTGGTGGCACCCGAGTAGGAGAAGCACCAGATGACATCCTCCTCCGAGAGCAGGGCCGAACCAATGACTTGCAGGTGGGTATCTTGGATGGTTTCAAACTTTTTGGATACCGTCAAAAAGCGCACCCAGGCCTCCATGGCAATAATTTGGCTGCCGCCATTGCCAAGGCAATAAATATGGTTCGCATTTTGCAGCATATGCGCGGCCCGCACCACCTCGCTGTTATCCAGCAGGGTAGCGGTTTGGTGCAGGGCCGCCGTATACAGGGCCAAAAGCTTTTTCCCGGTGGTTTCGGGGCTATCGTCAATGGATAGCGAGCGGTAAACATCCTCGTCAATATCGGGCTGAAAGTTGTTGGGCTGTTCGTGCCCGTGGGCCTGGGCCAGCGCCAGCTTAAAATCGTTGTAGCCACGGTAGCCCAAGGTTTGGCAAAACCGGAACACGGTGCCATCTGCCACCTTACATTCCTGCGCAAAGGTGGTAATGGACATAAACTGCGGGTCACCTCGCTTTTGAAGCATATAGTCCGCAATCTTTTTTTCGGATTTTGTCATACGGTTATACACATCGGTAATTTTGCTTAACACTTCGGCGTACATCATAATGGTAAAGAGTCCTTTATGTATGGGGGGCCACGCCCTTGGTATGGCCCCAGGAACCCCAAAAATAACACCGACATTCCACCGGCACTACAATGGGCACTACAGGTATAGTATAACCTGTAGCGCCCATTTTTGTAAATAGTAGCTTGTTTGTGTTTTAGTTGTAAATCACCGAAACTTTTCGGCCTTCCTCAATCACCGCGTTGCCTTTTTCAACATAGCTATCCAAGGCTTGCTGGGCGGTTTTTTCGCCGGTGAAGGCAGCTTGCAGCTCGGGGAACAAAACGTTGCGCAGCTCTTTGTAGCCGGGCATATTGTTGGAGAAATTGTAGATGAATTTGGCGTTATCGGTGTAGGCTTGCAGGTAGGGCATCTCCCCCGAAACCTGCTTGGTCACGGTTTCACGCACGGGCAGGGTATTTTTGGAGGCCAGCACAAGCGCCGGGTCGGTGCAAACGTAGCGGATAAAATCCTTGGCGGCGGCAATCCGTGCATCGTTGCCGGTGTTCATGGCCATAAAGCCCGATACATAGGTGAAGGAGTTGGGGGCTGGGTCGCCCGGGATGTTGGCAAGGCGGGCATCAAATTTTTCAAGGGTGCCGTTGTTCATATCGGTTTGCAGGTTGGTGAACAGGGTGCTGTTGGTAAAGCTTACGGCAACCTGTTTGTTTTGGAACATGGCGTTGCAATCGTTGGAGGTTAGGGATTCCGGCCCGGGCACGGTAAGGCCCGCATCCTTCAAATCAATCAGGTATTGCAGCGCTTGCACACCAGCACCATCGTTTACAATCAGCTTGCCATCCGGGCCAAAGAACTTGCTGCCGTACATCCGCAGCCAAGTAAGGTTCCAGGTATCGCCCTGGTTGTTCATGGCAAACAGCGATAGCGGGTATACCTCGGGCTGTTTTTCGTGCAGGGTTTGCAAAATGGTTTTCAGTTCATCGGGTGTCCAGGTGGCAATCTCGTATTCGCCCGCAATGTATTGCTCAAGCCCGGCGGCTTTCAGCATATCGGCGTTGTATACCAGGGTGCCGGGCATATGCGCAAACGGGAAAACGAAAATTTCATCCTCCACCATGCAGTTCTCCCAAATACCATCGGCAATATCGGTTTTATCCTCGGCCCCCACAATATCGGTCAGGGGCACAATCGAGCCGTTGTGGTAGTAGGAGGACATGGTGAAGGCCCCCTCGTAGAACAAATCGGGCAGGGTGTTGGTGGATTCCGCCACGCTCACCTTTTCGTCGCGGGTATCGCCGGGTATCACCTCCACCTTAATGGTCACATTGGGGTTCACATTCTCGGTGTAGCGCTTGCCGGCTTCAATAAAGAAGCTGTCGTAATCGGCCCCGGGTTCATCCCCGCTAAAAACACCCTTCCAGCTGGGGGTAAGCCAGAGGGTAAGCTCCATTTTTTCGCCCGTGGGGGTGGCGGCAGCGCTGGTGGTGGTTTCGGTGGTGGCAGCGGTGGATGCCGGTGCGGTGGTTGCGCTACCGGCGCTTTGCCCACAGGCGGTAAATGCCATGCAGGCGGGCAGGGCAAGCGCCAGAAGTTTTGTTAGCTTTTTCATCGTTTGTGTTTTCCTCCTTTAATTATGCCAGGCCGGTTCCGGCCCGGGCAGCGGGCTATTCCTTCACAGCGCCCAAGGTGATCCCCTTGGTGAAATAACGCTGAAAAACGATAAAGATACAGAGCATGGGCAGGGCGGCAACGGTGGCACCCGCCATTTTGTAGGCAAAGTTGGGGTTAATCTCCTGCATTAAGCTGGCGGTACCAACCATCAGGGTCATCATTTCCTTGCTGCGGGAAATGAGCATCTGCCACAGGTAATCGTTCCACACATTCACAAAGTTCAGGATGAATAAAGCACCTACGCCGGGCTTTACAATCGGCAACACCAGCTTTAAAAATACCGTCAACTCGCTGGCACCGTCCAACCGGCCGGATTCGCGGATAGAATCGGGCACACCCTCAAAAAAGCCTTTAAGAAGGAACACGCCGAACGCCGTGGCCACGTTGGGAAGAATCATCCCCAAATAGCTGTTGCTCAAGTTGAACTTTAGGATGATTTGGAACAGGGGAACAATAAAAATCTCCTTGGGAATCATCAGGGTGGCAATAAACAGTGCAAACAAAAAGCTTTTGCCCTTAAATTCCAGCTTGGCAAAGGCGTAGGCGGCCAGGGCCGAGCAGCCCACCACCAAAACGGTGGTTACCACCGCCACCAAAATACTGTTTAAGGCCCAGCGCAGTGCAGGCTGCCCCACAAACAAATCAATGTAGTTTTGGTAGTGGAAGGTGGAAGGGAACCACTCGGGCGGCATTTTAAAAATCCCGGCGGAAGTTTTCAGGGAGCCGGTAATCAGCCAGTAGAAGGGGAACAGGTTTAAAATGGCACCCAAAAGAACAACCACGTTGAGAACCAAATCAAAGGGTTCCATCCGTTTGGCTTTGTGCTTCGGCAACAAATTTTTCATTTTGTGGTACCTCCCTTGCCGTTTTTCTTGCGGGGCAGGCGCTTGCCTGTGCTGCCGCTCATGGCTTTAAACTGCGGGGTGGCCATCAGCACGGCCAGCAAGAACATCAGCACGCCAATGGCGGCGGCAATGTTCTTTTTATCGTAGATAAAGGCGTTGCGGTACAGGTAGTACATCATCGTCATGGAGGAGTTGTTCGGCCCGCCATCGGTCAACAGCTGGATGATGACGAACAGCTTTAAAATGGAAATTACGTTGGTAACCGCAAGGTATAGGGTGGTTGGCTTAACCAGCGGAATCAAAATGTGGATGGTGCGTTGGAACTTGGTGGCACCGTCCACCTCGGCGGCCTCCAACACCTCGCCGGATACCCCCTCCATGGCGGCCACGTACATAATCACCGCCTGGCCAAGGCTGGCAACTACCGTGACAAAGGCGACAATCCAAAGCACCAGGTTTTTATCGCCCAAAACGTTGCCGCCCGGGTACCCGCTTTGCTTTAACGCGTAGCTAACAAGGCCGTTGGCAGGGTTAAGCAAAAACTTCCATACCATACTCATCACCACGGTGGATACAATGACGGGCAGGTAGTAGAAGCTGCGTATCACCGAGATGTAGCCGGATTTTTTGTCGAAGATGGCAACCGAAATCATCATCCCAAAAAACAGCGTACACGCGGTTACCACCACCACCAAAAATAGGGTGTTGAAAACCGAGCGGAGAAAAACCGGGTCAGCGAACAGGATCTGATAATTCTCCAGCCCTACAAAGGTGTTGGATACGGCGGTGGTTTTGTACAGGCTGATCCGAAACCCTTCAAACACAGGGTAGAGGATGAACACTGCAAAAAACAGGAACTGCGGTAGGATGAAAAAATAGCCGGTGTAGGGGTTTTGCAAATGCGTTTTCCTTTTCATTGTCGGCATAGCGATTCCTCCTGTTGAATGGCTGAATGCGGTAAATACGGTACAGACGGGAACCGAAACTGTGAATTTGAATGAAAAACTTTCAATATTAATGTGCAACAATTTAAACAAAAGCAAATAATTTTGTGCATTATTCCTGCCTGTGCCCCCATAATAACAAATAAACCGCAATCCGTCAATATGTTTTTGGAATAATTTTTTAAGAAAAAAATAAAATTGAAAGAAATTCATTGACAATTTGGAAATGCCCTGCTATGCTGAAAGCACAGGGCAGCCAAAGCAGGCCACCCTGCCACACGCCGGGGCGGGGCCACGGCGGGCTGCAAACAGCGCGTGGAGGGGTACTGGCATTGCCGTGCTTACACGATGCGTATGGGTCCTGCCAGCCCCCCTGAAAGCCAAGCAAAAAAACAGAACCGAGGTGAAAGGATGGAAAACAGCCCCCCAACCCCCTTTGATTTTGATACCATCATCCCGCGAAGGGGTACCGCTTGCAGCAAGTGGGATGCCATGCCCTACCCGGGCACGCCACCCGGCACCATCCCCATGTGGGTGGCGGATATGGATTTTGCCTGCCCCCCGGCGGTGATGGATGCTCTTGCCAAGCGGCTGCAACACCCTGTTTTTGGCTATGCCGAATTGCCGCCGGATTATGGCGCAACGATTTGCAGCTGGCAGCGCCAGCGGTATGGCGCGGCGGTTACCCCCCAAGATATCGTGCCGGTTGCCAGCGTTATGGGGGGCGTGGCCATGGCGCTGCAAGCGCTTACCCAGCCCGGGGATGCGGTTTTGGTGCCAACGCCCGGCTACCACGCCTTCGGCAATGCCATCCACCAGAACGCCCGCCGCCTGGTTTGCTGCCCCTTGCGCCATACCGGCGGGCAGTACACGCTGGACCTTGCACGGATGGAACAGCAAATGGTTGCCGAAGATATACGGCTGGTTGTTTTTTGCTCGCCCCATAACCCCACGGGGCGGCTGTGGACGCGCCAAGAGCTGGAAGGCTTAGTGAACCTTTGCGCGCGCCACCATATTCCGCTGCTCTCAGATGAAATTCATGCGGATATGACCCTGGGCAAAAAATTCACAACCATATTTTCGGCCGGCGCAGCGGCAGAAGAAATTGCCATTGCCCTGTATGCCCCCACCAAAACCTTTAACATGGCGGGGCTGTGTACCGCCTTTGCGGTCATCAAAAACCCGGCGCTGCAACAAAAATTTAGCCACGCCCTACTGGCCTCCGGCCTAAAGGTAAAAAATACCCTGGGGGTGGCGGCCATGCTGGGCGGCTACCGGCAGGGCGGCGGGTGGGTGGACGAATTGCAGGCCTACCTGCTTGCAAACCTTCGCTATGCGGTGGCGTACCTTACAAAACACACACCCACCCTGCGGGCCTACCTGCCCGAGGCAACCTATTTTTTATGGATTGATTTTGGCGGCACGGGCCTTACGGCAGCGCAAATCAAACAGCAATGCGTGTATGAGGCGGGGGTTGCCATATCCTGCGGAACCGAGTTTATACAGGGAGGTGATTCGTTTGTGCGCATGAATTGCGCCTGCCCCCGGGCGCTGTTGCACCAAGCGCTGGTAAGGCTTGGCAATGTGTTTGAAAACGGTAAAACGGTATAAATACAAGAATGGAGAATGAAAAATGAGCGATTTAACAAGATTCCATGGCGTACTTCCGGCATTTTATGCCTGCTACGATGAGAAGGGCAACATCAGCCCCGAGCGGGTGCGCGCGCTAACGCGCTACCTTGTGGATGCCGGGGTAAAGGGCACCTATGTTTGCGGTTCCTCGGGCGAGTGCATCTACCAAAGCAAGGAGGAGCGCAAGCTGGTTTTGGAAAATGTGATGGCCGAAGCCAAGGGCCGCCTTACGGTGATTGCCCATGTGGCCTGCAACAACACCGCCGATAGCATGGAGCTTGCCGCCCATGCTGAGAGCCTTGGCGTGGATGCCATTGCTTCCATCCCGCCCATCTATTTCCACCTGCCGGAATACGGCATTGCCAAGTATTGGAACGATATTTCCTCGGCAGCGCCCCACACCGATTTTATTATCTACAACATCCCCCAGCTTGCGGGCGTTGCGCTGAGTGTTGACCTGTTTAAGGAAATGCGGAAAAACCCCCGCGTCATCGGCGTAAAAAACAGCAGTATGCCGGTGCAGGATATCCAGATGTTTAAGGATGCGGGCGGCGAAAATAGCATCGTGTTCAACGGCCCCGACGAGCAGTTTATCAGCGGCCGGATGATGGGTGCCCAGGGTGCCATCGGCGGTACGTTTGCCGTGATGCCGAAATTGTTCCTGGCGGCAAACGAAGCGTTTTGCGGCGGAGATTTTGCCAAGGCGCAAAAAATTCAGTACGATATTGACCGTATTATCTATGCTATGTGTGCCTGCAAGGGCAACCTCTACGCCGTTATGAAGGAAATTTTGCGCAAAAACAACCACCTGGATATCGGCAGCGTTCGCGCCCCGCTCACCCCGCTTTGCGAGGGGGATATGCCCCAGGTAGAGCGCTGCGCAAAAATGATTTGCGATGCCATGAAGAAATATTGCTGATACAATAAAACATAAGGAGTGTTTACCCATGGAAAAAAGATACCCCCGTATGGCGCTGGCCGCCGTTTTGGTACCCTGGACCGAAGATTTTAAGGTGGACGAGCCACTGTTTAAAAAATCCACCCGCCTGCTTGTGGATAACGGGCTGAAATACATTTATACCTTTGGCACCGCGGGCGAAGGCTTTGCGATGGACGATGCCCTGTTTACCCAAATTACCCAACTGCATTACGATACCCTGAAGGATACCGATGCCACCCCCATCACCGGGGTCATCAGCCTATCGCTGCCCGAAATTATCCACCGTATTGAACTTGCCTACGCCATCGGCATCCGAGATTTCCAAATTTCCTTCCCGTCCTGGGGCGCACTTACCGATGCGGAGGTGGATATCTTCTTCCACAAAGTGTGCGATCCCTTCCCCGATTGCCGCTTTATGCATTACAACAACGGCGGCCGCTCCAAAAAGCTGCTCAAAGCCAAGGATTATGTCCGCCTGGCACCCCAGATACCCAACCTGGTGGCGGTAAAATTCATGAACGACTCGGTGGAGGATGTTATCAATGTGGTGCGGGCCGATACCCCCATCCAGTTTGTGCTGAGTGAGTACGGCTATGGCTACGGCTGTATGTTTGGCGAGTGCAGTATGCTCTTCTCCAGCATTGCCACCCACCTGCCCACCGCTTGGGCGCTTTACAACGCGGGCCTGACCAAAGATATGGATGCCATTGTGCGGCTGGAAAAAGAAGTGGCACTTTCCCAGGAGGTTTTGTTTGAAACCTGCAAAACGCCGGTTATCAACGCCGCCTACGATAAACTGTATGTAAAATCCTTCCTGCCGGAATTCCCGATGCGGCTCTACCCGCCCTACCAGACCTTTAACGATGGCCAGGTAAACGCATATATGCGCTTGATGCACGAAAAACTGCCCCAGTGGTTTGAGTAAAAAATAGGGGATGGCTATTTTTTGCCATCCGCCCCGGTTGCCGCACAGCGGCGAGGGGGCAAATTACAATAAAAAAGCAGGCGCGCCGATATCGAACCATCGATACCGGCGCGCCTGCGCCTATTGGGGGAGAATACTTATACTGGCTTGTTTAAGGAGCCTTTGCAGTTTCGCTCAACAGCACCTGTGCCTCGTAGGGGCGCAGGGCGGTGGGCAGGGCGGGGCCGCTGGCGGCACCGGGCAAATTGCTTAACAGCAAACGGGTGGTGCCGGGCCGGGCGGGTAGAATGGGCAGGGCAATTTCCACCGTGTTGGGGTAAAAATTGCATAGTACCGTCACACACTGCGGCCCCAGGTGGCGCTGGTAGGCCAGCACACCCTTGCCGACCGCGGGCAGGGGGGTGATATCCCCCGCGGCCAAAACCGGGTATTCCTTCCGCAGGGCCACCAGCGTGCGGTAATACCAAAGCACACTGTCGGGGTCGGCCATCTCGCTTTCCACATTCAGGGTGGCGCAGTTGGGGTTCACGCCCAGCCAGGGGGTGCCGGTGGTAAAGCCTGCCTGTTCGCCCGCCGTCCACTGCATGGGGGTGCGGGCGTTATCGCGGCTGCGCGCGGCCAGCACCGCCAGGGCCTGGGGCGGGGTTTGGCCCTGCCGCAGCAAAATGTGGTAGTAGTTTAAGCTTTCCACATCCACATACTGGCCAATGGCGGTAAAGCCCGCGTTGGTCATCCCCAGTTCCTCCCCCTGGTAGATAAAGGGGGTGCCGCGCAGGCAGTGGATGGCGGTTGCCAGCATTTTGGCACTCTCCTTGGGGTAGCGCACCGGGTCGCCAAAGCGGCTTACGATGCGGGGTTGGTCGTGGTTGCACCAAAACACCGCGTTCCAGCCATCGCCGTTTTGCATCCCACGCTGCCAATCAAACAGCAGCGTTTGCAGGGCATCAAAATCAAAGGGCATCAGGCTCCATTTATCGCCATCTTGATAGTCTACTTTGAGGTGGTGGAAGTTGAAGCACATCGCCAGCTCCCGCCGCGCGGGCGCGGTGTAGAGGATGCAATTTTCAATCGAGGTGGAGCTCATCTCGCCCACCGTCAGCAAATCCGCAATGCCGCCGCGCTGCACCAGCTCTTGCAGGTACTCGTGTACATGGGGGCCATCGGTGTAATAGTGGCGGCCATCATCGGTATCGCTATCGGCAAAAAGCTGGGGCTTGGAAATTAGGTTTACAACATCAAACCGGAAGCCCGATACCCCCTTCGCCTTCCAAAAACGCAGCACCTCGGCCAGGGCTTCCCGCACGGCGGGGTTCTCCCAATTCAGGTCGGCCTGGCTTTCATCAAACAGGTGCAGATACCATTTTTTCAGCCCCGGCAGGTAGGCCCAGGCGCTACCCCCAAATTTGGATTGCCAGTTGGTGGGGGGCAGCAGCCCATCCTTGCCCCGCCCATCGCGGAAAATGTAAAAGTTCATGGCATCCGGGTCGCCCGTCAGCGCTTTTTGGAACCAGCGGTGGGCGGTGGAGGTGTGGTTGAACACCATATCCAGCATAACGCCCATCCCGCGCCGGGTGGCCTCGGCAAGTAAGGTATCAAAATCAGCCATGGTGCCATAGGCAGGGTCAATGGCGTAATAATCGGCCACATCGTAGCCGTTATCCTTTTGGGGGGAGGTGAAGAATGGGGTCAGCCAAAGGTAATCCACCCCCAGCCAGCGCAGATAATCCAGCTTGGCGGTAACGCCCGGCAAATCTCCCTGGCCGCTGCCGGTGGTATCCAAAAAACTTTTGGGGTAAATTTGGTAGACGGTGCTTTTTTGGAAGGCGCCGTTCATCTCAGCAAACCCCTTTCTTTTTGCCCACGGTAACGGTCAACACAAAGGGCACCACAATGGCAACCGCCATGCAAAGCGCAAACCATAACATATAGGGCACCTGGATGGAAAGGATGCCGGGCAAGCCGCCCACACCCACCGAGTTTGCCATAACGCCCCCGGCCACGCAAAGCACCGCCGCCAGGCAAGAACCCGCCATGGCGCAGTAGAAGGGGAAGTGCCATTTCAGGTTTACACCAAACATGGCGGGCTCGGTAACGCCCAAATAGCAGGAGATGCAGGAGGGTACCGTAACTTCCCGCGCTTCGGCGTTCTTTTTTTGCAGCACAATCATCCCCAGCACGGCAGAACCCTGCGCAATGTTGGAAAGGGCAATCATCGGCCAAAGCATGGTGCCGCCAAAATCTGCAATCAGCTGTAAATCAATCGCGTTGGACATATGGTGCAGCCCGGTGATGACCAGCGGCGCATAAAATGCGCCAAACACCCCGGCAAACAGCACCTTAAAGTTGCCGGTCATGCCCAGGTATACAAAGTTCGAGATGGCGGAACCGATTTTCCAGCCGATGGGCCCAATAACCGTGTGTGCCAGCACCACCGAAATGACCAGGCTGAAAAAGGGCACGGTAATCATCGAGATGGCCTTGGGGCTGATTTTGGTGAAGAACCGCTCCAGGTAAACCAGCGCAAAGCCTGCCAGCATGGCGGGGATAACCTGCGCCTGGTAGCCGATTTTTTGGATGGAGAAAAAGCCAAAATCCCATACGGGGATATCGGCCACCGCGGTGCCGGCCACCGCGTAGGCGTTGAGCAGCTGGCCAGATACCAGGGTGATGCCCAGCACAATGCCCAAAATTTGGGTGGTGCCCATCTTTTTGGTGATAGACCAGCAGATGCCCACCGGCAGGAAGTGGAAAACGGCCTCGCCAATCAACCACAAAAAGCTATCAACCCCACTCCAAAACTGGCTTACATCGCAGAGGGTTTTGGTGCCGTTTTCAAAAAAATAGATGCTGTCAATGCAATTGCGGAACCCCAAAATCAAGCCGCCGCAGATGATGGCGGGGATTAAGGGGGCAAAAATTTCGGCAAGGTTGCTCATCAGCTGCTGTACGGGGTTCTGGTTGTTTTTGGCGGCATCCTTAACGCCGGCCTTCGATACCCCCTCAATGCCCGCAACGGCGATAAAATCGTTATAAAAATTGTTTACATCGTTGCCGATAATGCACTGGAACTGCCCAGCCTGTGTAAAGGTGCCCTTGATGGAGGGCAGCTTTTCAATTTCCTCCACGTTGGCCTTGGCAGGCTCCACCAGCACAAAGCGCATACGGGTAACGCAGTGGGATACCGCACGGATATTTTCTTTGCCGCCCACCCATTGCAGCAATTGGGTGGCATCTTGTGTATAGCTTCCCATGATGTTCTCCTTCATTTTGGGGGCAGGGCAAGGCGGAATCGGCCGCATTCCGTATGCGTAGATGGCGTGTTGCCATCCTCTGCCTGTACGCATATCTTACAATTTACTTATAACATATACGTATAAGCGTGTCAACGATAAAGGGTCATTTTTTTGCCGGAATTGGAAAAAACAGCCAAATGCACAAAGCACTTAGCTGTTTTTTGGGCACTCTTGCGGCGGCAAGCTAGGGTTGCCGCTGGGCATAGCTTTCAAACTGAAAACGGTCAATCCGGTGGTGGCTTTCGGTATACTGGAAAGGGGTGCCATCGGCCAGGTGGGTCACACTGGCCACCACGGCCACCACGGTATCGTCCTTCAAATCCAGCCACAGCCGGTCTTGCCGGGTGGCGGGCTGCACCGTGATAATCTTTTTGGCTACCCCAATTTTCAGCCCCAAATCCTTCTCCAAGTAGCGGTAAAGGCTGCCCTGGCACACCTTGCGGGGGAGCTGGGGCACCACCCGGCGCAGCAGGTAATCCAAATCCAAAATTACCCGCGCGCCATCAATCCGCCGCGCCCGGGCCAGGCGGTATACCTCGGCCTCGGCATCAATTTCCAGCAGGCGCATCAGCTTTTCATCCCCCGCCACCACCGAAAGGTCCTCCACAATCGTTTCACAGTGCAGGTGCTGGGCCTCCGCCAGCTCGGTGAAGGTGGTAATGCGGCTAACGGGGAAATTCAGCTTGGCACGGTCGGCCACCGTACTTTCCCGCCCGCGGGATTTTAAAATGTAGTGGTTTTGCTCCAGCAGGGTCATGGCCTTGCGGACGGTATCGCGGCTGGCCTGGTACTGCTCAATCAATTTGCCCTCGCTGGGCAGGCTATCGCCGGGGCAAAGGGTACCGGCGTTTATTTTTTCAACAAAATCGGTGTAAATTTTGCGGTATTTGCTTTCCATCGTCACACCCCCAAAAGGTGATAATGCGCCAGCGCCTGGGCAATGCCATCCGATAAAATATCGGCGGTGGTATATTCGCACAGGGGCAGGATGTCGGGCATGGCGTTGCCCATGGCAATGCTGTGCCCGGCGGCGGCCAACATGGGTAGGTCGTTGGTGCTATCGCCAAAGGCGTAGCAATCGGCTAGGGGAACGCCATAATGCGCGGCCAGCCAGCCAATGCCGGTACCCTTGGTGTAGGGGCGCAGGGTTACCTCGGCCATCTCCCGCTCGCGGCAGATAATTTCCATATCCGCCCCGGCAATCTCGGTTAGGGTGGCAAGGCGGCGGGTGGGCTGCCCAAACGCCAAAAACTTTTGGAAGGTGAAGCCCGCGGGTACCGCGCCCCGCAGCGTTTTGCTTTGGCGGCGGAAAGAGGTGGCAGCCTGAACAATGCGGGGGTCCTGCCGGGCCGGGCTATCGCCATCAAACCAAATGCACTGCTCACTCTCGTAAAAGCAGGGTAGCGCGGCCTGGCGCAGCGCCCCCACCAGGGCGGCTGCCCGGGCGGTGGGGAGGGTTTTGTAAAACACCTGCGCCGCCCCCAAATAGATGGCGGTGCCGCAGCCGCAAACATAGCCATCCGGCGCAAGGGCTTCCACCGCTGGGGGTACGGCCACCCGGGTGCGGCCGGTGTTAATAAAAATTAGGCAGCCGTTCTGCCGTGCCAGGGCCAGTGCCTTGCAGGCGCTTTGGGGTATCGGCTCGCCATTTTCCGGCAGGAGGGTGCCGTCAATATCAAAAAATAATAACCGTTTCAATCCGTTTTTACCTCGATTTTTGGCTGTGTTTTTGGCTGTGTTTTTGGCTGTGTTTTTGACTGTATCTTGCTTGTACCTACCCACCTATCATACCGTATACGTACACGTTTTGCAAGGGCGCGCCAGCGCCGCAAAAGTAAATATGCGCGCCAGTGCCGCAAAAATAAATAATCCCCCTTGGCAGCGCCGGGCAGGCGGCTTGCCAAGGGGGCTATTGTTGTGGGGGTTACCGCCCAATACCCATCAGGGTTAGGTAGTGGTACATAAACAGGTAATGGCAGGCGCTGCCGCCCATCACAAACAGGTGGAATACCTCGTGGGAGCCAAAATAGGGCGATTTTGCGTTGAACAGCGATAGCTTTAGGGCGTAAATTATCCCGCCCACCGTGTACACAATGCCACCGGCCAGCAGCCAGCCAAAGGCCCCGGGGGAGAACCGCGCCAAAATTTGGGGGAACGCCAACAGGCAAACCCAGCCCATGCCAATATAAATAACGGAGGAAAACCACTTGGGGCAGCCGACCCAAATGGCCTTGCTTACCATCCCCACCAGCGCCAGTGCCCACACCAGCACCAGCAGCCGGTTGCCGGTTGGCCCCTGCAAGGCCAC
>JAQUSS010000205.1 GCA_028710135.1 Gemmiger sp. | reverse complement strand
ACCGTTACCCGGTACAGCTTGCTGATTCCGCCCGAGGGGTGGGTCAGCAGGTTGGCAAAGGCGCCATCGTCTGTCAAAAGCAGCAGCCCTTCGCTGTCTTTATCCAGCCGCCCAACCGGGTAAACCCGGCGGGAAACGTCCTTTATCAAATCCATCACGGTTTTGCGGCCCAGTTCGTCTGCCGCCGTGGTGATGTAACCGCGGGGCTTATTGAGCATCAGGTAGATATACTGCCGCTTGCGAACGATGGGCAGGTTTTTGTCATCAATCGAAACCTTGTCAAAATCGGGGTCCATCTTGTCCCCTACCCCTACGGGATGCCCATTTACCTTAACCCGGCCATCCGCAATCATCTGTTCCGCTGCGCGGCGGGAGCAAACGCCCTGATCCGACAATACCTTTTGTATCCTTTGTTCTGCCATGTTTTTCCTCAGTTCTTATTATAATGCGCTGTTTTTTATTCGGCTGCCGGCTCTTGGGGGCCGGCAGTTTGCTCGGCCTTTTCCGGTTTTTCCTTTTTTATAAGGGCAGATAGCTTGTCCACCAGCTCGGGCAGCATACCAATGGCACGGTCCACACTGGTGACATATTCGGAAAGCTGCACGGTGCGCACATTCCCCTCTTTCACGACCAAAAAGGCGATGGGGGTTACCGATACCCCGGCCCCCGAACCGCCGCCGAACATTTCCTTGTTGGCCTTAGCGCCCACATCCGAACCGGCGGAGGCAAACCCAAAGGTAACCTTGGAAATGGGGATGATGGTGGTGCCCCCCTCCACCGTGATGGGCGAGCCCACAATGGTGTTGGAATCGACCATATCACGAATTTTATCCATGGTAACGCCCATCAACCCCTGGATTGGATGCTCTGCCATAACAACAACCTCCCTTATCCTTCTTTACCCCGCAAAACGGGGTCGGTAAACACTTTATAAAGCAGATAAATGCCTGCTGCCACCAGTATACACGGTCTGGCTGTTATTTGGCAAGCAATCTGCCGCTTTTCTAGGGATTCGCCCGTAAAATCGGGTTCTATCCGCAAATCATCGGCGCGGATATCCAGCTTATTGGTTGCCACCACCCACACACTGTTGCACAGGCCCAACAATTTGCCATACCACAGGGCCGTATCGGCGGCATCCGCCCCCGTTACAGGCCAGTAGACCCGCAGGTGGCGCATATGGATATGGCGCAGCACCCAACCCCCCACCGCGCCCGTATGCGCAAGCAGATGGCGTATTTTTGTAAGTGGGTCGTCCCGAAAGGTATCCATCAGCTTCTGCTGCCATGCGGGTACCGTTTTTTTGGCTTCGGGGGGCGGCGGGGCTGTGGCCGCGGGGGGCGGGGCGGGTTCCGCCTTTTTTTCGGGCGGCGGGTAAAGCGTAAAATGGAAGCACAGCACCCGCACCCTGACGGTGCAGTTGCCCGGCTGCCAGCGTGCCTTCACGGCCACCGGCAGCAGCAAAACCACCACCAGCAGGCCCAGCAGCACCAGCAGCACCACCCCCAAAACGCGCAGCGCCGCCAGCAAAACGGCTAGCGCCCCGCTCATGGCTGGCCTTCCTCAAGGCCGCCAAGGGTAAGTTGCTCGGTTTCCTCTTCTTCCTCGTCCTCTGCCGGGCCGCCCTCCTCGTGCAGGGGCGGCAGGTCTGCCAGGCTGCCCAAGCCAAACACCCGCAAAAAGGTATCCGTCACCCGGAAAGCCACCGGCTTACCCGGCAAATCCAGCCGGCCGGCTTCCTCAATCAGGCCCTTCTCCATCAATTTTGCCACGATGGAGGAGGAATCCACCCCGCGCACCTGCTCAATAAAGCTGCGGGAAACCGGCTGGTTGTAGGCGATAACCGCCAACACCTCCAAGGACGCGGGCGAAAGCGGGGCGTTGCGGCGGGTATCCAGCACCCGCTTAACCATCTCGCCATAGTAGGGGTTACTCACAAGCTGCCAGCGGTCCTCAAAGTTCAGCAGGGTAACGCCCCGCTCCCCTTCATCGTAGCATTTTTGCAGTTTTTCCAGAAGGCGCTCGGTGGCGGCCACCTCCATCCGTAGCGCATCCGCCAGGCGGGCAACCTCCACCGGCTCCCCGTTGGCAAAAAGCATGGCTTCCAACCCGCCAAGCTGTTGCTTCTCATTCATCTGCGGTCACCTCCTCGTTATCGGTGGGGGCTTGGCCCCGCGGTTCCCCGATGCGGCGGTGGTGGCGCTCCACCGTCAGCGCCCCCACATCATCAATTTTTACCCGCCCAGCGCGAATCAGCTCCAGCAGGGCCAAAAAGGTGGCCACGTTGGTGCTGCGGCTTTCCTCCTGGCTGAAAAGCTGGCTCATCCGCCGCATGGTGCCCCGCACCATCCCCCGCAAAAGGTGCACCACCCGGCTTGCCACCGAAACAAAGGGAGCGGTAACCAGCGGCTCAAACCGGTTTTGCTGGGGGCGTTTTTTGCGCAGGCTGCGCCCCATCAGGTTATACCAGGCATGGCTGAGAAGGTTGGGGTCGTGCCGGCGCGAATACGCCGCCGCGCCAACCAGCGGCTCGGGGGTGCGCACCGCCGTGTACAAATCTCGGGCGCGGCTGCCAAGCTGGGCAGCCACCGCCTTGCAGGTGCTGTATTCTATCAGCCGCCCGGTCAGCTCTGCCTTCATCCGCTCGGCCTCAGGGCTGCGCGGAAGGAGAAGCGCGCTTTTCATCTGCACCAGGCGGGCTGCCATATCAATAAATTCGCTGGCAACCTCCAGCTTATCCCCCTGTAGGGTGGCAATCACCGCCGTATACTGGTCAATCAGGGCCATGATGTTGATATCGTAAAGGTTCATCTTATTCTTGCCCACCAGATACAAAAGTAGATCCAGCGGGCCTTCAAAATCTTCTATTTTGAAGGTCAAGGTATCCATTGGCAGCTCCCATCAAAGGCCAAAGCCCAATTCTACAAAGCCGGTCAGGCTGTACATCCCGTGCCACACGGCGTTAACAGCAAGCCCCAGCGGGGTGTTCAGCACGCCAAACATCACCAGCGCCAGCACCCCCAGCATGATATACCGCTCGTACTGCATGGCCCGGAAATAATATTTTTGGGGCAAAAACAGCAAGGCAATCCGGCTGCCATCAAAGGGTGGCACCGGCAAAAGGTTGAACACCGCCAGGCTGATGTTCATGGAAATCAAATACCAGATAAAATCCA
>JAQUSS010000064.1 GCA_028710135.1 Gemmiger sp. | reverse complement strand
GATACTGGCGGCCGAAAGCCAGGAGTGGCGCTCGGGCGATAGCCTGCCCCCCCGCCTGTGCGAAAACTGGCAGCTGGTTTACCTGGTAAGCGGCACCGCCGAGGAAATTTGTGATGGCGAGCGCCAAACCCTTAGCCAAGGGCAGCTACTTTTCCACGAGCCGGGGCGCACCATTGCCATGAAGGTGCCGGGCAGCATCCCACCCGAGGTGCTGCGGGTGGAATTTTGGTGCGATGGCACCGCCATTGCCCGCTTTTTGGGGGGGCGCATCCGGGCCGATGGGGTGGAGCGCGCCCACCTTGCCCGCATTGGCACCCTGCTGGAGGAGGTGTTTTTGCCCCCCACCGCGCCGGGCCAGCCGCCGCCCCTTCGCCCCGAGCCGCCCTTTGGGGCGCACCAGCTTTTGTGCAATGCGCTGGAAACCCTGCTCATTACCCTGGCGCGGCGGTTGCAGGGGGGCCGCCAGCCCACCGTACACGCCAAAAAGGAGCGCGCCCGTGCCGTTTTGCTATCGAGCGCCCGCGATTATTTTTTGGCCCACCTTGACTGTGAGCTTACCGTGAACGAGGTTTGCGCCGCGTGTGGTTGCAGCCGCGAGGCATTGCAGGAGGCATTTCGCACCGGGGAAAAAACCGGGCCCATGCAATATTTTGCCGCCCTGCGCTTGGAGCGCGCCAAGGAGCTGCTTGCCCACGATGCCGGCCCCGGCGAAACCGCGCGGCTGCTGGGCTACAGCACCGGCACCTATTTTTCCCGTTGCTTTAAAAAGGCAACGGGGCAAACGCCGCTGGCCTACCGGCGGCAAATTCACGCTATGAACGAAAAAGATAAATAACGTAGCAAAAATTCTGCTTGAAAAAACACCCACTATAGGGTACAATATTCTTGGAAATAAAATTCCGAAACAGAAATTTGCTCGGTTTACAGGCAACAATAGTACAAATTGAAAAGGAGTAATTCTATGGCTATTTTGGTTAGCGGCGGCGCCGGTTACATTGGCAGCCACACCTGTGTGGAGCTGCTGAAGGCAGGCTACGATATTGTGGTGGCCGATAACTTCTACAATTCCTGCCCCGAGGCAGTGGCCCGCGTCAAGAAGATTGCCGGCAAGGATTTCCGCTTTGTGCAGGCAGATATGACCGATAAGGCGGCGGTGGAGGCTGTGTTTTCTGCCAACCCCGATATTGATGCCGTCATCCAGTTTGCCGCCTACAAGGCCGTGGGCGAAAGTGTTTCCAAGCCGATTGAATACTATTCCAACAACCTGGCCTGTACCTTAAATATCCTCGATGTTATGCGTAACCACGGCTGCCATAACCTTATTTTCTCCTCCTCGGCCACCGTCTATGGCGACCCTGCCACCGTTCCCATCACCGAGGATATGCCCACCGGTGCCACCACCAACCCCTACGGCACCACCAAGGTATTTTCCGAGCGTATCTTAACGGATTGCTGCATTGCCGACCCCGAACTCAACATTGCCCTGCTGCGCTACTTTAACCCCATCGGCGCGCATGAGTCGGGCTTAATTGGCGAGGACCCCAACGGCATCCCCAATAACCTGGTGCCCTACATTGCCAAGGTGGCCGTCGGCAAGCTGGAAAAGGTACACGTTTACGGTAACGATTACCCCACCCCCGATGGCACCGGTGTGCGCGATTATATCCATGTGGTGGATTTGGCCCGTGGCCACGTTGCGGCCATCAAAAAATTGGCCACCAAGCCGGGGCTGTTCATCTGCAACCTGGGCACCGGCCACGGCTACAGCGTGCTGGATGTAATCCACGCGTTCAGCAAAGCCTGCGGCAAAGAGCTGCCCTATGTGATGGACCCCCGCCGCCCCGGCGATATTGCTGAGTGCTGGTGCGACCCAGCCAAGGCCGCTAAGGAGCTTGGCTGGAAAGCCGAGTTTGGCATTGACGAGATGTGCCGCGATAGCTGGAACTGGCAGCGCCAAAACCCGGACGGCTACAAGGGGTAAGCGCTGGGCCATCCGCCCCGGTTGCCGCGCCGAATTAAAATACGTTGTTTTTTAGCAAACTGCCCCCGCTGCCAAATGGCGGCGAGGGGCGTGGCGAAGGATAAACAATCCGCCCCTGCGCAGGCCACGCCCGCCGCAGCGGCGGATTTTTTGCCAATTCCCAAACAACAAGCTTGCCCCCACGTCGCATGGCAAAATGCAAAATGGCAAATTTGCAAAAACGGCAAATGCCAAACAGGAAAGGAACGGTATGACAACACCATCCAAATGCCCCCACCCCCGTGCGGCCCGGCTGTTGCCCCTGGCGGCGGCCTTGCTGCTGCTGGCCGAGCTGGCTTTTTTCGCCTTTGGCTGGCTGGTTGCCCGCGTGGTGGAGCCTGCCGCTACGCTGACGGGCGATGCTGCCCTTGGCCCCACCGCCACCCTGGCCGAGGGCGAATACCTTGCCACCGTAAGCTACACGGCGGGGGAGGGTGGGGGCAGCTTCACCCTGGCATCCGGCGTTGCTAGCTGGAACGGGGGTGCCCCGCTCTCCCTGCCCAAAAGCAGCAGCGGGGTAGCCTCGGGCTGGCTACAGGTCAGTGCGCCAACCACCCTCACCTTTGGGGTGGCGGCGGGCGAGGGTGGAAGTATGCCGCAGGTTGCCTCGGTGGTTATCTCAGCGGCACCCGCGCAGCGGGTGGCGGCAGTAAAGCTGCTGGCCCTGTTTGCCCTGCTGGATGCCGCTTTGCTGGCCATGGTGTGGCTGTACCGCCGCCGCCCCCCCTACCAAACCCTGGTGGTGGCGGCGGTGCTGGTGGGGGTGGCGGTGTTTGCCACCGCCCCCCTGCTGGGCGGCCACGCCTGGCATGGCTCGGATTTGGGGTATCATCTGCGCCGAATCGAAAATATAGCCCAGGGGCTTTCGGCAGGGCAGTTCCCGGTGCGGATAGAACCCGGCTGGGTGAACGGGTACGGCTACGCGGTGGGGGTGTTTTATGGGGATGCCCTGCTCTATTTCCCGGCGTTTTTGCGGCTGCTGGGCCTGGGGGCAACCCAGGCGTACATCGCCTACCTGGGGGCCATCAACCTGGTAACGGTGGCGCTGGCCTACCATGCCTTCCGGGCCATGCTGGGCGGCCGGGTGGCGGCGCTGGCGGGGGCGGTGCTTTACGCCCTGGCCCCCTACCGTTTGTGCGATTTATACACCCGCGCGGCCCTGGGCGAGTACACGGCCCTGGCCTTTTTGCCCCTGGTGGCGCTTGGGTTTTACCGCTGCTACCACCCCGGCGGCAAAAAAGCCCTGCCGGGTTGGCTGCTGCTGGCCCTGGGGATGACCGGGGTGCTGCAAAGCCACCTCCTCAGCACCGAAATGACGGCCCTGGTGCTGGTGCTGCTGGCACTTTGCCTTGCCCGCCGCACCTTCACCCGGCCGGTGCTGCCCCGCCTGTGTGGGGCGGTGGGGGCGTTTTTGGGGCTGAACGCCGGGCTGCTGGTGCCGCTGTTTGACTATTACCTTACCGGCAGCTTTCAAATCAACCAACCGGGCGGCACCCAGGCCATCCAGCAAAATGGCGCGCTGCTGGGCCAGCTTTTTGGCCTGCGGGCGGATGCCGCCACCCAGGGCCTGCAAACGGAGCTTGTGCAGGATATGCCCCTTACCCCCGGCATTGCGCTGTGGCTGGGGGCGCTGCTGCTGGCCGTGCTGGTTGCCCGGCAGGTATGTGTGGGGCGGGGCAAGGCGGGCGGCGCACTGCCCCCGGCGGCAAGGCTGGGGCTTATCGGCCTTGTGGGCGGCTGCCTGGCCGCCTGGGCCTCCACCGTGTTGTTCCCGTGGGATGCCGTGTATGGCCTTGGCAGCATGGCCCAGCGGCTGGTGGGCAGCCTGCAATTCCCCTGGCGGTTTTTGGGCCCGGCGGTGCTGCTGCTGGCCCTGGCTACTGCCGGGGCCGTGGCGGCCCTGCACCCCCGCTGGTGCAAGCTGGGGGTGGCGGCGGCGCTTTGCGCGGTAAGCGTGGTGGCGGCGGGGCAGTATTTTGCCGGGTACACCGCCACGGCAGCCCCCATTGATTATTATTACGGCACCGCCGAGCCAAACTGGCAGATGTCTTGCGGGCATTACCTGCCCACCCAAAACGGCCCGGTGGATGTTTACGACCTACCCGCCGGCCCCCAGTGGGCGGATGGCATCCAGCTGACGGCCTACCAAAAAACCGGCACCGATATCCTGCTCACGGCAGAAAATACCAGCGATGTGGAGGCAACCATCCGGCTCGACCTCTTGTATTATAAGGGCTATACCGCCAAGGATACCGCCACCGGCCAAATGCTGGCGGTGGGCTGCGGCAAAAACAACAGCGCCACCCTCTACCTGCCCAGCGGCTACAGCGGCACCCTGCGGGTTTATTTTGCCGCGCCCTGGTATTGGCGCCTGGCCGAGGGCATCACCCTGCTGGCCCTTGCCGGGGCCGCCCTAGCCGCCCACCGTGCCCGGCGGGGGAAAACCGGAGAAGTGTAGGTACGCAGTAGAAAAAACGACCGATAAAATGATTGGTAAAACAAAGCGCGCCCTGTTGCCGGTTTGCACCAGCAACAGGGCGTGTTTTGCCTTGCGGTTTGTTGGAATACCCACCCCCGTAGGGCAAGGGCTCTGCTCTTGCCGTGGTTTGCGTGCAACCAATAAAAGAATAAGGGTGGCTTACGGAAGGCCGCGCGGCCCCCCGGGCCGGTTCGCCGCCCGGCAAATGACACCCGCCCACCCCTCTCTGTAGGGCAAGGGCTCTGCTCTTGCCGTAGGGCGTGTGCAACCAATCAATAAATAAGGTGGGCTTACCGCAGCCCCCCGCCGTGCCGCCCCGGGCCGGTTGGCCGCCCGGCAAATGACACCCGCCCACCCCTCTCTGTAGGGCAAGGGCTCTGCTCTTGCCGTAGGTTGCACGCAACCAACAAATGAATAAGGGTGGGCTTGCGGCAGCCCCACGCCGCGCGGCCCCCCCGGGCCGGTTGGCCGCCCGGAAAACAACAACCCCCGCCCGGCAAGAGCAGAGCCCTTGCCCTACGGTGGAAAGGCAAACCCCAACATAACCCCGTGAAATTGCCCCGGCCCTGCAATGCTTTTTTAGTGTGCATCTTGCACCCTATTTTGCAATGCCAAAAAATGGAAAATCTGGGTTTGCCCTCTGGTGCGTTTATGGGGCCATATCGCCCTAACGGTGCCGCTTTACACCGGCTTGGCGGCATCCAGGTAGCCGTAGGGCACCACATCAAAGGCCTCGGCCAAATGGTCGCGCATATACATTTCGGCATCGCACCGCACCGAGTAACCGCACCCCGGGTCGGTCATCCAATCCTCGGGGCGGCGCTGGGGCAGGGCGTGCTGGGCCAGCATACTCATAATTACCCCGCCGTGGGTAATGCAGGCGGCTTCCTCGGTGTGGGTTTTAAACTGGTACTCAAACAGCTTCATCAGCAGCTCGCCGGTGCGGCGGTAAAAGGCCACCCGGTCCTCGGCACCCTCGGGCACGGCATGGCTGGTGGGGTCCATCCAGGCGGCAAATTCGGGGTTTTGCACCAGCGTTTTTAGGGGCTGGTTCTCAAATTTGCCAAAGGCCATCTCCCGCAAATCGTCCAGCACCACCAGCTTGGCATCCGGGTAAAGCAGCTGCGCGGTTTCGGTGGCGCGGCGCAACGGGGAGCTAAACACCAGCGGCACCGCCGGGTAGCGGAACTGGTTTTGCAGCGAATGTAGGTCGTGCCGGCCCTCGGGGCACAAGGGGAGGTCGGTGCCGCTGCCAATATACAGCCCCTCCATGTTGCCCTGGGTCAGGCCGTGGCGTATCAAATGTAGCTTATAGTATTTCAAAATATTCATCCTTTCGGTCGGGCATAAAGCCCAGCATACCCCAAAAAGGGGCAGGTATCAACAAAATAAGGTTACAATATGGTTACAAAAATGAAAAAACTGCCCAAAAACAAAACCGTTGTCCACAATATTTGTACGTACCATAGGGGCCGGGTGGCTACATCTAGTTTTGTGGCAGGGCGTTTGGGCAAAATGCCACCTTCCGGGCGGAAATGTTGTCGAATTTGGTATTTACAAATTGTTTTTTAAACGATATAATTTACAGCACGTAGAAAATACAGCAAGGACGGCAGAACTATGCCCATCGAATTTGACCATGTTATCACCCTGCTCCGCAAGGAGCGGGGTATTACCCAAAAACGCGCCGCACAGGACCTGGGAATTTCCCAGGCCCAGCTTTCGCATTACGAAAAAGGCATCCGCGAATGCGGGCTGGAGTTTGTTGTGCAGGTGGCCAATTATTACAATGTTTCCTGCGATTATCTGCTTGGCCGCAGTGCCGAGCGCACCGGCCAAACCATCACGGTGGAGGAATTGCCCGATACCACCGCCGCCGGGGGCAGTGTTTACCGGGGCAGCGTGCTGCCCACCATGTACAAAAAGCTGATTGAAAACTCGCTCGATATCCTGTTTGACCGGCTGGAGCGCTGCCGCGATAAACGGGTGGTAACGGCGGTTAGCAGCTTTTTGATGCTTTCAGTTTACAAGGTGTTCCGGCATTTGTACCAGGCCGGGCCGCATAATGTGGCCGGGATGTTCCGCGTTGGCCCCGCCCGGTGGGAGGCTTACTCGGATGCCGCGCTGCACATGGCCGAGGGGGATACCCAGGCCGCGTTGACCGAGCGGGAGAGTGGCCAGCCCCCCTGTGAGCTGACTGCCTTTGATATGACGACGGAATCCCTTGCGAAGGAATACCCCCGCCATGCCACCAGCCTGCTAAACCTGGTGAAAAACAGCGAGGAACTGATACGCAACCTTGAAAAATCTTAAAAAATCTTGAAAATAATGCCCCATTTTTCAAATAAAAGGGGATAAAAGCAGCGCCGCAGCCAGGTTTTTGCCCGGGCTGCGGCGCAGCGTTTATAGCTGGTTGATTTCTCTGCGGCAATTTTCACAGATGGGCAAGCCACGGTAGGTAAGCATCCCCTCCGATAACTCTCCACAAAAGGCACAGCCCCCGGCCGGTTTGTATTTGCGTAGGATAATGGTATCGTTCTCGGTAAAAATTTCAAGCGGGGTTTCGGTGCTGATGCACAGCACCTTGCGAAGCTCCTTGGGCAGCACAATGCGGCCAAGCTGGTCAATGCTGCGAACAATTCCGGTGGATTTCATTTTCTACAATCTTCTCCTTTTTGCAACCTGTTTCCTAACGTATCGACGTAAAAGCCTGCGGGAATACCAACTTCTTGTATATAGTATACGGAAAACTACCAAAGATGTCAATATTTGGTAGTGGTAAAAAGGCCGAAGATTTGCCTGTTTTTTGCCGCATTGTGACGAAATAGCAAAAACCCTTGAAAAAATTGGCATAGCCATGCTATTTTGATACCGGTTGCAGAACTGTGAAAAAATCAAAAAAGAAAAAAATAGGAAGGCCCACTGCCCCCCCAACCCTCGCTCCAGCTAAAGGGGCTGTTGCAGATGTGGTCAAGGCTCCCTCAGACGAGGGAGCTGGCCGCGAAGCGGACTGAGGGAGGGGAAAGTTGACGTAGGTACGTTGCTTTATCGGAGCGGACACATCGCTAGGGGTTCCCTCCCTCACCGCCTGCGGGCGGAGCTCCCTCGTCTGAGGGAGCCAAAAGATTACGCATTTGGGCGGGCTTCCTTTAGATTCATAGGAAATCAATAAAAACAGAGGGTTGTTGCAATGGCTTTTCCACGCCGAAACGTAGAATACCATCTGCAACACCCTCTTTTGATTGGCTATTTTGGCAGGCTTTTGGGCAAGGGCGGGCTTACCGCTCCAGCTGTAGCAGCCCCACCTTGCGGTAAACCTTGGCAACCGTGCGGTCGGCCAGGCGGGCAGCGCGGGCGGCCCCCTCCTTCAGCACGCCATCCACATAGCTTTTATCGGCCAAAATGCGGGCGTACTCGTCCTTCACGGGGGCCAGCGCATCGGCGGTCGCCTCGGCCACCGCCAGCTTAAAGTCCCCATAGCCCTTGCCGGCAAACTCTGCCTCAATATCGGCCATGGTTTTGCCGGTAAAGGTTGAATAAATGACCATCAGGTTGGATACCCCGGGCTTGGCTTCCCGGTCAAACCGAACCACCTCGTCGGAATCGGTCACAGCCCGCTTAAACTTGCGCAGGATGGTATCCTTATCGTCGGTCATCAGCACAAAGCCGTTGGCGTTGGTGTCGCTTTTGCTCATTTTTTTGGCAGGCTCGGCCAGGCTCATAATTTTTGCCCCCGAGGCCGAGATATACCCCTCGGGCAGCACAAAGGTATCGCCGTAAATGCCGTTAAAGCGGGTGGCAATATCCCGCGCAATTTCCAAATGCTGGGTTTGGTCTTGCCCTACGGGCACAAGGTCGGCGTTATACACCAGGATATCGGCGGCCATCAGCACCGGGTAGGTGAAGAGCCCGCCGTTCACGTTATCGGGGTGCTTGGCGCTTTTATCTTTGAACTGGGTCATCCGCGAAAGCTCGCCAAATTGGGTGTTGCAGGCCAAAACCCAGCTCAACTCGCAGTGGGCGGGCACATGGCTTTGCACAAACATCACATGGTGGGTGGGGTCAATGCCGGCGGCCAGCAGCAGCGCGGCCATCTCCCGGGTGCGGCGGCGCAGCTCGGCCGGGGCCTGGCGCACCGTCAGCGCGTGTAGGTCGGCCACCATATACAGGCAGTCGTAATCGTTTTGCAGCAGCGCCCAGTTGCGCACCGCCCCAATATAGTTGCCCAGCGTCGGCGCGCCGGTGGGCTGTATGCCGGATAAAATGCGTTTGCGTTTTTCTTCTGCCATAGTTGCCAACTCCATTCTTTTGGTTGTTCGGTTGCATTGCCTGCGCAGCGGGCAAAACAACAACTGCCCCTGCACAGAACCTTCTGTGCAAGGGCAGATAAAGCATTTATCTGTGGTGCCACCCTGCTTGCCGCGCCATACCGCGGCCACTTTGCGGGGGCAAGTGCGCCTAAAATCCCCCTGCCCGTTAACGGGGGCAGCCGTCGGCGGATACCAGGCGGCCACCGCCCTTCCCCGCGCCCTCCACGAACCATTTGCCGCGCCGCTTTCGGCCCCACTCTCAGCAGCGGGGGCTCTCTGTACGTGCGCCTGCGGTTTTACCTTCGTATCATCGGTTTAAAACCATTCAAGCACAAGTATTTGGGTTTGTCAAGCATTTGCCGTCTTTTCCATCGCTTGCAGCAGCGCCGCGCGGGCCGCAGCGGCGCTTGGCGCGGCGGGCCGGCCCACCAAGTAGGATAGCGCATCGTTCCATTCGGCAAGCGGCACGGCCTCCAACGGGGTATAGCGCACCAGGCCAACAAGCTGGCGCTGCTCGGTGGGGGGCAAAAACCGAAGGTCCGACAAAATGGGGCAGCAGGCTGCCACGGCCAACCGCTCAAGGAAAGATAACCGGGTGCGTTCCATAAATTCCAATCCCTTCTATATTGTTGGTTGCTGCTTGTTGGGCTTTGCCTCCCCCCCGGGCCGCCGCGCGGCGGGCCAAAATGGCGGGGGGCTGTTTTGGTTACCGTTGTTGTTACGTATTATGTGGTAAGTATAGTATACCTGTTCCCGCGGGGTTTGTAATCCACCCTAAAAGTCATACTTTTTAGCTTTGGGCATAAGCCTGGGCCATAAGCCTTGGCCAAAATGCCGGTGGCAAAGCCGGGGCAAGGCCCGGGGCGGCGGAAAACGCGCGGCGGGGCCGCAATTGCAAGGAAAAAACAAGGTTTTGGCGGGGCGGCATGGCCAAATTTATGTTAAAATAAACCATACGAAAATACGATGCGAACATCAAAGCGCATATTTTTTGAAAAGGGGGGGCCGCTTTGCCCAAAGCAACACTGCCGGATGGCCGGATGAAGGAATATGCCTACCGCGAGGTATCCGAGCTGTACCACGATTTTTCGACCGGCCCCGATGGCCTGCCACCGGCACAGGTGGAACCCATGCGGGAACGGTATGGCAACAACCAGCTGGCGGGCCGTAAAACCGATACCCTGTTTTACCGGCTGCGGCGGGCCTTCATCAACCCCTTTACATTAATTCTTTTTGTGTTGGCGGTGGTATCGCTCGTCACCGATGTATTTTTGGCCTCCAACTTTACCCGCAACATCACCACCTTTGTGATTATCTGTACGATGATTTTGATCAGCGGCACCATCCGCCTATTGCAGGAGCTGCGGGCAAAAACAGCGGCAGACCGCCTCAACCGGCTGGTACACGCCAGCGTTACCGTAAAGCGCGGTGGCGTGCTGACCGAGATACCGGCCGAGGAGCTGGTGGTGGGCGATTTGGTATTTTTGGCGGCGGGGGAGCGCATCCCGGCGGATTTGCGGCTGACCCAAACGGCAGACCTGTTTGTTTCGCAGGCGGCCATCACCGGGGAGAGTGCCATCCTTGAAAAAAGCAGCGCCCGCCGCAATGATGGCGACGAGGAACCCCTAACCCAGCTTTCCAACCTCGCCTTTATGGCAACCACCGTCATCAGCGGCAAGGGGGCGGGCATTGTGCTGGCCGTGGGCAGCGAGGCACTGTACGGCAACTTTGCCCAGCCGGGGGACGGCAGCAAAGATTCGTTTCAAACCGGCGCAAATTCAATTGCCTGGGTGATGATACGCTTTATGGCGGTGCTGGTGCCGGTGGTGTTTGTGGTATCGGGGCTGACCAAGGGCAGCTGGGTGGAATCGTTTGTGTTTGCGCTCTCGGTGGCGGTGGGGCTTACGCCCGAAATGCTGCCCATGGTCATCACCACCTGCCTGGCCAAGGGCAGCCTGGCCATGTCCAAAAAGCAAACCATCATCAAAAATATCAACGCCATGCAGGGCTTTGGCAGCATGGATGTGCTGTGCATGGATAAAACCGGCACGCTGACCCACGAAAACCTTTTGCTGGAATATTATATGGATGTGCTGGGCAACGAGAGCGAGCGCGCGCTGGAGCTGGCGTTTTTGAACAGCACCTTCCATTCGGGCGTGCGCAACCCGATTGATAACGCCATTTTGGCCTGCAAAACCATGCCGGGCAGGCAGGCGCGGTTTGCGGCGCTACAGGCGCAGTTCCAAAAAGCGGATGAGATCCCTTTCGATTATACCCGCAAATACGTCAGCACCCTGGTAACGGACGAGGCCGGAACCTGCCACCTGATTGTAAAGGGCGATATTGCGCAGGTGGTGGCCCGCTGCAAGTGTATTGAATACAAGGGGGAAACCCTGCCCATCGAGGGAAATGGGATGGCGAGCGTGGCATCGGTGGTGGATGAGATGCTTGAGGACGGCATGAAGGTGATTGCCGTGGCCCAAAAGGCGCTGGGGGAGAGGCGCGCCCTAACCCCGGCGGATGAAAACGATTTGGTTCTCGTGGGGTACCTCGCCTTTTTTGATGCCCCCAAAAAGACGGCCAAGCAATCGGTTGCCGCGCTGAACCGCCTGCGGGTAACGCCCAAAATCCTGACGGGCGACCAAGCGCAGATTGCCGTTTCCATCTGCCGCCGGGTTGGCATCGATGCCACAAATTTGATAACCGGGGCGCAGCTCAACACCCTGACGGCGCAGCAGCTCCACGCCGCGGTGGAAAAGACCCATGTGTTTGCCGAGCTAACGCCCGAGCAGAAGGTGCGCATCCTGGCCGCCTTGCATGAAAACGGGCATACGGTCGGCTTTTTGGGGGATGGCATCAACGACATCCCGGCCCTGGGCGAGGCCGATGTCGGCATTTCGGTGGATACCGCGGTGGATGCCGCCAAGGACATTGCGGACGTTGTGCTGCTGCAAAAAGATTTGAACATTTTGGAGCAGGGCATTTTGGAGGGGCGCAAAACCTTTACCAATATGCTCAAATACATCACAATTACGGCCAGCTCCAATTTTGGCAACATCCTATCCATCGTTTGCGCCAGCGCGGTGCTGCCGTTTTTGCCCATCACGGCCATCCAAATTTTGCTGCTGAACCTTCTGTACGATATCCTTTGCATTGTGCTGCCGTGGGACAATGTGGACGAGGAGGAAACCTTGGCCCCGCGGGCCTGGACGGGCAAAACCCTGGGCCGGTTTATGCTCTGCTTTGGGCCCATCAGCTCGGTGTTTGATATTGCCACCTTTTTGTTTTTGTACTTTGTGCTCTGCCCGGGGCTGTGCGGCGGCGCCGTGTACACCCAGCTGGCGGACCCCGCCCTTCGGCTGCACTACATTGCCCTGTTTCAAACGGGCTGGTTTTTGGAATCCATGTGGTCGCAGGTGCTAAGTTTGCACCTGCTGCGCACCAAAAAAATTGCGTTTGTGCAAAGCCGGGCCTCCACCCCGGTTTTCGCCATCACCCTGCTGGGCGTGGTGGCGTTTACCTGCCTTACCTTCACCAAAACCGCCGGGCTGCTGGGCCTAACCCGGCTGCCGCTCTGGTATTTTGGCTACCTGCTGCTAACGGTGGCGTGTTACCTGCTGCTGACAACCGTTGCCAAGCGGCGCTACCAGCGGCGCTATGGCGAACTTATTTAAAGGAAGGGGGCGCGCCAAATGAACAAAAAAATCAGCTTTATCCCCCTGGATTCCACCCTTGCGGCCTGGCTGCTTGAAAAGCTGGAGAAGGACCCGCCGGGCGGCGGCAGCGGCGAGGAGCTGCGCTGCGGCCTGTGTGATTTGATGGCCGGCAGCGTGACCACTCTGCTGCTGGGCGCCGCCGGGGAGGTGGATGCGATTGCCAACACCGCCGGGGAGCGCATTCAGGTCGGGGAATTGGAAATCCAAAAGAAGAGCCGCCGCGTTTTGCGGGGCGGGCAGGAGGTAAACCTGACCCCCAAGGAGTTTGACATCCTGTTTTTCCTGGTGCAAAACCGGGGCGAGGTGTTCACCAAGGAGCAAATTTACCGCGCCGTGTGGGAGGAAGATTTTTTGCTGGCCGACAGCAACATGATGGCCTTCATCCGCAAGCTGCGCAAGAAAATTGAGCCCAACCCCGATGCGCCCGAGTATATTTTAACCATCTGGGGCATTGGGTATAAATTTAACGATGCGCTGTGATGAATTGGCGCTTTGGTTGACAGCAGAGGGGCAATTGGTGAGAAATAAAAGGCAGCTGTGTGAGCAGCTGCCTTTTCCTTTGTCATTTGCGGCTTTTCAGCCAATTTTTCAGTTTTTGAAAACTATCCTCCCGGCCAACATCGGTCAGATGGAGATAGCAGTCGCTATCCATTGCGAGAAATCCACCGTTCTTTAAGGCGCGGACAGCATGACAAACGCTGGGCTTTGATACCTCCATGTGCCGGGCAAGATCAACGGAACGCACCATACCGCCTTGTTTTTGTTGGAGGATTCGCACAGCTTCCAAGTAATCCTCGCCGGACGCATGAAGTCGTTTCACGATGCCTCCCTATACTGCCCAGCCGAGGCTTTCCTGCTGAATATGATATAGCTTCTGATACAAACCGTTCTTATGCATCAGCTGCTCATGGGTTCCACTTTCGACCAGCTTGCCGTTTTCCAAAACAAGGATTTGATCGGCATCCACCACCGTGCGCAGTCGGTGAGCAATCATGATAACTGTTTTTCCCTCAACCAGTTTTGCAATCGCTTTTTGAACAAGCACTTCATTTTCGGGGTCGAGAGATGCCGTTGCTTCATCCAGCAGGATGATTGGAGCGTCCTTGAGAAGCGCACGGGCAATGGAAATTCTCTGCCGTTCGCCGCCCGACAGGGTGTTGCCATTTTCACCAAGAAGCGTCTGGTAGCCCTTTGGCATATTCCGTACAAACTCATCGCAATAGGCCGCTTTGGCTGCCGCAACCACCTGCGCGTCGGTGGCATTTGGGTTGCCAATGCGAATATTTTCCATCACAGTGTCATTAAATAGGGTGACATCTTGAAAAACAAAGGACATATAAGACATCAGACTCTCTGGAGCCATAGCGCGCACATCCTTGCCGCCTACACGAATGGTGCCGCTCTGAATATCCCAAAACCGGGCAATTAGTTTAGAAACAGTGCTTTTACCGCTGCCAGAGGGACCGACTAACGCTGTTACACTGCCTTGAGGGATTTTGCAGCTCATGCTGTGAATAACATCCTCCGTGTTGTAGTGGAATGTTACATGATCCATTTCAATATCGCAATTCGGCACATCTTTGCCGTCACCGGACATAGCAGGTGTGGTGAGAAGTGTACGCATCCGTTCCGTCACAACATTCAGGTTGAGCAGCGAGGATAGCTGGGACAATACTGCCAAAATCGGTCCATAAATCCGTGTTGCCATTAAAAGGAACATCAACAGCGGGAGCAACTCGATTTTCCCATTTACCAGTAACAGTGTACCCACAAACACGACAATGCCGATACCCGCTTGTAAAATCATGCTGGCGCTGGACATAAACACCCCGACAGCCATTTCTACCTTTACCGCCACCTTTTTCATGGTCAGTAAAGTTTTATTTAAGGCTCCAAAACGAGCACCGCTCAATCCACAGGATTTAATGATTTTCATGCCCTCCAAGTATTCCTGTACCTGATCGGAGGCGGCCAGCTTCGCGTCCACCTGACGGGCAAACAGCTTTTTCTGATAGTTACGGCTCAACCAGATAATCAGAAAAGCAACTGGCATTGTGCAGAATATACACAAGGCCAAACGCCAATCAAAGAACGCAAGCATGGCGCAGGTCAACGTAACCGTAATAATGTTAGCAATCAGCGGCGGAATCGTACTGCTTAACATGGATTCCATGCTGCTGCAATCGGCCATCATATTTGTTGTAAGTTCCGACAGATCTTTCTCATTAAAAAAATTCATAGGGAGCTTACGAAGATGATCTGCAATCCGCA
>JAQUSS010000063.1 GCA_028710135.1 Gemmiger sp. | reverse complement strand
TATCCGCCATACCCGCCCCGATATTGGCCGGGTGGGGGCGCTGTTGGCCATTGTCAACCTGGTATTTTCCGCCCTCATCATCATCGGGCTGCCGGTGGTCATCAACGGGCAGCTTGGCTTTTCCCAGGCTACCGGCAACCGGCTGTACGGCTACGCCCAGGGGCTGCTGGCCGTGGGCGGGCTGCTGGGCGGGGTGCTTTCGGGCGTGGTGGGCAAGCGGGTTCCGATGCGCCATGCCGCGCTGCTGCTACTGCTTTGTAGCGGCACCCTGCTGCCCATGGGGCTGGTGCTGGGGCTTTCGGGCGGGATGCCCGCCTACGTGGTGCTGGTTTTCTCCCATATGTTTATGATGGCGCTCTCCACCATCCTCAACATCCAGCTTGTCACCTACATTCAGTGCGCCACCCCCGCCGCCTTAGTTGGCAAGGTGATGGCCCTGCTCACCTGCCTGGTAATGTCGGCCAGCCCGCTGGGGCAGGCGGTGTACGGCTGGCTGTTCCAGCAGTTTGCGGGCCACATCCCCTACATTTATTTTGGCGCGTTTGCCCTTTGCCTCCTGGTAAGCATGGCCGCCCACCTGGTATTTCGCGGGTTGCAGCCCACCCCTGCGGCCACGCCGGGCACCACCTAAAGCCCCCGCCTGCCGGATGGCAACAATTTGTTCAAAAAACTTTGTCTTTTTCTTCAAATTGTTGCTATAGCTTTTCCACAACTTGGCAGTATAGTAATATTGCAATCAAAAATAAACGGCGCGGCAAACGCCCGCCCTTCAAATTCTACTGCGCTTTGGTTATGCGAGGGCAAACGCCCGGCCAAGGCCAGACCACCAACAAGGCTTCGGCCATTTTATATAAATCGCTTTTCATCTTTTCCTTTCCTTCTCTTTTCTTCTTTTTCTTTTTTTCATCTTTCCTCTATTTTAAGGGCGGCACCGGGCTTCGGTGCCGCCCTTAAAATTTGCCCACCGCCTTGCAAAACTGCCAAATTTTGCAGTATACTAGTGTACACCCCTACAAATTATACAGGAAGTGATCCCCCGTGAAACACCCCACCCTCAACCGTGCCCAGATGTCCGATTCGCTGTTGACTATGTTTTTCATCACCCTATCGGGCGGGCTACAGGATGCCTACACCTACATGGTGCGCGGCAAGGTATTTGCCAACGCCCAAACCGGCAATATTGTTTTGATGAGCAGCCATCTGTTTGCGGGCGAATGGTCTGCCTGTTTGCGCTACCTGCTGCCCGTTCTCTCGTTTGGGGTGGGCATTATGCTGGCCGAGCAGGTGCGGGCCTTCTGCCAGCGGTTTTCCCGGTTGCACTGGCGGCAAATTATTTTGCTGGCCGAAATTTCCCTGCTGTTCGTGGTGGGCTGCCTGCCCGCCAGCGCCAACTGGGCCGCCAACATTTTGGTTTCGCTTGCCTGCGCGTTGCAGGTACAATCCTTCCGCAAGGTGAACGGCTACCCCTACGCCAGCACCATGTGCATTGGCAACCTGCGCAGCGGTGCCGAGGCTTTCAGCTGTTGGCTGCGCACCCGCCAGCCGGGCCTGCTGCACAAGGCGGCGCACTACCTGGGCGTTATCCTGCTGTTTGCCTTGGGCAGCGGGCTGGGTGCCGTGCTTACCCATCTGGTGGGGTTGCGCGCCATCTGGGTTTCCTGCGGGCTGCTTCTAATCAGCTTTGCACTGATGTTTATTGAGGAACACGAAAAAGATGCTCCCCATGCCCCCCACGCCCCCCACTGATTCTATCCCCCCAAAAAACGCCACGCGCCCTGCCCACCGCCGGTTTTACCCGGTTGGGGCAGGGCGCGTTTTTTCATCTTGCCGTTAGGGGGTTTCCTCCCCACTTTCGCCCGGCTTTAAAATATGCGTTTTGGAAAGCTGGCGCAGGCAATAATCGTACTGGGTATTGGCAAACGCCGTGTACAAAATATCAATAACATTCAATTGGGATATCCGGCTGGACATTGCCCCATTGCGAAAAATCGACTCGTTGGCGGCAATATACAGCTGGATATCTGCCAGCCGTGCCACCGGGGAGGGGGCGTACCGGGTCACCGCAATGCAGGGGGTGCCGTTTTGGTGCATGGCCTGCATACAGGAAATCATCTCCACCGTTTCGCCCGAGTAGGAGAAGATGATCCCCACATCCTGCGGGGTGGCGTTGCGGGCCTGCAATAGCTGCGAGTGCCAGTCGTCGTTCAGGATGCAGGGCTTATTGAGCCGCAAAAATTTCAGATACGCATCCCGCGCCACGCAAAGGGAGGAACCAATGCCATACAGCAGCACCGTTTTGCAGCCCACCAACAGCCGCACACTCTCGCTCAGGGCCTCCTCGCTCAACAGGTTGCGGGTATCCTCCAGCGATAAAATGTTTTTATCGGTGATTTTATCCATAATCTCCCCCATGCTATCCGTCCGCTCAATTTCCTTTTGCTTTTGGGCCGGGGCCTGCCGCAGCTGGGCAATCTCGTAGGTAAGCGCACTGCGGAACTCTCGGTAGCCCGCAAAGCCCACGCTGCGGCATACCCGCACCACGCTGGAGGGAGAGGCAAACGCCTGCTCGGCCAGCTCCCGCACGGTCAACTGCATCACCTGTTCGGGGTTTGCCAAAATGCACGCCGCAATGCTCCGCTCGGTGTTGCTCAGGGAGGTTTTTGCCTCCCGCAGGCGTACCAGCACACTATTCATCGCCTTCTCCTTACCGGGGCCACCGGCCGTTTTTTGGCCCAAACCACCCAAAAAGCCCGCCCGCCCAAAGCCGCGGCGGTGTTGCCCTGCCAAAACCGCAAAACGGCTTTCGCTTTGGCAACGCTTGTTTTCAGGTTGTTCGCCGTCAAAATACACAAAATATTTTATTATCACAGCTTTGTTTCATGAATTTTCCTCAATCATCCAAAACGCAGCTCCGCCTTGAAACATTGTACCATAGTTTCGCTATTTTGTTGACAATTTTTTCTTTCGGGGTTACGCTGGGGTCAGCCAGAGAAATAGCGGGTGGCAAGCCTTCCACCAAAAGGAGAATTCTATGAATCTTGACAACATGACAACCGAACGCCGCAACCCCAACACCCTGCACCTGGATGAAATGTCCGCGCTGGAAATTGTAACCGCCATGAACCGCGAGGATGCCAAGGTACCCCTGGCCATACAGGCCATCCTACCCGAGATTGCCCAGGCGGTGGATTGGGTGGTGGAAGCCTTTGCGCAGGGCGGGCGGCTGTTTTACATTGGGGCCGGCACCAGTGGCCGCCTGGGCGTGCTGGATGCCGCCGAATGCCCGCCCACCTTTGGCGTAAAGCCCACCCAGGTGGTGGGGCTGATTGCCGGTGGCGAAACCGCCATCCTGCAAGCGGTGGAGGGTGCCGAGGATAACGCCCCCCTTTGCCGCAGCGAGTTGGCCGC
Source organism: Gemmiger sp. (assembly GCA_028710135.1). Classification (GTDB taxonomy): domain Bacteria; phylum Bacillota; class Clostridia; order Oscillospirales; family Ruminococcaceae; genus Gemmiger. The sequence continues at coordinate 11,491 of JAQUSS010000063.1, read as the reverse complement.
CCACAAGCTTGCCCGCACCGATGTGGTGGTTGGCATTGCGGCCTCGGGGCGCACCCCCTACGTGCTGGGCGGGCTGCGCTACGCCGAGGAGGTGGGTTGCCACACGGTGGCCATTGCCTGCAACAAGGGCAGCGCCATTGGCCAGGCCGCCCAGCTTGCGCTGGAGGTTGAGGTTGGCCCCGAGGTGCTGACAGGCTCCACCCGCTTGAAGGCCGGCACCGCCCAAAAGCTGATTTTGAATATGATTTCCACCGCCGCCATGGTGCGCAGTGGCAAAGCCTACCAGAACCTGATGGTAGATGTTATCCAATCGAACGAAAAGCTGCACCTGCGGGCCGAAAATATTGTGATGGAAGCCACCGGGGCCCCGCGGGAGGAAGCCCGCCGGGCCATCAACGCCGCAGATGGCAGCGTAAAAACTGCCGTTACCATGGTGGTGGTGGGGTGCGATGCCGCCACCGCCCGCCAGCGGCTAAACGCCGCCGGGGGCCATGTGCGCCAGGCCATTGCCAACCCGTAAGCTTGCCCCCTGCCGTGCGGCGGCGCTGCCTGGGCGCAGCGCCCTGCCCCGCCGGTATTCCCTGCAAAGCTACCCCATTATCGCCCCACTTTATCGCTCCACAGCGCGGCCAATTTTCAGGCCTTTGGCCGCGAATGTGACTGAATACATAGCATAGGAGGAATCAAAAATGACCAATGAAGCGCTCGTAACCGCCATATTGGAAAAGGTTGGTGGGCGGGGCAATATCCTTGCTGCCGCCAATTGCATGACCCGGCTGCGCATCACCGTCAAGGAGGACGCAAAAATCGACGATGCGGCCCTCAAGGGTATTGAGGGAGTTTTGGGCATTGTACACGACCAAACCAATTACGTTGAGGTTGTGGTAGGCCCTGGCAAGTGCCGCAAATGTGCCGATATCTGCCTGGCCATGGGCATCCCTGCCTCGGAGGATGGCACCGCCGCCAGCACTGTAGGCGATTGGAAAAGCAACAAAGCCGCGGTGAAGGCCGGGCAAAAATCAAACCCTGTCAAGGCGGCCCTCAAAACCTTTGGCGAAATTTTCATCCCGCTGCTGCCCGGTGTTATTGCGGCCGGGCTGTGCGCCGGCCTGGCCACCCTGCTGGCCCAGTTGATGCCCGGTTATGCCGATAACGCCTTCTGGGGCGCGGTGTACAACCTCCTCAGCCTAATCAATGGTGCGTTCCTTACCTACCTCACGGCCTGGGCCGGGTACCGCGCCGCCGAAAAATTTGGCGCAACCCCCATTCTGGGCGGTATGCTGGGGATGATCACCTCGATGGAGGGTATCAACAGCATCTCCAAGCTGTTCGGCCTGTTTAACGAGGATATCCCGCTGGATTCCATCCTGCGCAGCGGGCGCGGCGGCGTGTTGGCAGCCGTGCTGGGCGTATGGTGCCTTGCCAAGGTTGAAAAGTTCATCCGCAAACGGATGCCGGATGCCCTGGATATCATGTTTACCCCCCTGCTCTCCCTAATTCTCTGCCTCATCCCTTACATTTTCATCATCATGCCCCTTACAGGCTATATATCCACCGCGCTGTGCTGGGTGGTTGAGCAGTTCTGCATGAGCAGCTCTCTGGTCGTCCGCATTCTGGCCGGGTATATTTCCACCGCGCTCTTCCTGCCGATGGTTGCCATGGGGATGCACCACGGGTTGGTGGCGCTGTATACGGTTCAGCTGGATACCTTTGGCTACGTTACCCTCTACCCTGCCCTGGCCATGGCCGGTGCGGGCCAGGTGGGCGCCGCCATCGCCATCTACCTGAAGGCGAAAAAGGTGCAGAATACCCGCATCCAAAGCGTTATTGGCGGCGCACTGCCCGCCGGTATCCTGGGCGTTGGCGAGCCACTAATCTACGGCGTTACCCTGCCCATGGGCAAGCCTTTTATCACGGCGGGCCTTGGTGCCGGGTTTGGCGGCGCGTTCGTTATGGCAACACAGGTTGCCGCCACCACCTGGGGCCCCTCGGGCGTGTTGGCCTTCTTTGTCATGACAGCTGGCCCCGCCGGCCCCACCGCCAGCCTGCTTTGCTACGGCGTTGGCCTGCTGATTAGCTATGTGATGGGCTTTGTCATCACCAATATCTTTGTAACACCGGCGGAGGTTGCCGCCGTTTAGCACGGCAGCTTTGCGCAACCACGCAGGGGCGCACCGAATATTCGGTGCGCCCCTGCGGCGTGGCACCGCCCGCCCCCCCTACGCCAAAAGGAGTTTTTGTATGTTTGGATATTCCTACTATCTTTCCTCCTACCGGCAGCACCTGCCCGCCCCCGGCAGCACGGTGCCGCTTATCTTCACCTCCCTGCATATCAGCGAGGAATACGGCAGCGATTTTTTGCCCCGCGCCACCGCCATGCTGGCCGCCCTGCGGGGGCTGGGCGGGCGCATCATTGCCGATGTATCGCCCAAGGCGCTGGCCGCCTTCCATGTTGCCTCCCTGGCCGAATTTGCCCAAAAAACCGGCGTGGACATCCTGCGGTGCGACTATGGCTTTACTCGCGAGGAAATTTTTGAGGCCGCCCGTCACCTGCCCATCGCCTGCAATGCCTCCACCGGGGATGCCGAGCTGGCCATTGCCCTGGCCCAAAGCGGGGCTGAGGTATATGCCATCCACAATTTTTACCCCCGCCCCGAAACCGGGTTGGACCTTGCCTATTTCCGCGCCCGCACCGCCGCATTGCAGCAGGCAGGGGTGCGCGTACTGGCCTTTATTGCCGGGGACGGCGCGCGCCGCGGCCCCATTTTTGCCGGGCTGCCAACGCTCGAAGCCCACCGCACCCTGCCGCCCTATGTGCAGTACGCCCAGCTGATGGCCGAAAAGCTGGATGGCGTGCTGCTGGGCGACCTGGCGCTTTCCCCCGCCCAGCAGGCGCTGATTGATGAAACCGAGCGCACCGGCCTGCTGGCCCTGCCCGCCCAGTTGGAGGAGCCCTGGGCCGCGCTTTATGGCCGCAGCTTTACCGTGCGCCCCGACAGCCCCGAAACCCTGGCCCGCTTTCAGGAAAGCCGCGAATATTCCTGCTTTGGCAGCCACATTGCCCCCACCGCCCCCCTGCCCTGCCCCTGCGGCAGCATTACGGTGGATAACGAGCAGTACCTGCGCTATTCGGGCGAGGTGCAGCTAACCAAGGCCGATTACCCCGCCGATGCGCGTGTGAACGTGGTGGGCCACCTTTTGCCGGAATACCACGGCCTGCTGCAAGTTTTGGGCCGCGGCTGCCGCTTCCGGCTGGTGCGCGGATAAAAACCCCCGCACTTTTTAGCATTTTTGGCTTTTTTAAAACTTTTCTATTGACATCCCGCGTGCGCCATGCTATACTATCTAAGCGCTCAAGAAACAGCGCTCAAGAAACAGCGCCAAGATAAATATCGCGGGATGGAGCAGTCTGGTAGCTCGTCGGGCTCATAACCCGAAGGTCGTCAGTTCAAATCTGGCTCCCGCAACCAATCGTGGTTACAGTCGAATCCTTATGGATTTGGTTGTAGCCATTTTTTTGTGTTACTTTCAAGTTGTTGTACCGTTCTGGCCTCCCCTTTGTGGGCGAGGCGGCGCGGCGGCGCGGTGCAGGCTTCGGGCCAAATTGGCCCGCTGTTGCAGCGCGCAGTTTGCGCCGACGGCCCGAAGTGATACCGGGCATGGGGCTGGCCCCAACAAGCAGATGTTCGCAGAAAAACGCAACGGTGGACACCGTTGCCCTGCTTGCCGTTTAGCGGAACCCGGAAACCGTGTAACTTTATCAAGGGCCGCGCCTAGGGAAAAGCCGCATGAATCTGGCGAAAACCTGCCTAACCACCAAGCCGTATTGTTTAGTATAAGCGCAGCGCCACTTGACAGAAGCAAAAACCGATTGTACAATAAAAACCAACGGTCGGTTTTTATTAAAAAGGGGGTTATATGGTGGCTAGAAAAAACAATCCAAAGCAAGCTATTGAAAATATCATCACCACTTCTGCAAAGCTGTTTGCTGAAAAAGGATACGACAAAACAAGTATGCAGGATATTGCCGATACTTTGGGAATGTCAAAGGGGGGGATTTTTCATCACTTCAGCTCGAAAGAAGATATTTTCAATGCGGCTATGGAGAGGCAGTTTGAACAGATAATCGAAACCGTAAATGGGTGGCTTAATGAAATGCAAGGCCTTACAGCAAAAGAAAAACTGAGAGGCTTAATTAAGCGGAATTTAATGGATGAAAGGACAATGAAAGAGGCCGGTAACATGGTTTCAAGCGCCATAGAAAGCCCGCAAATTATACTAGCCTTTACACAGAACAATTTGAAAAAACTTGCCCCCATCATAGCGGATGTTATACGAGAGGGGCTAGAAGACAAAAGTATCTCGACCGCATTCCCGGACGAATGTGCGGAGGTCTTTTTGCTGCTCTTAAATTTTTGGTGTGATACGGATGTAATTCAGGGCGATTTGCCCACACTTCATAAGCGATTTCAATTTTTACAATATCTTTTGAGGCAATTAGGCGCTGATATACTTGAAGATGAAACCATAAATTCAATCAGCAACTTTTATAACAAAAGCCCTGTGTAACAGGTGGCGTTGCAATCCTTATTGTACAAATGACGATTGGAAAAGTTGCTACTGTAATGAAAACAATACTTTTTATAAGGAGGAATTCGGAATGCTGCTAATCGCCCTTTGCGCACTGATTGCTATTTTGATTTTGGCGTTTGTAGGTTTGCGGTTGATAGCCCCTGCAATCATACGAACAAGACATAAAATTGAAGCGCCCGGCATTGACCGCATGGAAATGGTGGAAATCGGCGGCATACAGCAGGCATTATATATCCGGGGCAAAAACGTAGAGAACCCCATCATTCTGTGGCTGCATGGTGGCCCCGGCAATTCGATGATGCCGCTTTTGCATCTGTACCAGTATAAATGGGAAAAGGATTTTACTGTGGTGAACTGGGACCAGCGCAACGTAGGCAAAACATACTTTGCGAACAATCCGGCGGCAGTTTTGCAGACCATGAGCGCGGAGCGTGTTCTGAAAGATGCCCATGAGGTGACAGCCTATCTAAAGCAACGGTTCAACAAGGAAAAAATCATCCTCGTAGGCCATAGTTGGGGGTCGGTGTTGGGAACCATGGCTGTGCAAACCTACCCCGAGGATTACAGTGCGTACATTGGGATTTCGCAGATTGTTAAGATGGCGGACAATGAACGTGTAGGCTATGAAAAGACGCTGGAAATGGCGAAAGCGGCAGGAAACCAAAAAGATATTAAGGCGCTGGAAGCTGTTGCGCCCTATCCGCCATCGGAATACGGCCCAAACTATATGGCAGATATGATGACAGTAAGAACATACCAAAGCAAGTACGGGCTTTCTGTAAATATAGGTTTAGGCGATGTAATCCGCATACTGGCTACTCCGTACTATTCATTGAACGAGCTAAAAAACTCATTTCTATTTAACCAGCGCAATGTGTTTCATAATCAAGGCGGTGTAGTACCGTTTTTAATGGAAGAGGCAGATATCAGAAACTATGGAACGGATTATCAAGTTCCCGTGTACTACATCATGGGGGAAAATGATTATAACAGCCCTTATCTTTTGGCGAAGGCTTTTTTTGATGAAATTGTGGCACCGGATAAACAGATTTTTTTAATTCCAGATGCAGACCATATGCCCTTCCTTAGCCGCAAAACAGAATTTAACCGCATATTGTTAGAGAAAATTGCACCGAAATTAGTAAATGGGGTGTAATGTGTACATTCTAGTGCCCCGGTCACGGCTTGAGCGCGATATAGACGTCCATGCAGGCAACGCCCGCCGCCGTGTACTCCTTCTCAAAGCACTCGATCACTCCACCGGCCGGGCCGGAGATTGCTTTTAAGCCGTTTACCTCCATGTAGCGCAGCAGCGTTTTATAGGCGTTTGGAATTAGGGCAAACGGGTTGCTGAACGGGTTTTCAATGGTGATGGCCGCATAGCGCGCTGCGGGCTGGGTAATCACTTCCACCCCTTCCGGGTCTACCGCATCCGGCAAAACGCAGGCCGCGCAATAGCCGTGCATATGGAATACATTGACTTGCTCTTGCGATACGGCCGGGAAATCCCAGCCAATCAGCTCCGGCTGGGCTAGCCCCACCTGCTTCGCCCAGTTCAGCTGATGCGTTTTCGCGTCGTCCTCCGGCATGGCGCTGACGACCGCATACCGCACATAGCGAAAGCCCGCCACCTGCTCGACCCGGATGTTGCGATAGGCGTTGCTGCCGGAGTTTAGATCCCCCGTTAGCAGTTCATCCAGCGTGCAGTTGAACAGCCGGCTCAAGGCCAGCGCCTTTTCCATCTCAGGGTAAGCGCAGTCCATCTCCCACTTGGAAACCGTCTGCCGCGATACCCCCATCTTCTCCGCCAATTCCTCCTGTGTTATCCCGTTGTGCATCCGCCTCATAAACTGTAAATTTGCGCCAAAGCTCATAAAAATTCTCCTTTTCGTTGTCGTGCCAAATGAATCCGATGTCCCCATCATACAACGTTTGGCAAGGCCCGTACACCAACCGCGCGTTTCTCTTTGGCACAAACCCGCAACCTGAAATTGCAACGAGTCCGGGCCCCCCTTCTAATCCGGGGCTTGCGTAAGCCCTGGAAGGGCGTGATACCGGTACGCATCGCAAAATGCACTAAAAAATCCGTTGCTTGCATCATGCGCCTACCGCCCATAAAGGGCAACATTCTTTTAGGGGTTGTCGTATCGCTAAAGCCAATAAACCAGCAGCAGCCCCCCTTTTGTGTCACCAAAAGGGGGGCTGCTGCCTTTTTGCCAAGCCGTAGGGCAGGCGTTTTTTGTGCGGGGGTGGCTGGTTTCGCCGTGTTCCTTACTTGCTTTCGTTCTTTTTCCAGGTAAATAGTGTACCGGTTTCCGCTTTTAAAATTAAGCGCAGCGTGTTTTCGTCACTTTCCGGCGCTGCAATTTTTTGCGGCTCTGCAAATTCTGCTGTGATGGAAACCGGCAGCTTGGTATGGTTCACGGCCGCCAATATCCATTCGTCCTCTGTTTCCAGCAGACGCACCAGGGGTGCCAGCGAAATATCGTCCTGCATCACGCGGGTGGAGCTTAACCGGCGCAGGATGCTATAGCCCTGGGGCTGCATCCAGCGGGTGATGGCATCCGCGGCGGCGGGGTCCTTGCTTTGCTCAAACCGATAGGCGGGGTAGGTGCCAATCCATACGGCGCGGCCCTTGCCGCAAATGTACTCGGTAACCGCAGGTGTGCCATCCTCAAACTTTGCAAGGATGTTCACCCCGGATTTTTCCTTTACCACCTGGCGGTACAGCTGGCCGGAGAAGCACTCGCCGTTTCCGTGCCAAATGGCATGAACCTGCTCGCCATCGGGTATGGCCTCAATCTCCACATGGCGAAGCCCAAACAGCTTTTTCAAAACGGTTGCGTTTTGCTCCAGCAAGCCATCCTCCCGGTAAAGGCCGGGGCAGGCTTCACAAACCAGGGTCCCCCCTGCCTTTGCAAACTGCTGCATCTTTTCGGCTTCGTGGGCGGATAGCACCAGTGGCATTGGCACATACAGGGTCGCTATGCCGCTGGTGGGCAGCTCGTCAATCTCGTCCTGGTGGAAAAAGCGGATGGGAATCGACTTTTGGTAGGCGGCGCGGAACGCGCCCGATAGACCCCCTGCATACAGTTTTTCCAGCTTGCCTGCCGAAAAGCAGAGCAAATCGCTGCTGCGCGAAACATATACGGCGTTTAAAATGGGGGCGCTGTGCGCATTTTCCAGCGCGGGGCAGGCGGTAAATTCGGCGGCGCATTTTCCGGCGGAAAGGCTGCGGGGGGTGTTTTCACCCAAAAAGCCAGTCAGCCCAAACCCCGGAGATTCCAGCCCGGCGGGTTCCGGCGCATACTGCCAGTACACGCTGCCCTTGCCCCCTGCCACAACCGTGTTCCAGTTCCACAGTGCCACATCGCGGGCGGTGGGCACCTGCCCGCCAAGCAAGCCCGGCTTGCCGGCCCCGCCCTGTAGCTCCACCTGGTAAAACGGCTTGCCGTGTGCGGCTTCGGCAACCATGGCGTTGTGCATAAAATGCCGGTAGATATGGTCTTTGCCCATCAGCCACAGGGGGAAGCTGGATAACCCAAAAACATCCACCCCGCGCGCCAGAGAGAACTCGTCCCCCAGCTCGTTGCCCAGGCCCCCTTCGCCCGCGTTACCCAGGATGCCGCTGTAGGCCACATGGGTTTGCACCTTGATATCCGGCGCGCCCCGGCGGCAGGCTGCCACCCGCAAATCCAACCAGCGGCGCATATTATCAAGCCAGAACTTGCGCCAATCCAGCATATCGGCCCAGGTGCCAAAGCGGGGCGGCGGGGTCACTTCGTTCCAATCGCGGTAGGTACGGTACCAGGCCGTGTTCAGTGCCTCGATGCTGCTGTATTTTTTTTGCAGCCAATTGCGGAATTTTTCCACCGAATGTGGGCAGTAGCAGAGCATATTTTCCCGGTAATCAAACATTGGCTCCAGGTGCGGTTCGTTCCAAACGTCAATACATACCACGGCTTTTTCCTGCCGGAAGTGCCTTGCCGTCTGCTCAATAAAATTGCTTACCAGCCCGGCAAACGCATCGTCATCCATGCAGTGCCCCGGCCAGCCGGCCGTTGGCAGGTTGGCTGGGCCGCCGTATTCCACCACCTGGCCATCCGCTGTGCGGTACAAATCGTTTTTGTTGCCGGCATCCGTCCAGTAGGGTGCCCCCTCCGGGATGGTGTTTAGGATGACGGCCAGGCCGTTCTGTTTTGCTAGCCCCACCAGTGCATCCAAATCCTCAAAGCAGAAGCACCCGGGTTCGCGTTCAATCCAGTTCCAAACAGCCCATAGTTTTACACAGGTAAAGCCAAGCTTGCGCATATTTTCCATGTCGCGCTGCCAACAATCTTGGTTGGGAAAGGGTGGGCGGTAGTACTGTGCGCCATAATACATCATTTTTATTACCTCATTTGTTGTGGAAGTTTAGCCCTTGACCGCCCCTGCCGTAATGCCACTGACCAGATATTTTTGCATAAAGAAGCCTACAATGACAATGGGAACAATTGTTGTGGAAGTTTAGCCCTTGACCGCCCCTGCCGTAATGCCACTGACCAGATATTTTTGCATAAAGAAGCCTACAATGACAATGGGAACAATGGTTAAGGTTGCGGCGGCGCTGCACTTTCCCCAATCGACTGAGAGTGCGCCCACGTATTTGGCCACCCCCACGGTAAGGGGGTAGGTTTTAATGTTGGTAAGCGTTAACGAGAAAAGAAGTTCATTCCAGCTGCTTTGCATAACTAGGATGGTTGCCGAGGCGATTGCGGGTTTTAGCAGCGGCACCACAACCAGTGGGAAGGCTTTTAGCCGGCTACACCCCATAACGCTTGCGGCCTCCAGCAGTTCGTTTGGGATATCCTGCATAAAGTTTGCCATCAGCCATGTTACAAAAAAGAGTGATAGGCTGCAATGCGCCAAAACGGGGGCAACGTAGGTGCCGGTAAGGTGCATTTGGTTGAACATGATGAACAGCGGAATCATAACGGTGATGGTTGGAACCATTTTGCCCAGCAGCAGGACGTTGGAAATCCGCTGGCCGATGGCCGATTTGCAAATTTTAAGCCCGTAGGCAGCCAGCGTACCGGCAAGGATGGTGAGCACGATGGTGCTGAGGGAGATGATGATGGAGTTGCTGAAATATTTACCGAAGTTATCCAAGGTCAGCACCTTTTCAAAGTGCGACAGGGTGGGGGTAAATATTAGTTTGGGGGGCATCTCCTTGATTTCCAACGTTTTGCGAACGGAGTTGCTGATAACAATGTACACCGGCACCAGCGTCCAGATTAGTGCGATGGCCGTGATTGCCGCCATCATAAGTTTTGTATACCATTTTCTTTTGAATCTCATTGTTTGCCTCCGCTCACGTGATGGATTTTCGGTTGTTATAGAGGAAGGGAATGCCGAACACCAGGAACGATACCACCATGGCGATTACCGAGAGTGCCATGGCATACCCCATATCCGATATAACAAACGCTTGATTGTAGGCATACATACTGATGGACATGGTTGAATTGTTGGGCCCGCCGCTTGTAAGGGCATAGATGATATCGAAGATTTTAAGTGTATCTACCCCCGATACCACCAGCACCGTCATGTACACATTTTTCATCAGCGGCAAGGTAATGCGGAAGAAGATGCGCAAGGGGCCGGCACCATCCACGTACGCTGCCTCGTAATAATCCTCCGGTATGGCAAGCAGCCCAGCGGTGAGCACGATGATGTAAAACGGCACAACCTCCCACCATTGGGCGATGATGCAGCACAGCAGCGCGGTTGCCGAGGAAGAGGTACCGGGGAACTGCTCCATCCCAATGCCAACGTGCCCCAGCAGCCAGTACAAAATCCCCGAGGGGTCGTAGATATAGCGCCAGATAAGGCCCACAATCAAGGGAGAAACCAGAAGTGGAATTGTCATCAGCGGGCGGCATATGTTGCCAAGCGCGCGGGACATTTTGTTGAGCAATACCGCGCCGATGGTGCCCAGCAGCATATCGCCGGCAATGGCCCCCACCGAAAAGAAAAGGGTGTTAACAATTGTTTTTTGGGCAGTGGTATCCGAAAAAAAGCGGATATAGTTTTGAACACCGATGAAATCGCCCACTGTGGCACCGCCAAAACCCACCTTGAAAAAGCTTAGGTATAAACCATACAGCAGAGGAAATATCATGACCACCATCATGATAAGAATTGTGGGTGCCATCAGCAGCATTGGCAGAAGGTCCCCTTTCTCCAGCGAAAGGTAGAATATCTTCTGTTTCTTTTTCATTTGTTTTTGCCTCCGTCTATGAAAACCCTAAACCGAATGTGGGCGGTAGCCCATGCCGCAGTGCGTGAGCGGTTTGCGGCACTTTTGGTGGCAAAGCCTGCGCTTTGCCCAAAAGGTATTCTTATTTCGAGAAATCAACATCTTTCATTTCATCCTGCACCTTGGCAAGTACCTCGGCAGGGGAAGCATCGGTTGTGGCAATTTGGGATAGCCCGGCTTCCAGGCTGGTGCGCATGGTGGCAAACCCGGCCGTTTGGGGGTTGCTCTTGCCGTTTTCAAACACCTGCATCACCACGGGGAGGTAGGGGGTGCTCTCCACCACAGAGGGGTCTTGGCTTAGGGAGGTGATGGCGCTGATTTGTTGGTCGCCCAAGGTCTGCTGGCGTTCCACATCAGGGCTGGTCATCCACTGGCAGAAATCTGCTGCGGTTTCCGGGTTTGCTGTGTTGGCGGCCACTGCCCAGATCCAGAAGGTGTTGAGCGCCGAGCCCTGGCCGTTTGCGCCGGTAAGCGGTGCGTAGGCAACGGTATCGCCAATCAGGCTTTTTTCTTCGTCATAGTTCTGGTTGCACAGGGCGCTCATCACAATGCCGATGGGGGCTTTTTTGGTGCGCACAGCCTCGGCCACTTCATCATGGG
>JAQUSS010000062.1 GCA_028710135.1 Gemmiger sp. | reverse complement strand
GCCGTTAGCAACGCGATTGAACAAACCACCGATATGCACTTTACCCTGGTGCATTACAGCGAGCACGCCCTTGATACCGATACCGATAGCCGCGCCTGCTGCTATGTGGGCCTGCAATGGGCCAGCGGCACCCAAACCTGGGGCTGCGGCACCGATACCGATATTATTGTGGCGGGCATCAAAGCGCTGGTAAGCGCCATCAACAACAAATAAACGCCATCCATGGCACTACGGGAGGATTTCTCTATGGGAATGACCATGACGCAAAAAATACTTGCCGCCCACTGCGGGCAGGCCACCGTCAAGCCGGGGCAGCTCATCAACGCCAAGCTGGATGTTGTGCTGGGCAACGATATCACCACCCCGGTCGCCATCAACGAATTTGAGAAGGCCGGCTTTCACACGGTGTTCGATAACAAAAAGATTAACATCGTGCTCGACCATTTTGTCCCCAACAAGGACATTAAAAGCGCCCAGCAATCCAAGCGCTGCCGCGATTTTGCCAACAAATACGATATCTTAAACTTTTTTGATGTTGGCCAGATGGGCATTGAACACGCCCTTCTGCCCGAGCAGGGCATTGTTACGGCGGGCGATTGCATTGTGGGTGCCGATAGCCATACCTGCACCTACGGTGCGGTGGGGGCGTTTTCCACCGGCGTAGGCTCCACCGATATGGCCGCCGCCATGGCCACCGGCGAGCTGTGGTTTAAGGTTCCCGCCGCCATTCAGGTGGTGCTGCAAGGGCAGCTCCACCGCCCGGTTACCGGCAAGGATGTAATTTTGCATCTGATTGGGGAGATTGGGGTTTCGGGCGCACTGTACAAAAGCCTGGAATTTACCGGCGAGGGCGTTGCCAGCTTAACCATGGAGGACCGGCTTTGCATCTGCAACATGGCCATTGAGGCCGGGGCCAAAAACGGTATTTTCCCGGTGGATGCCACCTGCACCAACTACCTGACGGGGCGGAGCCAGCGCCCCTGGCAGGCCTACACGGCCGATGCCGATGCGGTTTATGACCGTGTGATTACCATTGACCTGGACGCTTTGGAGCCCACGGTATCTTACCCCCACCTGCCCGAGAACACCCACCTTGCCAAGGAGGGCGGCAAAATTGCCATTGACCAGGTGGTGATTGGCAGCTGCACCAACGGCCGCATTGAGGATATGGAGGCCGCCTACCAAATTTTGAAGGGCAAGCGGGTTGCCAAGGGGGTGCGGGCCATCATCATCCCGGCCACCATGGCCATCTATAAAGAGTGCATTTTGCGGGGCTACACCGCGGCCTTTGTGGATGCCGGGTGCGTGGTATCCACCCCCACCTGCGGCCCCTGCCTGGGCGGCTATATGGGGATACTGGCCGAGAACGAGCGCTGTGTTTCCACCACCAACCGCAATTTTGTGGGGCGGATGGGGCACATCACCTCCGAAATTTACCTTGCCAGCCCCGCCACCGCCGCCGCCAGCGCACTGACCGGCCACATTACCGACCCAAGGGAGGTTTAACACCATGAATGCACAGGGTTCTGTTTTTAAATACGGCGATAATATTGATACCGATGTCATCATTCCGGCCCGCTACCTGAACACCCAAAGCGCCCAGGAGCTTGCCAGCCACTGCATGGAGGATATTGACAAAACCTTTATCTCCAAGGTGCAGCCCGGGGATATTATGGTGGGGGGCGAAAATTTTGGCTGCGGTTCCTCCCGCGAGCACGCCCCCCTGGCCATCAAAACGGCGGGCATCTCCTGCGTGATTGCCAAAAGCTACGCCCGCATTTTTTACCGCAACGCCATCAACATCGGCCTGCCTATTTTGGAATGCACCGCCGCCAGCGATGCAATTTCCGCCGGGGATACCGTGACGGTGGATTTTGACACCGGCGTAATTGTGGATAACACCACCGGGCAAACCTTCCAGGCCGAGCCGTTCCCCCCCTTCATCCAGCAGATTATCACGGCGGGCGGGCTGATGGCAAACATCCAAAACGGCATCCGGGAGGAAAAATAAATGCAAAAAAACATTGCCTTAATCTATGGCGATTGTTCCAGCCCCGAGATTGTGGCCCAGGCCGTGCGGGTGCTTGATAAAATTGCCGCCAAACACGGCCACACCTTCACCTACACCCGCGCCTACATGGGTGGCGAGGCCATTGATAAATTTGGAGACCCTCTCCCCCCCAGCGAGCTAAACACCTGCCTTGCCGCCGATAGCGTGCTGCTGGGCGCGGTGGGCGGCCCCAAGTGGGAGGGCCTGCCCGGCGAAAAGCGCCCCGAAAAAGGGCTGCTGCGCCTGCGGGCCGGCATGGGGCTATACAGCAACAACCGCCCCGCCAAAATTTGGCCGCAGCTGGCGCAGGCCTCCCCCTTAAAAGAGAGCATTGTAGCCAAGGGCATTGATTTCATTGTGGTGCGAGAGCTGATTGGCGGTGTGTATTTTGGCGAGCACAAAACCGAAACCGTGAACGGCGAACAGCGCGCCACCGATTCGATGTGCTATGCCGAGCATGAAATTGAGCGGATTGGCCGCATTGGCTTTGAAACCGCGCAAAAGCGGCGCAAAAACTTAACCTGTGTGGATAAAGCCAACGTGCTGGATACCAGCCGCCTTTGGCGCGCGGTGATGCACCGCCTGCAAGCCGAGTACCCGGATGTTACCTACCGGGAAATGTTTGTGGATAACGCCGCCATGCAAATTTGCAAAGACCCCAGCCAGTTTGATGTGATTGTGACCGAAAATATGTTTGGCGATATCCTTTCGGACGAAGCCAGCGAAATTACCGGCAGCATTGGGATGGTGCCCTCCTCCTCCCTGGGCGAGGGTACGCGCGGGCTGTACGAGCCAATTCACGGTTCCGCCCCCGATATCGCCGGGAAAGACATCGTAAACCCCACGGCCTGCATCCTTTCGGCTGCCATGATGCTGCGCTACAGCTTTGGCCTGGCCGCCGAGGCGGACGAGATGGAAGCCGCCGTAAGCGCCGTGCTGGATGCCGGGCTGCGCACCGCCGATATTTGGCAGCCCGGCTGCGAAAAAATAGGCTGCACCGCCATGGGCGATGCCATTTTGGCACGGCTTTGATGTAAACGTTGCGTTTTATTTCCCACGCAAAACCCCGCGCATTTCACTTTTTAGTGGAATGCGCGGGGTTTTTGGTTGTTTTTGTAAGCAAAGCGGCGGGTGCCCGGTGGCTTTTATCAGGCTTCGCCATCGGCCTTTTTCTGCCGTAAAAGCGCGGGGATGCCCTTATACCATAGGTTGGCAACGCCGGTAAACAGCGCGCACACCGGCTTGGCAGCCAGCAAGCATACGGTGCCGCCGGCGGCAAACACCACCCAGCCGGCCACGGCCAAAGCGCCCTTCTCGTTCGGGGGGGCGTAGGTGCCCAGCTCAATCAAAAAGGCAAGCACCGGCATATGCAAAATGTATACCGGCAAGGTGCGCCGCCCCAAACTTGCCAGGGTGCGGCTGTTGCCCAGCACGGCAACCAGGGCCAGGGTGGTCAAAATACCAATCAGGTAAAAGGCGGCCCGGGTAGCCATGGTATACCCGGCCCCATAGGGGGCATCGTGGAAAATACGCGCCCCCTCATACACCGGCTCGGCCTGGCGCAGAATTGCCACAAACCAGCTGCCATACACCACGGCCGCCACGCCGCCCAGCACCCAGCGCACCGGCAGGCTGGTGGAAACAGCGGCATACCAGCGGGCAACCTCCTGCCGGAACACCACCCCAAAGGCAAAAAACGGGAAGAAGGCAAACACGCGGTTTAGGGTGAAGGGCCACTGCCGGCCACCGGCCAACAGCCCCACGGCCAGCGCCGCGCCAAAGCCCAGCAAGCCGCCCACAAAGCCCAGTTTATCGCGCAGCAGGCGCAAAAGGGGCACCGTCAGCTCCCAAAACAGCAGGGCGTAGAGGTACCACATATGCCGCCAGGGCAGCAAAAAGGCCCCCAGCAGCCCACCCTCGGCGGCGGCAATATCCTCCGTTAAAACCACGGCCCGGAAAGCCAGCAGCCCGCCCTGGCAAAGCAGGTACAGCCATAGCTGCTGGCCAATATACTTTTTAAGGTTGAGCTTGGCAACCAACCCGCTGCACAGGCAAAACAGCGCCATGTGGAACAGGTAGATGCACTCAAAGCTGCCGTTAAACACCGGGCTGGTGCCCCGGTAATATTCCTCAAAATGGCCCCACACCACCAAAATAATGCCCAGGCCCTTCAGGGCATCCACATACACCTGCCGGGCGGGGCGGTTTGTTTGGGTAACTTCTATCATACAGCCTCCTTCTTGTTCGTCTAGTTCACGCATTTTTATTTACGGTTACGCAGCCAGCGCACAACCAATATAGCGGCTAGTAGCACGGCCAAAGCCGCCACGGCCACCGCACCCCAATGGATTTTGGTGGTGATATACACCGCGGTTGGCCCATCTGCGCCGCCAATTCCAATGGTGAAAGCCTCTTTCAAATTCACAAACATAATAGGCTCCTAAACTGTGTTTTTATCTTTTGCGGGCCGCTTATTTTGCGCCAGCCTCCCAGGGGGATGCCACCACCCGGCCCGATTCCACCTTGGCATACGCGGGCACCGCCGCCCCCGCCTTGATAATGGCCCCCGGCGCGGCGTGTACGCCGGCTTCCAGGGTGGCGTTATGGTCCACAATGGCCCCGGCGTTTACAATGCAGCCCGCCCCCAGTGCGGCCCCTGCCCCCACATAGGCAAAGGGCAACACCACGGTGCCCGGGCCAAGGGTTGCCGTGGGGCTTACCACCGCCGCCGGGTGGATAAACACCGGGGTGCGGTAGCCCGCCGCCGCCAGCTTTGCCAGGTACCCCACCCGCAGGGTGTTATCGCCCATGCCAACAAAGGCCGCCGGGTAGCTTGCCTGCAAAGCAGGGTCAATATAATCGGCCAACTTGCCCAGGCAGCCGGGGGCGGCATCGTCCAAAAAGGCGGCTTGGCGCCAGCCGTTTTGCAGCAATAGCTCGGCCAGGGTAACGCCAAAGCCGCCCTTGCCCAAAATTAACACACTTTTTTTGCCCATACAACAAACCACCCTTTCCGGCGGGGCGTTTAAAGAATACCGCCCCTTGGTTCCAACTTTTCAAGTATTTTCAAGCTTTTTTTGGTGTTTCCATTATAACATACCCCGCCCCTTTTGCAACATGGCGGCCAGGCGTTGTTTTTTTGGTGGCGGGGGCCAGCTTTTCTTGCCGGGGGCCTTGCCCCAAAGGCCCAAATCTGCTATGCTATAGGTGGCGGCGGTACAAGATGCTGTGGTGCTGCCCACGCCCCGGCCGGGGGCGGTGGCGGTGCCGGTGGGTAGTCATACTTCTGGTTTTTAATTTGTGTTAAATGTGCCAAAAAGCGGTACCGAATTTTGGTTGGTATGGTTACATGGCTGAAAACCTGCCCACCCACTTGCAATTTGCCCGCCAGGGTTTTACACTAAATTTACAGGTGTCCCACGCTATATTTTGTATAAGGGGGATTGTGCCGTGCAGGGGCCGCTTTTTATCAGCTTTTCCGCTACGGCACAGTTGCACCCTTATTTTGGTATGGGTGCCGTATACTTGTAATATCCGCGCAGTGCAATGCCAGGGCACTGCGCATTTTTCGTTTTTTGTTCGCAATAACGGAGGTTGAAAATGATGGAAAACAAAAAAAAGGTTGCCGTAATCATGGGTTCCGATAGCGACTGGCCGGTCGTAAAAGGGGCCTGCACGGTTTTGAAGGATTTGGGCATCCCCTTTGAGGCGCGGGTACTTTCGGCCCACCGCACCCCGGCCCCCGCTGCCGAATTTGCAAAGGCTGCCCGCGCCAACGGGTTTGGGGTAATTTTGTGCGCTGCCGGCATGGCCGCCCACCTGGCCGGGGCTTTTGCGGCCAACACCACCCTGCCGGTGGTGGGCATCCCGATGAAGGGCGGCGCGGTGGATGGGCTGGATGCCCTGCTTGCCACCGTCCAGATGCCCTCCGGCTACCCGGTGGCAACGGTTGCCCTAAACGGTGCCAAAAACGCTGCCTACCTGGCCGCCGCCATCCTGGCTGTGGCTGACGACGAACTGGCCGCCAAGCTGGATGCTTTCCGGGCAGATACCGCCGCCGCCATTGCCAAAAAGGACGCGGCCATCTCCGCCGAGGCCGCCGCGCTGTAAAGCTGGCCGGTTTGGCGGGTTCCATTATTTACCCACAAAGTTTTTAATACACCAACAACACAACCAATTTAAAAATTAAAAGGAGCGCATCAAGATGAATGTTACGGTAAAAGAGCAGATGTACGAAGGCAAGGCCAAGCAGGTATTTGCAACCTCCGACCCGGAGATTGTGATGGTACACTATAAGGACGATGCCACCGCGGGCGATGGCGAGAAAAAGGGCACCATCCGGGATAAGGGCATTGTGAACAACAAGCTCTCCAACGCGCTGATGCAAAAGCTGGAGAAGGAAGGCATCCCCACCCACTATGTGGAGGAGCTGAACGACCGCGATACCCTTGTTAAAAAAGTAAGCATTGTGCCGCTGGAGGTTATCATTCGCAACGTGGCCGCCGGGCATTTCAGCCTGCGGATGGGCGTTGCCGAGGGCACCACCTTCAAAACCCCGATTTTGGAGTTCAGCTACAAGGACGATAGCCTGCACGACCCCTTCATCAACCACTACTACGCCCTGGCGCTTGAGCTTGCCACCCAAGAGGAGATTGATACCATCACCGCCTATTCCTTCAAAATCAACGAGATTTTGAAAAAGATTATGCTGGATGCCAACATCAAGCTGGTAGATTTCAAGCTGGAGTTTGGCCGCCTTTCGGATGGCACCATCATTTTGGCAGACGAGATTAGCCCCGATACCTGCCGTTTTTGGGATGCCACCACCGGCGCACACCTGGATAAAGATTTGTTCCGCCGCAATATGGGCGGCGAGGCCGATGCCTACCAGGAAGTGATGAAGCGGTTGCTGGGCTAATATTTTCCTTTTTTTAACGATATTAAAGTAATGAGGTTGCGAACAAATGAGTGAGTTCCAGCAGTACGCCGAGGGCCTGCATGAGGAATGCGGCGTTTTCGGCATTTACGATTCCACCGGCGATACCGATATGGTAGCGGCGGTATACAGTGCCCTATACGCCCTACAGCACCGCGGGCAGGAAAGTTGCGGCATCGCCCTGAATGTGGACGGCGTTCTTTCCGGCTACCGCGACCTCGGCCTTGTGTCCGAGGTGTTTACCAAGCGCACGCTGGAAAGCCTGCCCCACGGTGCCAAAATGGCTTCCGGCCATGTGCGGTACGCTACCTCGGGCCAGCGCGGCCGCTCCAACGCACAACCCATGATTGTACACCACTGCAAGGGTGCCATGGCACTTTGCCACAACGGCAACCTGACCAACGCCCCCCAGCTTCGCCATAGCCTGGAGATGAGCGGTTCCATCTTCCACGGTACCTCGGACACCGAGGTGATCAGCTACCTGCTCACCCACAAACGGCTGATTTCCCCCGACATTGAAACCGCCGTTTGCCGCACGATGGAGGAGATTGAGGGTGCCTACAGCCTGGTGATTATGTCGCACACCAAGCTGATTGCCGTGCGGGACCCCCACGGCTTCCGCCCCCTGTGCATCGGGGTGCTGCCGGGGTGCGCGGGCTATGTGTTTGCCAGCGAATCCTGCGCGCTTGACGCGGTGGGCGCCCGCTTTTTGCGGGATGTTGCCCCGGGCGAGATTGTGGTGGCCGACCATAACGGCCTGCGCAGCCTGACCGACCACTGCGGCACCGCCCCCCATACCCTGTGTGTGTTTGAGTATGTGTATTTTGCCCGGCCCGACAGCGTGATTGAGGGCACCTGTGTACACGAAGCCCGGATGCAGGCTGGCCGCTTTTTGGCGCAGGAGCACCCGGTTGATGCGGATGTTGTTATCGGTGTGCCGGATTCGGGGTTGGATGCTGCCCTTGGCGATGCGCAGGCAAGCGGCATCCCCTACGGCGTGGGCTTTATCAAAAACAAGTATGTGGGCCGCACGTTTATCCAGGGCAGCCAAGCCCAGCGGGAGAGCAGCGTTCGCATCAAGCTGAACGTGATTCCCTCCACCGTCAAGGGCAAGCGGGTGGTGCTGATTGACGATTCCATTGTGCGGGGCACCACCAGTGCCCGCATCATCGGGCTGCTGCGGGATGCCGGGGCAAAAGAGGTACATTTCCGGGTATCGGCCCCGCCCTTTGCCCACCCCTGCTATTTTGGCACTGATATCCCGGATGAAAAGCTGCTGGTGGCTACCGGCCACTCGGTGGAGGAGATTAACGCCATGCTTGGCTCCGACTCGCTGGGGTACTTGAGTGTTGCGCACGTGCAGCAGCTTGCCCCCGCAAGCAAGTGCGGTTTTTGTACCGGCTGCTTTACCGGCGAATACCCGGTTGCCCCCCCCACCGAAACCATGAACATTGTGTACGATAAACCGCTGAGTGTTTTTAACCCCAACAAAAAGCTGTGACCGGTAAAGGAGAAAATACCATGGAAAAAAGCCATTCTGCAAGTTACGCCGCCGCCGGCGTGGATATTACCGCCGGCTACAAGGCCGTAGAGCTGATGCAACAGTATGTTAGCCGCACCATGAACCGCCACTGCATTGGCGGTTTGGGCGGCTTTGGCGGCCTGTTTGAGCTGGATTGCACCAATATGCCCCACCCGGTTTTGATTGCGGGCACCGATGGCGTGGGCACCAAGCTGCGCATTGCCCATTTTATGGATAAGCACGATACCGTGGGCATTGACTGTGTGGCCATGTGCGTGAACGATGTGATTTGCGCCGGGGCCAAGCCGCTGGTTTTTCTAGATTACATTGCCTGCGGCAAAAATGTGCCCGAGCAGATTGCGGCCCTTGTAAAGGGCGTGGCCGAGGGCTGCGTTCAGGCAGGCTGCGCCTTAGTGGGCGGCGAAACCGCCGAGATGCCCGGTTTTTACCCCGAGGACGAGTACGACCTTGCCGGGTTTACGGTGGGCGCGGTGGACAAAAGCAAAATTTTGGATAACGCCACCATGCAAACCGGGGATGTGCTGGTTGCCCTGCCCTCCTCGGGCGTACACTCCAACGGGTTCTCCCTCGTTCGCAAAATTTTTGATTTGGAGAACGACCCCACCATCCTGAACAAAACCTACCCTGAGCTTGGCTGCACCCTGGGCGAAGCCCTGCTGGCCCCCACCAAAATTTACGTCAAGCCGGTGCTTGCCGTGATGGAGCAGCTGACGGTAAAGGGTGTTTCCCACATTACCGGCGGCGGCTTTTACGAAAATATCCCCCGCAGCCTGAAAAAGGGCTGCGCCGCCCGCATTGCCAAGGCCGATGTGCGCACCCCTGCCCTGTTTGATGTGATGGCGCAGGCCGGTGGCATCCCCGAGCGGGATATGTTCAACACCTTTAACATGGGCGTTGGCATGGTGCTTACCCTGGCCGCCGAGGATGCCGATAAGGCCATTGCCATTTTGCAGGAAAATGGCCAGGATGCCTACCGCCTGGGCACCATTGTGCCCGGCGAAGGGGTGGAACTGGTATGATGAAGATTGCGGTACTGGTATCGGGCGGGGGTACCAACCTGCAAGCCATTTTGGATAGTGCCGCCCGCGGCGAAAACCCCAACGGGCAGGTAAGCCTGGTGGTGGCCAGCAAGCCGGGGGTGTATGCGTTGGCCCGCGCCCAGGCGGCCGGTGTGCCCACCGCCGTGGTGGCGCGCAAAAGCTACCACAGCAGTGAAGCCTTTGATGCAGCGCTGCTTGCCACCTTGCAGGCCGCCCACATTGATTTGGTTGTGCTGGCAGGCTTTTTATCGGTGCTGGGCGGGGCGGTGATTGCCGCCTACCCCCGCCGCATTTTAAATGTGCACCCCAGCTTGATCCCCAGCTTTTGCGGCCCCGGTTTTTATGGGCTGCGGGTGCACGAGGCCGCACTGGCGCGGGGCGTTAAGCTGACGGGGGCAACCGTCCATTTTGTGAACGAGGAATGCGATGGCGGGCCGATTTTGTTGCAGCAGGCCGTGCCGGTGCAACCCGGCGATACCCCCGAAACTTTGCAGAAGCGGGTGATGGTGGAGGCAGAGTGGAAGCTGCTGCCCCGGGCCATTGCCATGGTATGTAACGGTGAGGTGTAAGTGATGAAAAAAAATTTGTATAAGTATCTGGCCGGGAACGAATACCCCGGCCGTGGCATCTGCCTGGGCCTTGCGCCCGATGGCAAAACCGCCATGCTTGCCTACTGGATTATGGGCCGCAGCCCCAACAGCCGCAACCGGGTGTTTGAGGCGATTGATGGTGGCATCCGCACCCTGGCGGCGGACCCTGCCAAGCTGGAGGACCCGCACCTGATCATCTACAACCCGGTGCTTACCGCCGGGCAAACCACCGTGGTAACGAATGGCGACCAAACCGATACCATCTACCATTTTATCCGGGACAATTTGTTCCCGGGGTACAGCTTTGAGGCTGCGCTATCCACCCGCACCTTTGAGGACGATGCCCCCAACTTTACCCCCCGCATCTCGGGCATTATGGATATGCGGCGGGGCGGCTACAAGATGGCCATCCTAAAAACCTGCGAGGGCAACGGCGAAAGCCTGGAGCGCCAGGTGTTTGATTACCCCCATCCCCTTGCCGGGGAGGGGCATTTTATCAGCACCTACCTGAAAAACGGCAGCCCCATCCCCAGCTTTGTGGGCGAACCCCTGCGGGTAACGGTGGACGAGAGCGACCCCGGCGAGTATGCGGGCAAGCTGTGGGAGGCCCTGAACGAGGAAAATAAGGTCAGCCTATTTGTGCGGGCCATCACCCTTGCCACGGGCGACTACGAGGATGTTATCCTAAACAAGTACGACCAGGTGGAGGAATAACGCAATGAACGAATTTGAGCTAAAATATGGCATGAACCCCAACCAAAAGCCCGCCCGCATCTATATGGCGGATGGCAGCGAGCTGCCGGTTACCATTTTGAACGGCAAGCCCGGGTACATCAATTTTTTGGATGCTTTAAACAGCATCCAGCTTGTGCAGGAGCTCAAGCGGACGCTGGGCCTGCCCGCCGCCGCCAGCTTTAAGCACGTTTCCCCTGCCGGGGCAGCCTTGGGCCTGCCGCTGGATGATACGCTGCGCAAAATGTACCATATTGCCGCGGATACGGTTCTCTCCCCCCTGGCCTGCGCCTACGCCCGCGCCCGCGGGGCCGACCGTATGTCCAGCTTTGGGGATTGGATTGCCTTATCGGATGTGTGCGATGCTTCCACCGCCCGCCTGATTCAGCACGAGGTATCGGATGGCATCATTGCACCCGGCTACGATGCCGATGCTTTGGAAATTCTCAAAAGCAAAAAGAAGGGCGGCTACAACATTGTAGCCATTGACCCCGATTATACGCCCGCCCCCCTTGACCGCCGCACGGTGTATGGGGTTACCTTTGAGCAGGGCCGCCAGGATTTATTGATTAACGCCGACACCATGCTGGGCAAGCTGGTAACGGCCAACCAAACCCTGACCGAGGACCAAAAGCGTGATTTGGTAATGAGCTTGATTGTGCTGAAATATACCCAATCCAACAGCGTGTGCTACGTGCAGAGCGGGCAGACCATCGGGGTGGGTGCGGGCCAGCAAAGCCGCATCCACTGCACCCGGTTGGCCGGGCAAAAGGCCGATAACTGGCAGCTGCGGCATATGCCCAAGGTGCTGGAGCTCCCCTTCCGACCCGAGCTTGCCAAGCCCAACCGGGATAACGCCATTGATGTGTATATTGGCGATACTCCCGAGGATGTGATCGGGGATGCCGTGTGGGCCGAAACCTTTACCACCCAGCCCGCCCCTCTTACCGCCGAGGAAAAGAAAGCCTGGCTGGCCGGTGTTACCGGCGTATCCCTTGGCAGCGATGCCTTCTTCCCCTTCGGGGATAACATCGAGCGCGCCCGCCGCAGCGGGGTAACCGCGATTGTGGAGCCGGGCGGCTCCATCCGGGATGCACAGGTGATTGAAACCTGCGATAAATACGGCATTGCCATGGCATTTTGCGGCATCCGCCTGTTCCACCACTAATTTCCCTTCTGCATCACCATTCATCCCGAAAATAAAGGAGTTTTGCCGTATGAAAATACTGGTCGTCGGCGGCGGCGGGCGGGAACACGCCATCATCCGCGCCCTGAAAAAAAGCCCCCGCTGCACCGAAATTTGGTGCGCGCCCGGCAACGGTGGCATCAGCTACGATGCCACCTGCAAAAATATCCCCGCCACCGATATCCCCGCCATGGTTGATTTTGCCAAGGCCGAGGGGTTTGATTATGTGGTGGTTGCCCAGGATGACCCGCTGGCCCTGGGGATGGTGGATGCCCTGGCCGCCGTTGGCATACCCGCCTTTGGCCCCAACGCCGCCGCTGCCCGCATTGAGGCCAGCAAGGTGTTCAGCAAAGATTTGATGCAGCGGTACGGCATCCCCACCGCCGGTTACGCCGCCTTTAGCAAGGCGGAGGAGGCGCTTGCCTACCTGAAAGCCCAAAACCAATACCCGGTGGTAATCAAGGCGGATGGGCTGGCCCTTGGCAAGGGTGTGCTAATCTGCCAAAACGAGGCGGAGGCCGCCGCGGGCATCAAGGAAATTATGCTGGATAAAAAGTTTGGTGCCTCCGGCAACCAGGTGGTTGTGGAGGAATTTTTGACCGGCCCCGAGGTGAGCGTGCTCTCCTTCTGCGATGGCAAAACCGTGAAGCCGATGGTTTCAAGCATGGACCATAAGCGGGCGCTGGATGGCGATGAAGGGCTGAACACCGGCGGCATGGGTACCATTGCCCCCAACCCCTACTACACCCCGGCGGTGGCCGCCCAGTGCATGGAAACCATTTTTTTGCCCACCGTTGCCGCCATGCAGGCCGAGGGCTGCCCCTTTAAGGGCTGCCTGTATTTTGGCCTGATGCTTACCCCGCAGGGCCCCAAGGTGATTGAATATAACTGCCGCTTTGGCGACCCTGAAACCCAGGTGGTGCTGCCCCTGATGGAAAGCGACCTGCTGACGGTGATGCTTTCGACCACCGAGGGCACGCTGGATGCCACGGCCGTAGAATTTTCCGGCGGGGCGGCGGCCTGCGTGGTGCTTGCCTCGGGCGGGTACCCAGTTGCCTACGAGAAGGGCTTGCCCATCACGGGGCTTGAAAACGGCCAGCTTGCCACCGATGCTGCCACCGTTTACCACGCCGGTACCGCCCGCAAGGGGGACGCGCTGGTAACGGCCGGCGGGCGGGTGATGGGGGTTACCGCCACCGGCGATACCCTGGCCCAGGCCATTCAAAACGCCTACGCGGCAACCGAATCCATCCATTTTGACAAGCTACACAAACGCAACGATATCGGTGCCCGCGCATTGGCGGCGCTGAAATAACTTGAAACACTAAACGGGGGTAACCAAAAATGGTCTATCGCATCTATGTGGAAAAAAAGCCCGGCTTTGACGGCGAGGCCCAGGCCCTGCACCACGAGCTAACCGAGCTACTAGGCATACGGCAGCTGGCCGCCCTGCGCATCATCAACCGTTACGATGTGGAAGGGATTGACGAAGAACTGTTTGCCCGCTGCATCCCCACCGTTTTCAGTGAGCCACCGGTGGATACCACCTACACGGCCCTGCCCGAGGCCAAAACGGTTTTTGGGGTGGAGTACCTGCCCGGCCAGTTTGACCAACGGGCAGATTCCGCCAGCCAGTGCATCCAGCTTCTTAGCCAGGGGGAACGCCCCGATGTGCGCAGCGCCAAAATCTACCTGCTATCGGGCGATTTAACGCAGGAGGATTTGGCCGCCATCAAAAAATACGTGATCAACCCGGTGGAAGCCCGCGAGGCCGATTTGGCCGAGAAGGCTACCCTGAAAATGGAGTTTGCCATCCCCACGGCCGTGGAAACGCTGGATGGTTTTACCGCGCTGGAGGATGCCGCGCTGGAAGCCTTCCGGCAGGAAAAGGGCCTGGCGATGGATCACGCCGATATCCTTTTTTGCCAGGGGTATTTCCGCTCGGAGCAGCGCGACCCCACCATCACCGAAATTCGGCTGATTGATACCTACTGGAGCGACCATTGCCGCCACACCACCTTTGGCACCATTTTGGACAATGTTACCATTGACGAGGAGGTTGTGCAGGCCGCGTTTGCGCGCTATATGGATATCCGCGCCGAGCTTGGCCGGCAGGAAAAGCCCCGCACTTTGATGGATGTGGGCACTATTGCCGCGCGCTACTTAAAAAAGCAGGGCATCCTGAAAAACCTGGATGAGAGCGAAGAAATTAACGCTTGCACGGTAAAAATCAAGTGTGATGTGGACGGCGAGGAGCAGGATTGGCTGTTTTTGTTTAAGAACGAAACCCACAACCACCCCACCGAGATTGAGCCCTTTGGCGGGGCCGCCACCTGCATTGGCGGGGCCATCCGCGACCCACTCTCGGGGCGCAGCTACGTTTACCAAGCCATGCGTGTAACCGGCGCAGCCGACCCCCTTACCCCGGTGGCCGAAACACTTTAGGGCAAGCTGCCCCAGCGCAAGCTTGTTACAACGGCTGCCGCCGGGTATTCCAGCTACGGCAACCAAATTGGCCTTGCCACCGGCCAGGTGGACGAGCTGTACCACCCCGGCTACGCCGCCAAGCGGATGGAAATTGGTGCGGTGGTGGGTGCCACCCCGGCCAGCCATGTGCGGCGTGAGGAACCCCAGCCCGGCGATGTTGTGATTTTGCTGGGCGGGCGCACCGGGCGGGATGGCATTGGCGGCGCCACCGGCTCCAGCAAGGCGCACAAGCTATCCAGCCTGGAAACCTGCGGTGCCGAGGTGCAAAAGGGCAACGCCCCCGTTGAGCGGAAGCTCCAGCGGTTGTTCCGGCGGGAGGATGCCTGCAAAATGATTAAGCGCTGCAACGATTTTGGCGCGGGCGGCGTTTCGGTTGCCATTGGCGAGCTGGCCGATGGG
>JAQUSS010000204.1 GCA_028710135.1 Gemmiger sp. | reverse complement strand
CAAATTTTAAACAACGCCATTTTAAGCATCACTCTCGTGCTGCCCATCAGCAGCCTGATGTACCGCCGCCGCCTGCCCATTGGGGCGCAGTTCCGCTCTTACGAGGTTCCCGCCATCTTGGTGTTGGCCGTTATTTTGCTGCTGCCGCCCCTGTTTAAAAAGCGGCTGTACCGCTGGCAGGGTGCCCTTTGCCTGGGCTTTTACCTGCTCTACCTGGCCGCGGTGGTGCTGGCCCCGCTGGCAGGGGCCTAACACGCCCCCAGCCGCCCCGTAGCCACGGGGGTACGGTTACCCTTGGGGTACCGCCTCCAGCCCCTTTAAAAACGCCCGCAGGGCATCCTCGGGGCGGGGGGTATGGTGGGGGTAGCGCTGCCGCAGCGCGGGGGCCGCGCTTTCCATAATATAGGCGCAGCCCACTTTATCCAGCATGGCAACATCGTTGTAATTATCGCCAAAGGCCATCACATTTTCGGGGCCGATGCCCAGCGCCCGGCAGATGCCCTCTATCCCCGTGCCCTTGTTGGCCATGGTGGTATCAATCCAGTAAGGGCCTGCCACGGCGGCGTTGGCCTGCTGCCATTTGGGCACAAACCGCGCCACATACGGGTCCACCCCCTCCCGCAGGTAGACCGAAACCTTCACAATCTCCTCCGGGATGGTGGCGGGGTCCTCAATTATCTGGTACCGGTTGCCAATAAAGCGGATACGCTCCAGCATGGCGCTGCCGCGGGTCATCAGGTAAGCGCAGTTTTCGCCCGAAAGCATCACCTCGCCCCGGCCATCGCTCCCCTGCCAAAAATCCCAGGCAATCTCCTCGGCCAGGGCGCGGGGCATGGGCGTTTTGGCAAGCACCTGCTCGTTTTGGTAGATAACCCCGCCGTTCTCGCACAAAAAGATGCAATCCTCGGCCACCGGGGCAAACAGCGCCCGCAGGCTGGTGTATTGCCGCCCGCTTGCCGGGCAAAACCGGATGCCGTGGGCCGCCAACGCGCGGATTTGGGCAAATATTTCGCCCTCAATTTTCTTTTTTCCATATTGCAGCAGCGTGCCATCCAAATCGCTTGCCACAATTTTTATCTTGTTTTCCTGCATACACTTCACCTCAAGCCAGCTTGGCATTTTCAATAACCTTTGGTACGCCAAAAAGCATACCAGAAAAAGTATAACAGAAAGGACGGGTTTTGTCATGGCCTTGCTAAAAGGATACGGGGGCAAAATGCCCCAAGCCGAACACGCCGCCTTTGTGGCGGAAAACGCCACCCTTGTGGGGGATGTACACCTGGGAGAGGGCAGCAGCGTTTGGTACGGCGCGGTGCTGCGCGGGGATAGCGGCAGCATCACCGTTGGCCCCGGCAGCAACATTCAAGATAACGCGGTGCTGCACACCGGCACCCACAACAATGTTACGGTGGGCAGCGGGGTAACGGTGGGCCACAGCGCCCTGGTACACGGCTGCACCGTGGGCGATAACGTGCTGGTGGGGATGCACGCCACCATCCTGAACGGTGCCGTTGTTGGCGAGGGTTCGCTGATTGCCGCCGGGGCGCTTATCCCCGAGGGCGCCGTGATTCCGCCCCATAGCCTGGTGATGGGCGTGCCCGGCAAGGTGAAAGGCCCCGTAACGCCCGAGCAGGCGGCCGGGCTCCCCCGCTCTGCCGCCGAATACCAGGAATATGCCCGCCGCCACGCCGCCGAAAAATAAGCGGCACCCCCAAGCGCCCACCGTCCAAACGGGCGGCACGCAAAACGCCGGTTGCCCCGGCCAAAGCAGCGAAAGCGGCAAAAACAGCCACAAAAGGCCCCGCAAAAACAAAAACAAACAGCCTGCCATTCTGCACGGCGCGAAGGTTCTCTCTAAAGATGCCAAAGGCATCCAAGACGCTTCGCCCCCTGTTTCTCAGAATGGCAGGCTGTTTTATTATTTTTTCAAATGGCGGGCCACTAAAATGCGCTTAACCCAGCGCGGCCAGCGATTGCCGGATGTTTTTCTCTTTATCCTGGGCGGCGGCCAGCTTGGCGCGAATCTCCTCCACCAGCTTTTCGGGGGCTTTTGCCACAAATTTGGGGTTGCCCAACTGGTTTTGGAACATTGCCAGCTCTTTTTCGGTTTTTGCCAGCTCCCGGTTAAGCCTGGCCAGCTCCTTCTCGCGGTCAATCAGCTCCATCATGGGGATAAACCCGCGCGCCTGGGGCGTAACCACCTGCACCATCCCCTCGGTGGGGCCATCGTAGTGGCCGGTCAGGCGTACCTCGGTGGCAAAGGCAAACCGTGCCAGGTAAACGTTGCCCTTCTCAAAGGCCGCCGGGGTGGGGGTTTCAATCACCATGCTGGTTTTTTTGGCGGGGTGTACGTTCATATCGTTGCGGATGGTGCGCACCGCCTTGATATAGGCCATCATGGTTTCAAAATCGGCGCATTCATCGGGCCAGTGGTGGGCCGCATCAAACACCGGCCAATCGGCGTTCATAATGCTCTCACCGCCGCCCGGCAGGCTTTGGTAGATATCCTCGGTGATAAAGGGCATAAAGGGGTGCAGCAGCTTCAGCGCCTTATCCAGCACATACACCAGCACCCGGCGGGCGGTATCGGCCTGGGCTTCATCCCCCGAGCCTAAGCGAGATTTGCAAATTTCAATATACCAATCGCAGTATACATCCCAGATAAAATTCTGAATTTTATCGGCGGCCAGCCCCATCTCGTACTTTTCAAGGTTGGCTGTAACCTCCCGCACGGTGTTGTTCAGCTCCGATAACACCCATTTATCGCTCATATCCAGCCGGGCCTCCTCGGGCATACCGGGGGCAAAGCTTTCGGGCAGGTTCATCTGCACAAAGCGGGTGGCGTTCCACAGCTTGTTGGCAAAGTTGCGGCAGGCCTTCACCTTCTCTTCCATATAGCGGGTATCGTTGCCGGCGGTGGAGCCAACAATCAGCATCATCCGCAGCGCATCCGCGCCGTACTCGTCAATCACCACAAGCGGGTCAATGCCGTTGCCTAGAGATTTGCTCATCTTCCGCCCTTGGCTATCCCGCACAATGCCGTGGATCAGCACGGTATCAAAGGGGGCTTTGCCGGTGTATGCCAGGCCCGAGAAGATCATGCGCGAAACCCAAAACCCGATGATATCGTACCCGGTTACCAGGGTACTTGTGGGGTAAAAGAAATCGTAATCCTCGGTTTTTTCAGGCCAGCCCAGGGTGCTAAAGGGCCACAGCGCGCT
>JAQUSS010000203.1:1825-3229 GCA_028710135.1 Gemmiger sp. | reverse complement strand
AGCGGGGCCAAGCTATCGTGTGCTTCTACCAGTATTTTTCTGTTTCCATTCTCGCTTTGCACCTCAGATAAAATTTCTTCAATCTCCGCCAGTTTGGCCTTGATTTGGTGAAGTTTGAAAAGCGCCACCCCCAGGCAAACGCAGGAGGCAACCAGCAAAATAGCCATCCAGCCAAGCATACCCTTAAACCTCCGTATTGAATTGATACCCAATCCCCTTCACGGTTTGGATATAGGTGGGCGCGGCAGGGTCCGGCTCTATCTTTTTTCTGAGGCGGCTGATAATGGCCATAATATTGCTATCGTCGTACACATACGGCTCGCCCCAAACGGCCTCATAAATTTGCTGCTTCGTCAAAATTTTTCCCTGGTGCCTTGCGCAAAATAAAAGGATATCAAACTCTTTCGGGGGCAGCAGAAGGGTTTCCTGCCCGGTGGTTACGGTGTGGCGGTCAAGGTCGATGGAAAGGCCGCTAAAGTTTAGCTGCTGTGGCGCTTCGTTGCCCGGGTTGAAGCGGGTGTACCGGCGAATAAGCGATAGCACGCGGGCGATAAATTCCGCCATATCAAAGGGTTTTGTCAGGTAATCGTCGGCACCGGCGCGCAGGCCATGCACCTTGCTGGCATTATCGCTTTTGGAGGTTAGCATTAAAATGGGGATACCGCTGCTTTTGCGAATTTGCGCCATGGTTTCAAAGCCATCCATCCCGGGCATCATCACATCCAGAACAATCAGCTGGTAGCTTTGCTTGGCAAGGGCCGCCAGCCCCTCCTTGCCGGAATGGCAGGTATCCCCTGCCAGCCCCTCCAGCGTAAGGCTTTTTTCCAGCAAAGTACCAAGGTCTTTATCATCGTCTATAATCAAAACACGGTTCATCCAACTTGTCCTTTCCCGTTCCGGCTCTCGGCATAACCACCGGCCTTTTGGCAGCGTTTGTTAAAAGCCAATTGGTATTATTATATTTCCACCCACCCAATTATGCAAGTGCCGCAAAGTAGCACAAAGCCGCAACCCCAGGCACACGGCCTGGGGTTGCGGCTTTGTGTATCGGTAAAATAGGTTGCCGCGGGGGTTAACCCTCGGCGGGGCCTTCGCCGGTGCCCTTGCCGCGCGCCCGCAGCAGGGTGTAGGGCATAAGGGGGGTGGCACAGGGTATGGTGTAGTGCATCATGGGGTGGGGCGTACCCTCCACCCGCTGCCCTTCCTCGTTTTCAATCCAGGCGGGGGTAAGGGGGGTAACGGTGCCATCCGGCTGCAGGGCCTCAATGGTATCGCCCAGCACAAACTTGCTGCGCTGGGTGCAGTGGGCAACGCCGCCGTTTTCCTCCGCCCAGTCATCCACCGTGCCGATAAACTCCCAATTGCGCACATAGCTGTGGGAGGGGGTTTGCTGCGCCCGTTCCT
>JAQUSS010000203.1:0-1815 GCA_028710135.1 Gemmiger sp. | reverse complement strand
GGCCCTCAATTTTTAGGCTATCCACCCCCGCCTTGCAGATTAAATCAATAAACGGCGCGGTGCAAAGGTCGTTGGCGTTCAAAATATAGCTGCCCGACTCATTCTCCCCAATTTCCATATACTGGCCGGGGCGGCGTTCCTCCACCAGGTGGTACTTCCACCGGCAGGGCTGGGCACACTCGCCCCGGTTGGCGCTGCGCCCCGCCATATAGCTGGAAAGCAGGCATCTGCCGGATACACTCATGCACATTGCCCCATGGACAAACGCTTCCAGCTCTAGCTCCGGCGGGGTATTATCCCGTATGGCGGCAATATCGGTCAAGCTAAGCTCCCGCGCCAGCACCACCCGCTTGGCCCCCAGCTCGTAAGCGGCGGTGGCGGCGGCATAGTTGGTGACCCCCGCCTGGGTGGAAAAATGAATTTCGGCCCCCGGTGCGTGTTTTTTCACAAGGGTTAGCACCCCCAAATCTGCCACGATAAAGGCATCCACCCCGGCATCCCGCGCATCGGCAATGGCCGCGGGCAGGCGGGCAAGTTCCTCGTTGGTGGGCAAAATGTTGAGGGTAAGGTACACTTTTTTGCCCCGGGCATGGGCAAAAATGCAGCCCTGTGCCAGCTCGGCAGGGGTGAAATTGGCGGGGGCGGTGCGCATACCAAACTCCGGCAGGGCGCAGTAAACCGCATCGGCCCCATAAAGCACGGCATATTGCAGGGCTTCCAGGCTGCCCGCGGGGGAAAGTAATTCAGGCCGGGATAACATGATGGTTCGTCCTTTCTCAAAAAAGCTGCCGCAAAGCCGTTCGGATAAATCCGCTTTGCAGCAGCCTATTGCAAGCCAGCTAAAAGCCAAACGCGCCAAGGGCGGCGCTGCCGTTTTGCGGCGGCAGGGTTTGCTTTTAAAGGGTTTGCGGTGTTATACGGCCAGCCCCTTTGGTGTGGGCGTGGCCGGGTTAGCGGCGCGGGGGGTTATGCCCAGCCCGCCGTGATGCAGTTTTGGTAATGCTCATCGGCGGTTTTGGCGTAGAAATACTCGCCGGGATGGTCGCCATTGGGGTTCCCTGTCACAAAGAAGAAGTAGCCTTCGGCCATAAACGCCTCGTCGGGGTTTAGCGCCGCCAAGATGGCATCGTACCCCGGGCTGGAGATTGGCCCGGCCGGCAAACCGCTGACGCGGTAGGTGTCGTAGGCGTTCAGCACATCCTCGGGGATGGCACCTGCGGCCACCCAGCCCATATATTCGGCCACGGGCGAATTCCAAAGGTAGTTGTTATCGCCATCGTTCATAATATAGCTGCTGGCGTTCGATTCCAGCATATGGGCGCTCCAAAGCGGGTTATCGGTTTCCAACCGGTTGTGGAACACCGCCGATACCTTGGCATCCTCCTCGGCCTTGCCGGCTTCCTCCTGAATAAAGGAGGCCAAGATGACCACGTTATCGATGGTGGTGCCCTTCTCGGCAATGGTTGCCGCCAAATCGG
This sequence comes from Gemmiger sp., assembly GCA_028710135.1. GTDB lineage: Bacteria > Bacillota > Clostridia > Oscillospirales > Ruminococcaceae > Gemmiger. Next base: position 337 of record JAQUSS010000203.1, on the reverse strand, counting down.
CCGTTTTGGCGTTAAATTGCTTGTAGAAGGTATCTACATAGTTGTAAACCGTGTCGTCGGTAAAGAACTCGTATGTGTCGGGGAACAGGTAGCCCTCGCATTTCATGATGCGGCCATTATTTTGGGGAATCTGGGTCCAGAAATCGTACTTGCTGAAATCCGAACCATCCTCGCCGTTGGCGCAGGCCAGGAACTCGGCGGCGGTGCAAAGGCCCTGCTCCTCCATCTTTTGGGCAATGGCCACGCTGGTATACCCCTCGGGGAAGGTTACGCTGATGGTTTTGCGGTGTACCTGCTGCACCGATAGGGTTTTGAGCATATCGTTATAGGGCATCCC
>JAQUSS010000202.1 GCA_028710135.1 Gemmiger sp. | reverse complement strand
GGTTCAGCCCGGCGGCGCGCAGCATTTGGGCGGCAAAGCTGCCGGTTTTGCCCACCACATCGGGCACGGTTACCATGGTATCTTGGTCGGTAAGGGTGTACAGGTAGATGGTGGAGCCTGCCGGGGCGCTGGTGCCGGCGTAGGGGTACTGGTACACAATGGTGCCGGTGCCATCCATCAGCTTATGGCCAAAGCCGCTTTTGTTAAGGGCGATTTGGGCATCGTTCCAGGCATTGCCCACACAGTTGGGGATGTTTACCATGGCCCCGGTATCGTAGTTGGGGTCCCGCTCAATGCCCAGATAGGGGGCAATATCGCTGATGATGTTGCCCACCACCGGCGCTACAATTTGGGAGGCATAGTCGTTATTCCAGCGGGGGTCGTCCAGCATCACCAGCACCACAATCTCGGGGTCGTTGATGGGCAGCACCGCCGTAAAGCTGGATGCCTTGCGCCAGTCGCCATCGTACCGCTTGGGGATATCCAACTGTTCGGAGGTACCCGATTTTCCGCCGATGCGGTAGCCCGCCACATAGGCGTTGCGGCCCGAGTGGCCGGCGGCCCCCTCCCCCACCACGTTCTCCATCATGGTGCGTATCTGCGCGCTGACTTCCTCCGATATCACCTGGCGCTTGGCGCTAACACTGGTTTGCTCCACAATATTGCCCGAGGCATCGGTGATGGAATCCACCACGTAGGGGGTTACAAGATACCCGCCGTTCACAACGGCGGCCACCGCCGTTGCCATCTGCAACGGGGTAATTTTTTGCGCCTGGCCAAAGGCGCTGGATGCCAGCTCCGAAAGGCCAAGGGTCTTTTCATCATAATACTTCATCCAGCGCGTTTCGCTGGGCAGGTCTACCCCGGTGATGCCGGTAAAGCCAAAGGCTTCAAAATAATCGTAAAAAAGCTGGGCGCCCAGGGTTTGCCCCACCTGGATAAAATACAGGTTGCAGCTATTGTTCAGCGCCGTGGTCATATCCTGCCAGCCATGCACGGTGGTGTTGGTACCCTCGCCCGCCGCCGCGCAGTGGTAGGTTGTTTTCCATTGGGTGCTGTTTTCGGCCACGGTCAGCTCGCCGGTGCAGTTAAAGCTTTGGTCCACCGTCATCAACCCCGAATCCAGGGCGGCGGCGGCGGTGGCCAGCTTAAATACCGAGCCGGGGAAATAGAGCTCGGTAATATTTTTATTTTTCCACTGGGCTTCCCGCATCATCCCCTGCACGGTGTTGTATTCCTTGCTGCTAATCTGGCCATCGGCCACAATATCGGCGGTGGCGGCAATGCCCAACCGGCTTTGCAGGGTAGCGGTGGTTCCGGCATCCAGCAGCCCGCCTTCCAGGATGCCCGAAAGGGTTTCATCGTAGATGGCATAGGGGGTGTTGGGGTCAAACTGGGGCATGGTGGCCATGGCAAGCACCGCGCCGGTGTTCACGTTCATCACAATGGCGCTGGCCCGGTTTTGGACGTTATAATCCTCCACCGCTTTGCCCAAATACTGCTCAACCACCCCTTGGATGTATTCATCAATGGATAGGTTTAGGTTTAGCCCGTCAATGGCCTCATGCACATCGGCATCGTCGTTGGCAAGCTCGTACCCAAACGCATTTTGGGTGCTTACGCTGCGGCCATCCGTGCCGGCCAGGGTGTCCTGGTAGGATTTTTCCAGCCCGTAGAAGCCGCTGCCCTCATCGTTACAAAAGCCCAGCACCGAAGCCAAAAACGAGCCATATGGGTATTCGCGGGTGGAGCTTTCCTCCTGCGTAAGGCTTAAAACGGTTTTGCCGGCTGCCTCGTTGAGGGTTGCCGCATAGTCCAGCACGGTTTTGGCGGTGGGCATATCCACCTTTTTGGCAATAATTTTGTACTGGCTGGCCTCGTCGGAAAGTTTTTTTGTCACCTCGTCCCCATCGATGCCCAGCAGCTCCCCTATTTTGGTGCCCATCTGCCCCACGGTTGCCTGGTCGCAGCGGGAGGGGTCGGCAATAATGTTCCACACCACGCTGCTTTTTGCCAGCAGCTTGCCGGTGGCACCATAGATGGAGCCACGGGCGGCGGGCAGCACTTCATCCGAAAGCTGTTGCTCGGCGGCATCGGCCCGGTAGGATTCCGGGTCGCGTATTTGCAGGGCGTAAAGCTGGTAAATGAGCAGCCCAAAGCCAAAAATCAAAAAAGCCGACATCAGCAGCAGGGTTATCCGGCCCATGTATTTATCCATGGAGGTTGGGCCCGTTGGGGGCGTTTGACGGGGCGTTTGGTTATTTTGCATGGTGATTCCTCAATTTTTTTACGGATACGGCCAAGGCCCAAAAATGCAAAAAGCGTGCCGGTGGGTATACCCTTTCGCTGCACGCTTTTTGCCGTATTCCCGTTACGGGTTTAGATTCGACAGCAGGCTGAGTGCCGCTGTACGGAAGCCTTGCATCACCTGGGACACCTTATCGTCCTTCTTTTCAATAATACCTTCGTTTTCCAGCCGGACGTAGGTAATTTGGCTGGCATCGGCTTTTACAAGCCCCAGGCGGCCCTCGGCAATCTCCTCAATATTGGCGCGGCTGGTGATGCCATCCATCGAAGCCGAAAGGTAATCGTAATCGCTTTTGGCGGTGGTTAGCTCCTTGCGGGCGGCCGAAACCTCCCCGTTCAGGGCCGTTACCATCGACTGGCTGTATACCAAGCTGACAATCAGCCCCAGCACCAGCGCAGCGGTCAGCACGCCCCGCACGGCGGCCAGGGTTTGGCGCACCTTATCCAAGCGGCGGCGGCCACCCTGCACCACCCGCACCTGGGGCCTTGCCCCTGCCTGTTCTTTTTGCTGGTATCCTAAATTTAGTGCAGCCGTTGCCATCGCAGCCGCCCCCTCTCTTATCAAATGCTTTGTTTTTAAACGGTTTGTTGTGGTTGTACTTAACGGTTATGCCGTTTCAGCACTTTTGCAGCACCCGCAATTTGGCCGAGCGGCTGCGCCGGTTTTCGGCAAGCTCGCCCTCGTCGGCCTCAATGGGGCGGCGGGTTACCAGCAGCGCCTTGGGTTTACCCCCGCAAACGCAAACCGGTAAATCCGGCGGGCAGGTGCATTTTAGCGCCCAATGCCGGAATTTGTTTTTGACCAAACGGTCCTCCAGGCTGTGGAAGGTGATGACGCAGAGCCTGCCGCCGGGCAGCAGGCAATCGAACAGGGCATCCAAGCCCTCGTTCAGGGCATCCAGCTCACTGTTTACGGCAATGCGC
>JAQUSS010000061.1 GCA_028710135.1 Gemmiger sp. | reverse complement strand
ATGATACTGGCCGCAATTTTTATCGCCCTATGGTACAGCTGCAACGTAAAATGGCAGGATGCCTTCTATGGCGCAACCTGGGCAATTTTGCAGGTGCAATGCGCGTACGAGGTGGTAACCCTAAGCGAAAATGCTTTTTTTGGCGGTGCGCTGCCCCTTTTGCCGCACACCGCTTTGTTGGTGGCGGTTTTTGCCGTGGTGTGCATGCAGGGGTACTATGTGGTTGCCAAGCGTGGGGTGCGCGGCGGGCGGTACAACATTGGCCCACGCCAGCTTTCCAGCGCCATTGTGCTAACCACCCTGTTTTTTGTTCTGTTTGATATCATTGTGCATATTGTCGATTTTAAGCAGAGCGGCTTCCTGCCCGCCCTGCTGTTAACCGCGCAAATTAACTGCATTACCATCATGTATATGCAAATTGATATTTTCCGCAAGGCGGCCCTTCAAAAAGAGCTGGACACCATGAACTTTCTCTACTCCCGCCAGCAGGAGCAATACGCGCTGGCAAAGCAGAACATTAAAATCATCAACCACAAATGCCACCAGCTAAAAATGCAAATTGCCACCCTGCGCGGAAAAACAAACGATGATGCGCTAAAACAATCGCTGCAACAGGCCGAGGAATCCATCCGCATTTACGATAGCATCACCAAAACGGGCAACAATGTGCTGGATACCCTGCTGACGGAAAAAAGCCTGCTGTGCGGTGCGCGGGAAATTAAAATCAACTGCGTGGCCGATGGCGCACAGCTCAATTTTATGCCCGCCACCGATTTGTATGCCCTTTTTGCCGAGGCGATTGAGAATGCCATTGATGCGGTAAGCACCATTGCGGAGCCTGAGCAGCGCTTTATTGATGTGCAGGTTTACCGGCACCAAAACTTTTTGGTGGTAAACATTACCAACCCGCTAAAAGGCCCGCTGGAAATGGTGGATGGCCTGCCGGTATCCACAAAGCCCAGCCATGTAACGGGCGGTTGGGGCGTGCGTGCCATGCAGGATATCACCAAAAAATATGGGGGCATCCTCTCCACCGAGGCAAACAACGGCGTGTTTGTGTTGCACGTTGTGATACCAAGGCCGGCGGAGCAGGCCTCGTAAACGCGAAAACAAGATGGGCCAAGGTTTGTGAATGTTGCACAAACTTTGGCCCACTTTTTTGGTTGCGGAAAACCACTTTTCGCACGCTGGATACCGTATGCCGCAACCCTATTGTGGATGGAAATGGGCAGTGCTACAATTTGCTCATAGAGAAAAGAAACTATAAAAAAGGACACGATGGCGGTAGCAAACAGCCAAAAATACCCGGCACCGCGATTCAAAAAAAGGAAGGAGCCACCCATGGTCTTGATTGCGATTGTAGAGGATAACCACGCAGATGCAATGGTATTGCAAAATTATATTGAACAGCATTTGGATGAAAAGCAAACCACCTATCGCATCCACCGGTACACCAGCGGGATAGACCTTGTTCGCAGCAGCGTTGTGTATAACATTGTGTTTATGAATATCCGCGCGGACAACCGGGAAGACTTGGAAACGGCACGCTTTTTGCGGATTGTGAATAAGGAAGGAAAGCTGATTTTAATGTCCGATTCCATGCAGATGGCCATTTACGGCTACGAGGCCGAAGCGCTGGATTTTATCATCAAGCCGGTGGACGAGGTTACCATCAACCGCGCCATGGATAAGGTGCTCAAGCACATTGATGGCAACGAAGGGGAGTACTTCGCCCTCAAAACGCCTGCGGGCATTGTGGGGATGTCCACCAACGATATCTACTATGTTGAAGTGTACGACCATGACTTAGTTTACCATACCGAGATGGGGGATTATAAGGTGCGGGGCCGCCTGGGCACCGTGTGCGAGCAGCTTGAAAGCTGCCGGTTCCTGCAATGCAGCCGCTCCTATCTTGTCAATGTGCGCTACATCCAAAGCTTGCACCGCAACCATCTTGTGGTGAACGGCGCGCAGATACAAATTGCCAAATCGCATCAAAAACGAATCGAGCAAAGCTTTATCAACTATGTTGGGAAATGTATGTAAACCGGGTGGCCCGCTTCTGCCGGGGTATGGCAGCGGCAAACAGGCTACGGCATAAACCGTACAGTTCACGTCAAAAAAAGTTGTTTCACGCAAAATAGAGTAGGGTTTACGAAGGAAAAGGCGCGTCACGAACAGGATGGTACCGGTTTGCACAAGGGCGTTGGGTTTGCCTAGTAGGCAATTCGTGGTACACTTTTACCATCTACAAGGGCGTAGGCGCAGCGGGGTGCTTGCAAGGCACCCCAAACACGCAGGAAGCGCAAAACCAGGGGATGTAAGGCAAACCGCCTTTATCAAATATCACATGGAGGAGAAATAGCATGAAGAAGAACAACACAACACGGGTTGTTGCAGCAACGCTCAGCGTAGCGATGGTTGCCGCAAGCTTGGCCGGCTGTGGGAAGGCTGCAAGCAGCACCCCTGCCAGCAGCGCCCCCACCACCGAAACCGCCGGGGAATCCGGCTACATTGAGGCACCCAATACCGCCGAGAGCGGCAAGCCCCTCACGGAATACGTGGCCCCCGTTTTCTACCAGAACGAGGATGGCCCCGAGATTGGCACCACCTTCACCGGTGTAATCCAGGAGAATGGCCAGTATTTCCGCGATAGCAACAACAACAAGACCCTCGATACCTACGAGGACTGGCGTTTGCCCACCAGCGAGCGCGTTGCCGATTTGGTCAGCAGAATGACGCAGGAACAGCGCATTGGCCTGCTGAAAAACGCGCTGGTAACCAGCCCCTCCGTGAAGACCGCCGAGGAAGTTTATGACGAGAACGGCAATGTAAAGCTGGATACCCTGGTTACCCTGCCGGCAGAAACCGCCGAGACCGCCGCGAAGGACGAAGGCAGCCTGGGCGACCGTTTCCAGGCGGCCATGGCAGCAGCCTTTGCAACCGAGAACATCACCGAAGCAAACAACCGCTCCGGCGTTATCCGCGCAAATACCGATACCGAAACCGGTGCCCTCTTCAACAACACCCTGAACGCGATTGCCGAGCAGGATGCCGCCGCCAAGGGCGAGGTTGTCATTCCGTATGTCATCCTCTCCAACCCCATGAACAGCGGCTTCCCCTCCAACCTGGGCTTTGGCGCTGTGGCTGCCGGTGACGGCAACGGCGATGCCATCAAAAAGTTTGCCGAGATGGATGCCGAAATTTGGGATGCCAAGGGCATCCACCAGATGTACGGCCCCCAGATTGATATTGTGACCGATCCCCGTTGGCCCCGCAACTCGGGCACCTACACCGAGGACCCCGCTGTCATGACCGACATTGTCACCGCCCTGATCGAGGGCTACCAGCATGGCACCGATGGCACCCAGCCCGGGGATGTTGCCCTGATCATGAAGCACTTCCCCGGTGACGGCGCTGCCGAAAACGGCTTTGAATCCCACTATGGCATGGGCCAGTGGCGCATTTACGAAACCGAGGGCAGCCTGGAAACCTACCAGATGCCCGGCTTCCAGGCGGCCGTGGATGCCGGCGTTGCCGGCATCATGCCCTCCTACAGCCGCCCGGCCACCGATGCCCGCAGCGTTCCCCAAAGCTACAAGGGCGTTGAGCTTACCCCCGAGGAGATTGGCTCGGCCTACAATACCACCATCTTGCAGACCCTGCTCAAGGATACCCTGGGCTTCACGGGCTTCATCAATTCCGACTCCAACATCATCACCACCCAGTTCTGGGGTGCTGAGGATATGACCGAGGCCGAGCGTTATGCGGGCGTTATCAACGCCGGCTGTGACGTTGTGGGCGATGGCTTTACCCCGGTTCTGGATTACACCGCCGTTGCCGAAGCCGTAACCACCGGCCTGGTGACCGAGGAAGCGTTTGACCGCGCCACCACCAACCGTATGGAAAGCTGGATTGACCTTGGCATGTTCGAGAACCCCTACCGTGACCCTGCCGAGAGCAAGGCCGTTGGTGCGGACGAGAACGCTACCATTGCGGATATCACCACCGAAATCAACCGTAAATCGGTTGTTTTGATGAAGAACAGCAATGCAACCCTGCCTTTGACCGATACCTCCAAGAAGGTTTACCTTGCATCCTACAGCAACAGCGGTGAGAAAGAGGATGCAGTCACCGCTTGGACCACGGCCATTGAGGCTGCCGGTTATACCCTGGTGGATGACGAAACCACCGCCGATATCGCCATTCTGGACGTTGTGCCCGGTGGCGTTTCGCAGTCGGATGAGTATATGCACACCCTGGACCTTGTTGAGAACCTTGAGGTCAACCACGTTGCCCCCGCCACTCAGATTCCCGATGGCACCACGGTGGAAGTAACCACCCTGCAGGATGTCAAAAAAATCTCCAAGGTAGCGGATGCCGTACACGCCAATGGCGGTGTGGTGGTTGCCTCGGTCGATATCTCCAGCCCCTGGATTCTTACCAACCTGGAGCCCTACTGCGATGCCCTGCTTGGCTCCTTCACCTCCAGCGCACAGGCCCGTATGGACCTGTTGACCGGCCAGTATGCCCCGACCGGCAAGCTGCCCGTCAGCATGGTTTCCTGCGAGGAAGTGATTGCCGTTACCGCCACCGAGCTTTCAGATGGCAAAACCTACCAGGTTTGCGCTTCCCCCAACGATGTGCCCGGCTACGATAAAGACCAGTACATCGATGCCGCCGTTCTGGCCACCTCCCCCTCGGGCAGCTACGCCTACAAGGATGCGGACGGCAACCTGTATAAATCCGGCTACGGCCTGACGATGGATGTCAGCAATGTGAAGGCCCCTGCTGCCTCCGCCCCGGCCGAGAGCAAAAAGGAAGACACCAAAACCGAGACCGCGGGCGCTGCCACAAGCGACAAAGCCCTGGTTGTGAACTACGATGCCAAACCGGACGAGTTTGTTGGCAAGTGGGTGCTGACCGGTGCCTACACGGCTGACGATGGGATGTTGCCTGTTGAGGCAGATGCCTGCACCCTGGACATTGAGGAGAGCATCGATGCCAACAAGCTGGTGGATGAGCCCAACTACATCCACGCCGATGCCATCAACCTTTCCGGCACCATGAGCTTCAACCACGCCGGCATCGACGTGGACGACTACAAATGCTCCTCCAACTGGAAAGATTGGACCACGGTAAACGTGATTGGCGAGGGGAACGCCGAGTTCTCCGGTGCCAACAAGTTCAAAATTCGCGACGATGACGAAGGCTTGTTCTTCGATGTGCTGACCGGCACGACCGTTGAGGATATGGAACTGATGGATGCCATTGCCGTGAACGCGGACGGCCAGTTGATCGTCGGCTACTCGGATGGCCACATCAACACCGACCAAAAGGCCACCTGGGAATATGCCTACATCTTCACCAAGGCGTAAGCAGTACCCCGGCAGCGCCAAAACCTAAGCTAGCAAAAATCGCAGCCTGCAACAGCGGGCTGCGATTTTTTGCGCGCTATGCCCCGAGATGCCCCGATGCCTGCCAAACATCCGTAGGGACAGGGCTCTGCTCTGTCCGTGGGTGCTAACGGCTATTCGCAGCCTACCCAAACGTGCGAATGCCTGCCAAACCGCCCCGCGTGGCACCCCCCGTGCCACCACCCCAACATTCCGCCCCCATAAGGGCGGACAGAGCAGAGCCCTGTCCCTACAGTGGCCCCCGCCAACACCTGGCGCTAGAGGGGCCGAAAGCCCGCCCCCGTGCCCGCCAACGTCACCCGCAGCCTACCCCAACGCCCAATGCCAATCAAACATCCGTAGGGACAGGGCTCTGCTCTGTCCGTGGGTGCGAACGGCTATTCGCAGCCTACCCCAACGTGCCGTGCCAGCCAAACCATCCGTAGGGACAGGGCTCTGCTCTGTCCGTGGGCGCTAATGGCCACCCGCAGCCTACCCCCACGCCCAATGCCTGCCAAAAAATCCGCAGGTACAGTGCCCCCGTCATCATCAGCCATCAGGCCCCCGCAAACCCGCCTCTGTACCCGCCAACATCTACCCCCGGCCGTATACCGCATTCCCCACCATCCCGCCCCACACGCGCTGCCAGGCGGCACAAGGGATATACCAAAAGCAAAGCGCCACCCCCTGCCGGAACTGCCCGGCAGGGGGTGGCGCTTTATCCTATTATAAAAACTTTAAATTCGCAAGGCTATGCAAGCTTATTTTGCCGCGTTGCCATTTTTGCCCTTTTTCTTGGGGGTAAACCCAACGCTATCCATCACCAGCAGGGCGGCACCAAGCAGCGTCAAGAGTGCAAAAACAACCTTGGCAGCGGTCAGCACGGTGCTCCACCACGGGGTTACCTGGACGATAACGGTATCGGCATTGATGCCATCCATCCCGCGGGAATGCACAACCGTGTACAGGATGCGGTGCGCGGTTTCCCGCATGGCGCGGCCAATCTGGGCGTTCTCCTGGGCGGCGCCGGGGCCGTATGCTGCAAATTCGTAGCCCAAATCGCTGGATGCACCACTCATCGAGGTACCGGTAACGCCGGGGTAGTTATCGGGGATATCGTTGCCGGCCAAAACCTCGTGGGGCTTGGACATATAGCTGCCATCGTACATATCGGTAACGGCAAAACCGGTCATACCGGCCTCGCCACGCAGCCAATCGGTCATCAGGGGGGCGCTTGCGCCCGACCACACCGCACCCACGCGGTTGAAGGCGGTCATCACGCATTTGGCATCGGCGTTGGCAATGGGCAGCTCAAAAGCGCGCAGGTAAATTTCGCGCAGGGCCTGCTCGTTGCACCAGGTGCCAATGCCCTGCCGCTGTTCCTCCTGGTCGTTCAGGGCAAAGTGCTTGTTGTAAACATACACGCCCTTGGACTGAATGGCCTGCGTTTCCACCCCGGCAATCAAGCCGGTCAGGATGCCATCCTCCGAGTAATACTCGAACACACGGCCCGAGTAGGGGGTGCGGTGGATGTTCAGCCCGGTGCCGTAGAACCCGGCGTACCCGGCCCACATGGCATCCTCGCCAATCAGCGCGCCAACCTCGCTTACCAGCGCATCGTTGAAGGTTGCCGCAATGATGCCGTTGCAGGGGTAGCAGGTGCCGGTGGTATCCTTATCGGGGTCGTTGGTTTGCATGGCATAGCCGTTGGGGCCAATGCTGTATTTTTGGGTCACGCCGCTGGGGCCGTTGTGGTCAAGGGTTTCGGGTTTGCCAATCTCCTCCACCGAGGCGGTCATCCGCAGGCCCACGGCAGCCAGCTTGCTGAGCTGCGGGAAGGTCAACTGGTCCAGCAAGTCGTCCCAAATGGGGTCGTCGTAGGCAATGGGGGAGCCGTCCTCGGTTTCCAGCAGGTTGATAAGCTGGTAGGAGGTTTCGGTGGAGCCCATGGTGGGCCACTCCCCGTCGTTTTCGGGCAGGTCGGCATCGTCCAGCACCACATCGGCGGCCATTTGGTCGGTCATGGCAAGCTTGACGTAGCTGGTGTTGTGGCCCTCGTCATCCGCCGCCCACAGGGTGGTGGTGCCCGCCCAGTCGCTGCGGGAGATATACTGTACTTTATTGTCGCCGGCACCCTCGTAGCGGTTGATGTCCACGCTGGCAAACAGGCTCGAAACCTCGTTGCCGGTGCCGTAGGCTTTGGCGTAGGTTTCGCTGTCAAAGCCGTACTCCATGGTGTAGGTCAGGGCGGCATCGCCCTCTGCGGTCATGCCATCGGCGGTGGTTTTTGCCTTGGCGGCCAAAATGTTGTTGACGGCCGCGTGGGCGTTATCGGCAGCGGTCAGGTAATAGCTGCCCTCGTCCAAAATATAAACGCCGGTGTTGGTGGCATCGTAGGAGGTTAAGAAGTACTCGGGCACGCTTACGGTCACCGTTTCGCTTGCGCCGGGCTCCAAAATTTGGGTCTTGCCATAGCCAACCAACTCGGCCGAAGCCTTTTCAATCTGGTTGGTTTTGTCGTAATCGGTGTAGGGCTTCTGCGCGTAAATCTGCACGGTTTTTTTGCCGGCGGTTTTGCCGGTGTTCGTCACCTTAACATCCACGCTGTAGGCGGTATCCATCCCGCTGCCGTCCTTGCTCACCTTCATGTCCGACATGGCAAAGGTGGTGTAGCTTAGGCCGTAGCCGAACGGGTAGGCAACCACGCTGTTATAATCGTAATCGCCCACCTTGGCGGTGCCCAGCACGGTATCCTCGTAGCGGGTTTCGGCGTAGCGGTAGCCAACGTAGATGCCCTCCTGGTACACAACATACATATTGAATACCCGGGGTGTGGAACCGAAGGAATATCCGTCGGAGCCGCTGTAGGTGTAGCTGCCAAAGTTCGCCATGGCAGGGTCAAGTAGGTTATCGGTCCACCAGGTATCCGGCAGCGAGCCGGAGGGGTTAACCGCGCCCGAAAGGATATCCGTAACGGCATACAGCCCGGTTTGGCCAACCGAGCCAATCCACAGCGCGGCATCAATGCCGTAGGCTTCATCGTTGATAAACGCGGCCGAGAGGGGGTTGGCACTGTTGATTAAAAGCACGATGTTGGAAATTTTGCCCTCGTCCTTGTATTCCTTCAGCCCTTCCAGCACGGCCAGCTCGTTTTTGTTGGGGCGCAGGTAATCGCCATCGGCACCATCGTCATGGTCGGTGCTTTTCAGGTCGTTGGCTTCGCCGCCAACGCGCCCAATGATGAAGATGGCGGTTTCGCCCTCGCCAAAGCTTTCGGCAGCGTCCGATTTTTGAATCTGCTTCCAGGAAGCCTCGTTGATGTTGCCGGGGTCAAAGTCGCGGCCAAATTCCTCGTCCGCGTACCAGCTCAACAGGTCCGAGTTGACAACGGTGTAGCCGGCCTCGGTAAATACCTGCTCATAGGTCGGCGCATTCTCGGAGGAAACGGCACCCGAGCCGGTGCCGCCAAATACAGGCGAGATGGCGGTTGCGCCAAACAGCGAAACCTTTTTGCCCTGCAAGGGCAGGGTATCGCCGCTGTTTTTCAGCAAAACAGCGCCCTCGTTTTCCACCTCGCGCACCTTATCCAGGCCCGCCTGTTTCAGCGCGGCAACGTTTTCAAATTCGCTCTCGTAGTAACGTGTGTAACCGGCATCGGCATCGCCGGTGTGTTGGGTTTTGGTAGTGGAAATGCCCAGGAAGGAGTTAATCTGCCCGGCAAATTCGCTTGTTACCGTACCCGCAAAGAAGGAAATTACCAAAAGAATGGCCATAATATTGGTGAAAATCTTTTTGAAAATTCTAGTATTTGAGGTTTTCATGGAGGTTCTTCGTTCCTTTCTTGGTTGGGATTCATCTGCCTTTGGCACCTTGGCGGTCCATGCGGGGGCAGCGCGGGTGCAAAAATCGCCATGCGGGCGCTTGCGCGGTGGTTTCTGCCAACCATGCGGCAAGCGGCGCGGCGTGCGCGTTTTAGGCAGCTTGTTACCTTTATCATACACTGTTTTGCCTTACTTGGTAAGGGTGGCTGCGCGCAAAGCACTGCCGTATAAAAACAGTGTCAAACCGCAGAACACGCCGGTTGCCTGTTCACGGCATATTTTGGCTGTTTCGCGGCAAAATATGCCGTGAACGGCATGAAATGTGCCGTGAATGGAAGATTTCCACCCGGAAAAAGCCCCGCCCAAGGTTTGACGAAAGCGCAAACAAATGACATAATTTATTTTATAAAGTAAACGCAGCCGTTTGGGTGGTGGAATGCGGTTCACCGCCCGGCGCTCTTTTACACGCAGCCAGGGAATCTGCCGTTCCATGGTTGATTTTTAAAAAGCCAAAACCTAACACCTGTATCTATGGAAGGAGTTCGAGATCCCTATGAAAAAAGGTCTGCTGCAAAATAAGGCGGCCGGGTTTTACGCCGGGCTGGTAGCGGCGGCACTCTGCATTGCCGCTGCCGTTACCTACAGCATCTGGTTCAGCAAAATTGCGTACAAGGAGCCTCTTTTCAACCAAACTATCTGCATTGTGCTGGCCGTGACGGCCGTGGCGGGTGCGGTGATGCTGTTTGTTGAAAAACTGGCCCCCTACGCGCCGGTGCTGCTCTGCGTGGGCAGTGGCGTTTCGCTGCTAATGTATATTCATGCCATGATTTGGCCTGTAGCCGATACCATCTACGGCATCGAGCCGTTTGCCCATATGCGCGAGCTTACCATCTGCGCGGCCTTGCTGGGCTTGGGCTTTGTGGTGTCGGAGGTTGCCCTTTACCTGAAAAAGGTGAAAAAAACGGCCTGAATGGCCGAACTGCCCGCATGGCCTGTGTGGAGAAAACACCCCCACACAGCCCCGCCCTGCCCAGCCCAACGCGGTACACGTTTTGATACGGTACCCACCTAATAGAATCGGAGAAATGTGTATGCGTAAATCTCTTGCATTACAACAAGACTGGCGCTTCACTGGCCCAGACGGAAAAACGGTACCGGTTACCTTGCCCCACACCTGGAACAACCTCGATGGCCAGGATGGCGGCAACGACTACTGGCGTGGTACCTGCCACTATGAAACCACCTTCCTGGCGCCGGAACATACGGAAGCCCAGCAGGTTTGGTTACAGTTTGATGGCGTAAACGCCAGCGCGGTGGTCTACCTGAACGGCCACGAAGTGATTCGCCACGATGGCGGGTACTCCACCTTCCGGGCGGATGTTACCCCCTACCTGCAACCCTCCAACGAACTATCGGTTGAAATTGATAACGGCAAAAACGATACGGTCTACCCGCAAAAAGCCGATTTCACCTTTTACGGCGGCATCTACCGGGATGTTACGCTGGTGGTCGTCCACAAAAACCACTTTGCCCTCGGCCATTTTGGCGGCAGCGGCGTAAAAATTACCCCCACCCTGGCGCAGGGCACTGCCACCGTGCGGGTGGAAAGCTTTGTGGAGGGCGAGGGCGCAGTTGCTGTGCAGCTGCTGGATGCCGCGGGCAACACGGTTGCCACGGCAGAAGGAAACGATGCGGCCATCACGCTGGCAAACCCGCACCTCTGGAACGGCGTGCGCGACCCCTACCTCTACACGGCGGTGGCCACCCTTGCGGTGGACGGCCAGCCGGTGGATGAAGTGCGCACGCGGTTTGGCATCCGCAGCTTTGTGGTGGACCCCAAAAAAGGATTTTTCCTCAATGGCAAACCCTACCCGCTGCACGGCGTTAGCCGCCACCAGGACCGTAAGGGCCTGGGCAACGCCATCACCAAGGCGATGCACGAGGAGGATATGGCCCTCATCAAGGAGGTTGGTGCCAACACCATCCGCCTGGCGCACTACCAGCACGACCAGTATTTTTACGATTTGTGCGATGAAAACGGCATGATTGTCTGGGCCGAAATCCCCTATATTTCGGAGCATATGCCCGCGGGCCGCGCCAACACCATCAGCCAGATGAAAGAGCTGATTGTGCAAAACTATAACCACCCCAGCATTGTGACATGGGGCCTCTCGAACGAGATTACCATCTCCACCAAGGATAAGGCCGATATGCTGGATAACCACCGCGTTTTGAACGAGCTGTGCCACCAGATGGACCCCACCCGCCCCACCTCGCTGGCCTGCTACGCCGTGTGTGGCCCCTTCAACCGGGTGGCGCATATCTCGGACCTTGTCAGCTGGAACCTGTACCTTGGCTGGTATGTGCCGGGCCTATTTTTGAACGACCTGTGGATGAATTTCTTCCACCTCATCTACCCCAACCGCCCGCTTGGCTTTAGCGAGTATGGGGCCGAGGGGATGCCCAACCTGCACAGCGCCCACCCGCGCCGTGGCGACCATACCGAGGAATACCAGGCAAAATACCACGAGTATATGCTTCGCTGCTTTGCCCGCCACCCGTTTTTGTGGGCGACCCATGTGTGGAATATGTTCGATTTTGCCGCCGATGCACGCGACCAGGGCGGCGAGCCGGGCATGAACCACAAGGGCTTAATTACTTTTGACCGCAAAACCAAAAAAGATAGCTTCTACCTGTACAAAGCCTGGTGGAGCGACGAACCGTTTGTGCATATCTGCTCCAAACGGTTTGTAGATCGCACCGGGGATAGCATGGTGGTCAAGGTGTATTCCAACCTGAAAAGCATCTGCCTTTACGAAAATGGCAAAAAAAGCGCCGAGCAAACCGGGGATAAGGTGTTTACCTTCAAGGTAGCGCTACAGGATACGCTGGAAATCAGCGCGGTTGGCAACGGCAGCATTGATACGGCAACCTTCCATAAAGTGGCAACGCCCAACCAGGAGTATCTGCTCAAAAAAGGGAAAAGTAAGAGTGCAAACTGGGTATAAAGAAAGACGAGGAAAACAATATGAGTAAGGAAGTGGCTGGCGCATCCCGGATGAACCGCGCAAAGCCTTATCAATTGGTACTGTTCCCGCTGAACAACGGCGCTACCAATGTCTACTATGTGCTGGTGCTGGCCTACATTGCAACCTTTGGTGCCAATGTACTTATGCTGGGCACCCTGTTTGCTTCGATTATGGTTACCGCCATGCGCCTGTGCGATGCCATTACCGACCCCATCATCGGCGCATTGATGGATCGCACCAACGGCAAGTTTGGCAAGTTCCGCCCCTTTATGTTGATTGGCAACATCATCATGGCGGCCAGCATTTTGGTGCTGTACGGCCTTACCCCCCTAATCCCCGCCAGCATGATGTGGGCGCGCTATGCGGCCTTTGTGGTGCTGTATTTTATCTGGGTTATCGGCTACACGTTCCAAACCTCCTGCACCCGCAGCGGCCAAACCGTGCTAACCAACGACCCCAACCAGCGCCCGTTGTTCACCATTTTCAACACGGTGGGCAGCCTGTTGGGCATGGGCGCTATGCAGTTTTTTGCGCCTATTTTGGCCAAAAACTTTGAGGGTGGCTATTCCTCCGCCGCATTTTTCGGTATGCTGGCCCCGGTGGGTATTGCCATCTCGTTCCTGCTCACCATTTTGGCCATCATTGGCATCTGGGAGAAGGACCAACCCAAATACTTTGGCATCAGCGGCAACAAGGCCGCCAAGGTAAAAATCAGCGAATATATCCAAATTATCAAAAACAACAACCCCATGCAGCGCCTGATGGTGGCGGGTGCCGGCTGCAAGCTGGCACTTTCCATTGCCACCAACACCACCGTGCTGTGTATGCTGTACGGCTGCATGATGGGCAACTACGATGGGCTGTACCTGCCCATGATGGTGCTGGGCTATGTTTGCAGCGTGCCGTTCTTTGTGTTGACGGTGCGCACCAGCCAGAAAAAGGGCCAAAAGGCCAGCCTGATGCGCTATGTGGGCATTGCGCTGCTGATGTATGTCGGGGTGCTGGCGCTGATGCTGCTTTGGAAAGCGGGCGACCCTGCCGTCAACCTCAGCTTCTCGAACTTCAACCTTTACACGGCGGCCTTTGTGGTGTTCTTTGGCATCGGTTACGGTGCCTACTACGCCACCGCCGATATGCCCATCCCCATGGTTGCCGATTGCTCGGACTATGAAACCTACCGCAGCGGCAACTATATCCCGGGGATTATGGGCACGCTGTTCAGCCTCGTAGATAAGCTGGTATCCAGCCTTTCGGCAACCGTGGTTGGCATTGCGGTCGGCGTAATCGGGCTTGATATTTTGCCCACGCAGTACAGCCCCTACACGCCGGGTATGAGCGTGGTGGTTATCCTGCTGTTCTGTGTGGTGCCCATGGCAGCCTGGGCCGCCACGCTGCTGGCCATGAAGAACTACTCGCTGACCGGCGATAAGATGAAGGAAATTCAGGCCGTGAACGCCTGCCGCCGCGATGCGATGGAGAAGGGGATGACCCTGGAGGAAGCCATGGGCAAGTGGCAAACGCTTGACCAGCTCCCGGCCGAATACCGCGCCACCCAAAAAACCACCTAAGTAACTTTTTCATATCCTCCTTATACAGCGGAACAGCCCGGCGCACAAGTGCGCCGGGGTGTTCCGCTGTAGCGGTATCGGTAGATGGCTATCCATTGCATCAATGGCACCAACAACGTAGGGGCGGATATCATCCGCCCGTGCCCGTGGGGCATCATCAATACAATCTATCGAACCAATGGCCGCCGGCAATGTGTTTACCGGCCATTTTGCTTGTTGCCTTTCTCCAGCGCCGCCCGCAGCTTTTCCAGGGCCTTTTTTTCGAGCCTTGATACATAGCTTCGGCTGATGCCCAGGCGGGCAGCTACCTGCTGTTGGGTTTGGGGCTGGCTGCCGTTCAGCCCGTAGCGCAGGGCCAAAATTTCGCCTGCGCGGGCATCGCCCAAATCCAGGGTGCGCAGCAGGTGGTGCAGCTGGGCGGCAGCCTCGCTGCGCTCAAAATCCTGCGCCATATCGGCATCATCGGGCAGCACATCGGCCAGGGTCAGCATACCGCTATCGCTGCCGCCGCCCCCTTCCAGCGGTTCCTGCAAGGAGGCAGGCACCCCCTCCCGCCGTGTGCGGCGCAGGTGCATACGCAGCTCGTTTTCAATGCACTGGGAGGCATAGCTTGCAAAGCGCACCGCGCGCGCGGGGTTGTAGGTGTTCACGGCCTTGATTAACCCGATGGTGCCGATGCTAATCAAATCGTCCTGCCCGGCAGGGGCGGCATAGTATTTTTTGGCCACATGGGCCACCAGCCGCAGGTTGTGGCGTATCAGGCGGTCCCGCGCGTCGGGGTCGCCCTTTTGCAGGGCCGCAAAGGCCGCCTGCTCCGCCTTGAGTGATAATGGTCGCGGGAAGCTCCCGCTCTCCAAATGCAGCGCCAGGTACAGTATCTGCCCGGCGGCCGCCTGTATAAAGCTGCCCAGCAGCCCCAAAAGCTCTACCATCGCAATCCCCCCCTCACCCAAACTATGCGGCGGTGGCGGCGGTGATGCCACGGTAAAAATGTAGGGGCGGATAGTATCCGCCCGAAGGAGCAGCCCACCCGAAGGAGCAGCCCGAATGTCCCGCCATCATCACAATATGGAAAAATAGAAAAAATAGCAATCTGTGCCATTTCCATGTATTACGGTAACATCATCGTGGATAAATATTGTAGGATGCCGGACCATGTTCCTATCATTGTATTGTTGATGCCCCACGAGAGCGGGCGGATGATATCCGCCCCTACGATGTCGGGGTCCAT
>JAQUSS010000201.1 GCA_028710135.1 Gemmiger sp. | reverse complement strand
ACTACGCCAAATACAATCTTCCTCACCGATCTTTCCCTCCCCGCGCTGGATGTTTTCACCCGCCTGACCGAGGCCCAGCTCCGCAACCGGCTGGAGCCGGAAAAAGGCATCTTCATTGCGGAAAGCGCCAAGGTCATCGAGCGTGCCCTCGATGCCGGCTGCCAGCCGCTTGCTTTTTTGATGGAGCAAAAGCAAATCACCGGGCAGGCGGCGGCCATCCTGGCCCGGTGCGCCCGCCTGCCCGGGGGGGATTCCATCCCCCTTTATACCGGCGAAAGTGCGCTTTTGGCCCAGCTTACCGGCTATCCGCTCACCCGTGGCGTGCTTTGCGCCATGCGCCGCCCGCCCGCCCTTGAGGTCGAAGCCCTCTGCACCAACGCCCGCCGGGTCGCCGTGCTGGAGGGGATTGTGGATGCCACCAACCTGGGTGCCATCTTCCGTTCCGCGGCGGCGCTGCATATCGATGCCGTCCTCCTCACCCCCACCTGTGCCGACCCTCTCAACCGCCGCGCGGTGCGCGTCAGCATGGGCACGGTGTTTCAGGTTCCCTGGGCGCGCATCGGCACCCTCCCGGGCGATTGGCCCGCCCCCGGCCTTGCGCGCCTGCACGGGCTGGGCTTCAAAACCGCCGCCATGGCCCTAAGCAAAAACGCCGTCAGTATCGACGACCCCCACCTCATGGCCGAAGAAAAACTTGCCATCGTCCTCGGCACCGAGGGCGACGGCCTGGCCCACACCACCATCGCCGGGTGCGATTACACCGTCTGCATCCCCATGTCCCACGGTGTCGATTCCCTAAACGTAGCCGCCGCCAGCGCCGTAGCCTTCTGGCAGCTCCGCACCCACTAACCCCCCAAAAAAGCTCCGGCCCCCGCACCCGGCAAGGTATCTTTTCCGGTTGCAGGGGCCTGTTTTTTTGTAACGATCTGCCGCTTCACCGCAAATTTCATCCCCCCTTCCCACGCAAACTACGCTTTCTACATACTTTTGTACACCCCATCCATGGCCTCTTTCCCTGTGGCACGGTATTATACAAACAGCAGAGTACAAAACTGCAAACAAAAAGGAGATGTTATCTATGAAATTCGGTGTTTTTTCTGTCAGTATGCCTGAATACGATTTGGAAGAAACGGTCGTGCTGCTAAAGGAGCTGGGCTACGATGGTGTGGAGTGGCGTGTGCAGGATATGCCCGCCCAAAAGCCTGCGGATATCCCTTTCGACCGCCGCTATTGGGTGTGGAACAAAAGCACCATCGATTTGCCCCGCGTGGTAGAGCTTGCCCCCGTGGTAAAAGCGCTGTGCCAAAAGCACGGGCTTGAAATTTTCGGCTTAACAAGCTACCTGCACCCTGCACAGTACACCCTTGTGGAGCCTGTTCTGCAAGCCGCGCAAATCATGGGCGCAAAAATGGTACGTGTTTTCCCGCCGGAACACCCGGATAACAGCGGCAAAACGCAGCCGGAATTGTGGCGCGAAACCAAATCGCAGATAAAAATTTTGGAAGGCATGGCCAAGCAATACGGTGTAAAAATCGTATTTGAAATCCATATGGATAACCTTATGGCTTCCCCCAGCGCCGCCTTTAGCCTGATTGATGGCTGCGATCCCGATGCCATCGGCCTGATTTTTGACCCCGGCAACATGGTGAACGAGGGCTATGAGGATTACCAAAAAAGCTTTGAGCTGTTGGGCCGCTACATCGCCCATATCCATGTAAAAAATGGCATCCTTGCCCCCGATGGCCGCGATGAATTGGGTGCCGCCAAATGGGTGCGCAAGTGGACACCGCTGAAGGAGGGCATGGCCGACCTGCGCCATTTTTTCAATGTGCTAAAAGCGAACCACTACGATGGCACCGTTTCCGTTGAAGATTTTTCTAACGAGCAAACCACCCGCGATAAGCTTGCCGGGAACCTCGCCTACATGAAAACCCTTGCCCAATAAATAAAGCACCACCCGCGCGCCGCCTTCACGGTAGCCGCAACCCAAAGCCCCCTTTACATTTTGCCATCTCAGCAAAAATGTAAAGGGGGTTTTGTTATTTTTCGTAATTCTTTTCCCGGTATTCATTGGGCGTACTGCCGGAAAATCCCTTAAACAAGCGGCTAAAGTATTTGATATCGCTATACCCCACTTCTTGGGCAATTTCATAAACCTTCTTGTCCGTACCCAGTAGCCGCGCGGCATTTTCCATCCGAACCCGCGTCATGTAGTCTTTAAAATTTTCGCCGGTCTGCTCCTTAAATATAATGCTCAGGTAGGTATAGCTTATATTCACATCCTGCGCAGCCGATTGCAAGGTAACGCTTGCACAGTCCCGCTGTACAAGGGTACGCACCGCTTCGCATATCTCGTTGATTCTCTGTTCGTTTTGTTTGCTTTCCAGCCGTTTAATTTCCGATTGCAGCTTTTTCAAAAAAGGCTCCATCCGCGCAATACTGTCACAGGGCACCGGCGGGAATTCAAATGCCGGTTGCAAATGGGGAAACGCCGTAGCCAAATAATCACAAACCGATTCATACATTTGGCGGAACGCCTCAACCGCGCGTTGGTCGGTGCGGTAGCTTGAGAATAAAAAGTCGTAAACAAACGAGAGTGTGCGGTTCAGTTCCCCCACTGCATTGTTGCGGAACAACTCCTCAAAGTTATTTTCAAACTCCGCCAGCATCCCCGGCAAATCCAAATCCGGCGCAGCCTGCCGCCTTGTGCTGCTGTGCGTGTGCAGCGCAAGGCTGCGCGCTTCCTGGTAGCCGTAAAACATATTGTGGCAGCCGGTGCAATGGTCGCTCACCCCCACCATGGCAGGCACACACAGTTCACGCTTTACCGTTTCCTGTATCTCGTTCAAAAGCGTTTTCAGGGCTGTGCGCTCCCCCAACGCAACAAACAAATATTCGCCCGTTGCGCATTCCGCCCACACGTAGTCTTGCTGCAACATCCGGCTGCTGCAATTGTCAATCATGCTCTCTATCCGGTGGTTCATCCGCGTAAACGATACCGTATCCGACATAGGCGCAAGAAGGTGTACATCCTTTAGCACCATCACCCCCACGCAGTAATCTCCAAACAGCGTCCAAATGTTCAACCGCTTCAAGCGTTCTTCCATCGAAATTTCTTGGAAACCGTATTTCACAAGGTCTAGCAGCACCTTTTTCTGTGCATCGCGCACATTCAAGCCCGCCCGCTGCTTGCGCTGCTGTGCCTCCTGCACCTGGGCTATGGTTTCCTGTAGCAGGGCCACAAACTGTGCCTGGTCAATCGGCTTTA
>JAQUSS010000060.1 GCA_028710135.1 Gemmiger sp. | reverse complement strand
GGGCTAAAAATTTGCAGCCTGGCCCCCGCCTGGCGCAAAGCATCCAGTGTTTCGGCATAGGTGAAGCAAAAAGCTTCGTCCTGCGCCACCGCCAGGGTTGCGGTTTCGGTTGTGCTTGCCGCTGTACTTGCCATTCTGCTTACCGGCGTGGCCGGGGCGGTGCCGGGCGCGGGGTCTGGCACAGGGTCTGGCACAGGGTCTTGCGTAGCCACCGCCCCCCCGCAAAGGGCAAGCAGGCGGGGCAAATCTACCCCTTTGGCGGCTTCCTCCCCAAGTTGTTCCAGCTTTGCCGCCAAATTTTCAATCTCCCCGGCGGTGTAAAGGCCAAGGTGGCGGCTTGCAAAATCCGCAGCATCGGTATGGGGCAGGTAGCCCAGCACCGGCAGCCCGGTTTCGGCCTCCAACAGGGGGGCAAGGCTGCGGTACTGCATGGCGGTGCAATCGTTGAGCAGTAGCCCCGCCAAACGGCTGCCGGGGCGGAAGGCCTGTAGCCCCTTGATGCTGGCGGCCAGGGTCAAGCTTGCCCCCTTTGGCCGCACCACCAGCAGGGTGGGGATGGCCAGTGCATCGGCCACCGCCCAGGCGCTGGCCGTGGTGGTGCTGCCCCCCACCCCATCGTAGTAGCCCATGGCCCCCTCGCACACGGCAGCGCCATGCCCGGCGGCATAGCGGCGGTAAAGGGCCTTGGCCACCGGTTTTTCGGCCAAAAAAAGGTCAAGGTTATGGCTTTCCACCCCCAGCACCGCGCGGTGGAACATAGGGTCGATATAATCCGGCCCACATTTGAAGGCGCAGGGGTCAAAGCCCCTTTTTTTAAGCAGGGCAAGCAGCGCGCAGCTCATCACCGTTTTGCCGCTGCCCGAGGCTGGGGCCGCCACCATAAATTCAATCATGCCCCGTTCCCCACAATCAAAAACACCGGGTTATTTGCCAGCAAAAGCTGCTGCCCGCCCGCCGTTTTGGTGTGGCTGGCGGCAAGTTGGCTCACCTCCGCCGCCACCCCGGCCTCTGCCAGTGCCGCCAGAGCCGCCTGCAAGGTGTTCAGGGTGATGGCCGCTATGCAGAGCCGCGCATGGGGGTTTGCGCCAAGCACCGCCGCCACCACCTGCCCCAGCGCCCCGCCGCTGCCCCCAATAAACACCGCATCGGGCGGGGGCAGCGCGGCCAGGGCTTCGGGGGCGTGGCCCTGGGTAAGGGTAAGGTTCCAGGCACAAAATTTTTCGCGGTTTTGGCGTATTAAGGCGCAGGCTTCGGGGTCACGCTCCACCGCATAGGTGTGCCCCGCGTAGGCGGCCAGGGCCAATTCCACACTCACGCTGCCGGTGCCCGCGCCCACATCCCAGGTGGTATCGGTGGGCTGCACGGCCAGCTTTGCCAGGGCGGCGGCCCGCACCAGCTGTTTGGTCATGGGGGTTCCCCCCCGCACAAAGGCGGTATCCGGCCAGCCGGGGGTGCGCCGTGGCAGGGTGGGGGCAGCCTCGGCCAGCAGCACCGAGAGGGGGGCAAATTCTTTGCCCGCAAACTGTTCCGCACTGCCGTGCAAAATGCGCTCCTCAGGGTAGGAAAGGTTCTCCCCCACCGTAAGCGCCAGCCCGCCCAGCCCGGCCGCCACAAGCTGGGCAGCTAACCCGCCCGGGCCGCCCGCGCCGCCTGTCAAAAAAAAGGCAGGCCGCCCCTGCATCACCCCGGCAACGGCATCGCACGCCAGCCCATGGGCCGAGATACGCGCCCAATCCTGCCAGGGGCGGCCAAGGCGTGCGGCCAACAGCTGCACGCTGGAAATACCGGGCAGCACCCGGGCGGGTATCCCCGCCTTTTCCAGCAGGGGCAACAGCCCCCGCGTGCCCGAATAAAAGCCGGTATCCCCGCTGTAAACCACGGCGCAACAGCCGCAGCCGCCGCGCTGGCCCAACAGTATTTCCAAAATGGCCTCGGGCTTGGTGGCGGGCAACCGGTTTTGGGTGCAGCCCGCGGGCAGGGCTTTCAGCAGCCGGGCCGCGCCCACAATACAATCGGCCTGTGCCAGGGCCGCCAGGGCTTCCGCCGTCAGGGTATCCCCCGCTTCGCAGCCGCCGCCCAGGGCCGTCAATACTACCTGCATCCGCTTTCTCCTTACTTTTTATTGTATTTTTAAATCCATTTTTTACGGTTTATTGCGTATTTTGTTGCATTTTTTGCAAAATTTCCTGCAAAATTTCATCGTAGGGCTGGCCTGCCTCGCCGGGGCGGCGCAAAACCACCGGCACCACCCCGCTGCGGCCGGCAGCCTCCATCTTCTCGGCAAAGCCCCCCGCTGCGCCGCCATCCTTGCTGACGAGATAGCGGATGGAAAACTGCCCAAAAAGTGCCCTATTTAATTCCACCGTAAAGGGGCCTTGCAAAGCAATGATGTTGCGGTGGGGTATGCCCGCTGCCTCGCAGGCGGCAATGCTGGCGGTAAGGGGCAGCACCCGTGGGTACAGCCGCTCCCCGCCCAGCGCGGCAAAGGCGGGCAGCTCCTTAACGCCGGTTGCCAGCAAGATGTTGCCCGCCCTGCCCTGCAAGTAGGCGGCGGCCTGCGCGGGGGTATCCACCGCCACAGCCCCCGGCGGCAGCGGGCTGCCGCCGCGCAGCAGCCGCCGGTAGCCAACCCCAGCGGCCAGGGTTGCGGCGCGGATGTTGGCGCTGGCCTCGGCGGCATAGGGGTGGGTGGCATCCACGCAAAGGGTTGCCCCCGCCAGCAGGGCCGCCATCTCCCCCGCGGCCTTGCGCCCCGTTACCACGGTGATGCCGGGGGCGTTGCCCTCCGCCTCCCGCCCATATTCGGTTGCCACCGATACCGTAACCGCCGCCCCCGCCGCCGCCAGCGCGTGAGAAAGCAGCCGCCCCTCGGTCGTGCCGCCAAAAATTACAATGTGCATGATGCTTCCTTTTTGTAGCCACGGGGCGTTACCAGCCGCCCACCCACCACCTGGGTGGTGGCGGAGCCGATAAATACCGTGGTAAACATATCCACCACCCCATTTTCCAGCGCGGCCAGCTCGGCCAGGGTACAGGTAGCTTCGCTTTGCCCGTCCCGCCCAATATTTTTTACCCAGCCGCAGCAGGTTGCGGGGCTTTTGCCCGCTGCCAGCAAAATTTCGCAGGCGCGGCGCAGGTACCCCTGCCGCTTGTGGGAGGATGGGTTGTATAAACAAATCGCAAAATCCCCCGCCGCCGCGCTGCGAAGGCGCTTTTCAATCACCGCCCAGGAGGTAAGCAGGTCCGATAACGAAATAACGCAAAAATCGTGCCCAAGCGGTGCGCCCAGCACCGCCCCGCCCGAAAGTGCCGCCGTTACCCCGGGCACCACCTCCACCGCCACGGTGGGGTACAGGGCCGCAAGCTGCAACAGCGGGCCTGCCATGCCGTATACCCCGGCATCCCCGCTGCAAACCAGGGCCACCGTGCCGCCCGCCTTTGCGCGTTCCAGCGCCCAGCGGCAACGGTCCAGCTCCTGGGTCATGGGGGTGGCATAGCACGCCTTGCCCGGGTAAAGGGGCTGCACCAGCGCCAGGTACACCGTGTAGCCACACAGCACATCGGCCTGTTGCAGGGCCGCGCGGGCCTGCGCCGTCATAAATTCGGCCCCGCCGGGGCCTAGGCCTACCACAAACACCTTATTCATCCTGCCAGCTCCAATCCGGCGCGTAGGGCTTAAGCGCTACGGCCATGGTTACGCCGTTACCGGCTTGTTTTGTTTGGTAAAGTGTGCCCTTTGCCGCCGCCAGGGCGCTACGCTCGCATACGTTATCCACCCCGGTTACCCCCGCCACAAAGGCCGAGGGGGTAACGCTGCCCTGCACCCTGCGCAGCTCTGCCGCCGGGTAGGCGGCAAGGGGCCAGGCGTTGGCGCGGCAAAATTCCAGCAGGCCGGGTTCGCCCTGCTTTAAATCGATGGTGGCCACCTGGCAAATGGCCGCTTTTGCCAGCCCGCAGCCTGCCAACAGGGCGGCCAGTGCGCCCTCCAGTGCCCCACAGGTGGTACCTTTTTTGCAGCCCACCCCCAGCACCGCAACGGGCGGCACCAAAAACAGGGGGTCGCCCTCGGTTTTTTTGGGGGGCTGCACATCCAGCCACACCCCAAACACCGGGGGAGCTTCCCCGCTTTTGCCGCTCGGGCTGCTTTCAACAATTGCACTATTTTCGCTATTTTCGCCGTTTTCGCCCAGGGTCAGGCGCACCCCCTGCGGGGGGGTGCCCGCCACCGGCCACCGGCTGTAAACACCCACCTGCCCCCCGGCCAGCAGCACTGCCGATACCGCCTTGATCCGCCCGGGGTTTTGCACCCGGCACCCCTGCCGCTTGGCCCATTCATCCACCGCAAAAACGCCGTTGGCATCGGTGGCCGTGGTGATCACGGCCTGCGCCCCGCAGCAGGCGGCAATCTGCCGGGCCAGGGCGTTGCCGCCCCCCAAATGCCCCGATAAAATGGGGATGGCAAACCGGCCACACTCATCCACCACCACCACGGCAGGGTCGCTTGCTTTGTGGTGCAGGTGGGGCGCAATGGCCCGCACGGCAATGCCCGCCGCCCCCACAAACACCAGCCCGCCCGCTTTGGGGAACTGCGCCGCCACCCAACCGGCCAGGCTTACCGCCCCGCCGCACCGGGCCACCTGGCCGCCAAGCGCTGCGGCCAGCCGCTCGGCCAGGGCCTGCCCCTTGGCCGTAAAGGCAAGGTAGGCAATATCGCCCGGTTGCATCATACCGGTTCCCCCTTGCGGTAGCCGGTGGTAAAGCCGGGGTCGTAAAGCTTGCTGCGGGTATAGCCCCCGCCCAAAAAGCCCCCCACCAGCACCAGCGCCGTTTTGGTGATGCCCGCCACCCTGCCGTTTTGCGCCAAGCTGCCCACCGTGCAGCGGATCACCCGCTCCTCCGGCCAGGTGGCTTTATACACCAGCGCCGCCGGGGTATCGGGGGTGTAGGCCCCCTGCAACAGGGCCGCCTGCACCCCGCCCAACATCCCGGCGGAGAGGAAAATCACCATCGATGCCCCGTGCGCGGCAAGCCCCGCCAGGGCCTCGCCCTCCGGCACGGGGGTGCGCCCCGCCAGCCGGGTGATAATCACCGTTTGGCTGATGCCGGGCAGGGTATACTCGGCGTTCAGGGCCGCCGCCGCCCCACAAAAGCTCGATACCCCCGGCGTATCGTCATATGGCACCCCGGCGGCATCCAAAGCATCCATCTGCTCGCGGATTGCCCCATACAGGCAGGGGTCGCCGGTGTGCAGCCGCACGGTGTTGCCCTGTGCCTGCTCCACCGTGGCCACCACGGCCAGCACCTCTTCTAACGTCATCTCGGCGCTGTTATACACCCGGCAGCCATCCGGTGCCAGGGCCAGCAGGGCGGGGTTTACTAAGCTCCCCGCATAGATAATGCAATCGGCCTGGCGCAATAGCGCCGCGCCTCGCCGGGTAATTAAATCGGGCGCACCCGGCCCGGCCCCCACAAAATGTACCATCCGCTTACTCCTTTACAAGGATTGTTGCAAAATATCCGGCGTTCGCATCGGGGGGGTACGCCGTCAAATCGGGCCAAACCTCTTCGCCCGGCAGGCCGCAGTTTGCCACCATGGCCGCCTTTTGCAGGCAGTTTTCGGCTTGCAAGGCCGCCAGCACGGCGGGCAGCTGCTTGCCCGTTTTCATCAAAATTTTGCTGCCCGGCAGCCGCAGCCCCTCGGCCACGCCCGCCACGCTGCCCGGCAGAATGTGCAGGGGCGCGTCCATCTCGGTCAGGCTGGTGCCAAGGCGCGCTGCCACCGCACAAAAGCTGGGCACCCCCGGCACCCGCACGGTCGCATACCCGGCCGCCGCCAGCCGCTCCATCAAATACCCGGCAGTGGCATACAGCGATACATCCCCCAAATTCAGCATGGCAACATCGTTGCCGGCCTCCAGCTGGGCGGCCACCAGGGCCGTTGCCTGTTGGTGGGCCGCGGCGCGGCTGGCGGCATCCCGCGCCATCGTAAAGGGCAGCGGCAAAACCGTTTTGCCCTCCAGCGGCAGCGCGCGGGATGCAATATCCAGCGCCAGCATCTCCCCGCTGGCGGTTTGGGGGGCGGCAATTACCGGGCACTGCTTTAGCACCCGCACCGCCTTCAGGGTCATCAGTTCCGGGTCGCCGGGGCCTACCCCCACGCCATAAAAGGTTCCTATTTTTGTTGCCATTGTGCCAGTATCTCCTTTGCCGTTTCGGTTTGGCCCAAAGGCCCGTATTGGTTTGAAAATAACACCGCCCCCACCTGGTACGCCCCGGCCACCCGGCGCTCCAGGTGGGTTTGGATGGCCCCCAGCAGGCTTTGCAGCACGGCCCCGCGCAAGTGCGCCTCATCCAACAGGGCCAGGCAGGCATCGGTGGTGGGGGCCGCCAGCAGCGCCCGGCAAAGGGCTTGCCCCCCGCCGCACACCGCCGCATGGGCGCAAAGCAGCTCGGTGCGGCAATCCGCATAGCGGGAGTGGGTGTTCATCACCCCACCGGCCAGCTTTACCAGCTTGCCGATGTGCCCCACCAGCACCACCTGCGCAAAGTGGGTGGCCGCGGCAATATCCAGTGCCTCGCCCACAAAGTTCGAGCATTTCACAACCGGGATGCCCCACCCGTCCATCCCCGTTTCACGCAAAAAATCGGTGCCATAGTTGCCGGGGGTAAGCAGCAGCCGGGTTGCGCCGGTGGCCGCCGCCTGGCGCTGGGCCAAGGCGATGGTATCCACAATGGCCTGCTCGCTCATCGGCTCCACAATGCCCGAGGTTCCCAGCACCGAAAGCCCGCCTTCCACCCCCAAAACGGGGTTGAAGGTGCGGCGGGCAACCGCCTCCCCCCCGGGTATGGAGATGGTGATGGCCACGCCCCCGGCGTACCCGGCGGCATCGCAGGCGTTTTGCGCCTGGGCAACAATCATCTGGCGGGGCACATGGTTGATGGCTGCCGCGCCCACCGGTTGGTCAAGCCCGGGCTTGGTTACCCGGCCTACCCCCGCGCCCCCCTCCAGCGTGATGCCCGCCGGGGTGCGGCGCACGGTGGCCACCACCTGTAGCCCGCTGGTGGCATCGGCATCATCGCCGCCATCCTTGGTGACGGCACACACCGCGGCCTCCCCCTCCATCCGGCAGAAGGCGGGGGCAACCTCCACCCGCACCCCCTTGGGGGTTACTAGGGCCAGGGTGGCGGGCGGGGTGCCCACCAGCAGCAGCCGGGTTGCCCCCGCCGCCGCCAGCGCCGCACAGCTGCCGGTGGTGTACCCGCAGCGAAGCAGCTTTTGCCCGCTGCGCAGGTAATATTCAAACGCCACGGCGCGCCCCCCTTTCCAAAAATATCAAACTATTTGTAACACATATACTTGCCAAAAAGCGGTGATACTTTTGCCAAGCCGGGGCCAAAAAGCACGGCCTTGCCCTGGCAAACGCTCAGTTTTGGGTCATTTCAGGGCCGTTTTGTGTCCGTTTTTGCTCACTTTTTGGCCGTTTTTGGGCTGTTTTTTACCCGTTTTTCACCCCTGTAGCAGCTGTTTTAGGTGTTCCCCATACAGTGCCTGCACCACCGGCAGTGCCCCTAACCCCTGCAAGCAGGGGGTAACGGCCAGGCCATCGGCCTCCAGCACCTGCTGCCAGCTTTTGGGGCCGGGGCCTGCCATATCGTTGCGGGCATGGTCGCCCGCCACCAGCAGCAAAGGGGCCAGCACCACCCGTTGGGGTGCCGCACGGCGCAGGGAGGCGCGCACTTCGGCTAGGCCCGGCCAGCCCTCCACCGTGCCCACAAACACATCGCCCCGGCCCATCCAGCGGAAAACCGATTCCAGCGCCGGGTAGCTTACCGCCGCAAAGCCCGGGGTGCCGTGGCCCATCAGCACCAGCGCCGTTCCTTCGCTTGCCGGGTACACCCCGGCAAGCGCGGTGGCCAGGCGGCGCAAATCGCCGTTATCGGCCAGCAAGGGGGTGCCCAGGCGCAGGGTAGCAAACCGGGTTTCCGCCCGGCAGGCGGCAGCCAGGCGCTCGTACTCCACGCCGTATAGCAGGTAGGTTGGCTGCACCACCACCTCGCGGTAGCCCGCTGTGGCAAGGTGATCCAGCGCCTGGGCTAAGTGTGGCACATTTTCACCCCGCGCGGCCAAAATGCGGCGTATGGTGGGGCTAGTGAAGGCCGTAAAAACATCGTACCCCACCGCCACGGCGGCCAGGGCCTTTTCCACCCCGGCAATATCCCCCCGCGCCTCCGGCACGGAGGTACCAAAGCTGACGCACAGCAGTGCTTTTTTTGTGGTTGTTTCTTCTTTCGTTGTTTCTTCTTTCATTGTTTCCTCTCTTCCTGCCGCAGGGGCAGGGTAAAACCGGTTTAAGGGTGCCGCTCGGTTTGCTGTAAAGCCGCCTTTAGCGCCGCAACGCTGCGGGGTGGCGCTATCCCCAGCGCACAGCCTACTTGGTAGAGCAAGGGTTGCTCTAGGTGGCATTTTTCCAGCAGGGCGGCATCGGCAAAAACGGTGGCGGGCGGTGCATCGGCCACCAAAACGCCGCCGCAAAACACCAGCACCCGCTCGGCCCAGCGCCAGGCAAAATCCAAATCGTGGGTGGCAACCGCCAGGGCAAACCCCTGGCCGTGCAGCATGGCAAGCTGCGCTTCCAGCAGCTTGCGGCCTGCCGGGTCCAGGCTGGCGGCGGGTTCATCCAGCAAAATCAGTTGCGGCTCCATGGCCAATACATCCGCGATGGACACCCGCTTTTTCTCCCCGCCGGAAAGATACTGCGGTGCCCTGCCCCGGTACCCGGCCAGCCCCAAAGCCTCCATTGCCCGGGCCACGCGCTGGCGCACCTCCCCCTCCGGCAGGCCAAGGTTCATCGGCCCAAAGCTGATTTCTTCCTCCACCGTGCCGCCAAGCAGCTGCACCTCCGGGTCTTGGAAGACGAGGCCCACGCTGCGGCGCAGCGCGTTTTGCTCGGCCGCTTTTTTGCCAACCGGCTGCCCGTTCAGCCAAAGGGTACCGGCGGTGGGGCGGCGCACCCCGTTTGCCAGCAAAAAAAAGGTAGATTTCCCTGCGCCGTTATTACCCAGCACGGTCGCACGCTCCCCCGCGTGCAGCGCCAGGGTGCAGTTTTGCAGGGCGGGGGTGTCGCTTCCCTCATAGCGGTAGCAAACGCCCTCCATCCGCAAAATTTCTTTCGTTTCCATCTAATACCCCATCCCTACCGCGCCCAGCAGCAGGGCCGCCAACAGGCAAAAGCAGGCTGCCGCCGGGGTGGATAACGTTTTTTTCTGCTGTAAAAAGCGCAGCTCCCCGGTATAGCAGCGGCTTTCCATGGCATCTAGGCAGGCCCCCGCACGGCGGAAGCTGCCCGCCAATAAATTTTGGTAAACGCGCGCCGTGGTGCGGATGCTGCGCTTATAGCCCACATACCCCAGGCGGCTTTGGGCCGCCGCGTGCATGGTGTAGTAGCTGCCCAACAGCAGGAAGATATAGCGGTAAATTAGCGTGGCAAGCTCGATGATAATGGCCGGGAAATGTATTTTTCGCAGCACGGCCAAAATTTCCGGCAAGGGGGTGGAAAGGCTTAAAAAATATAAGCAGCTCACCCCGCCCAGCGCCCGCGCCATCACCAGGCGGGCCTGGGCCTGCGCCGCCGCCGTTACCACCAAATACCCGCCCGGCCAGCGCAAGGCCAGCATGGCATCGGCCGGCAACACGGAGGTATACCCCCACAGCAGCCCCACGCCCGATAACAGCAAAAATGCCAGCGGCAGGCTAAAAAGCGCCAGGTACTGCCCCAGGGGCAACCCGCCCACCCCCACGGTAAGGCCCAGCATGGCCACAAACAGTGCCAGCGGCGGCCATACCGTGTGGGCGCACACGCACCCGGCCAGCAGCACCAGGGCCAAGGCCAGCTTTGCCCCCGCATTTTCCCCGCTAAGGCGGGAACGGCGGGCGTAACGGTCAATATCCAGCATTGGGCCATCCTGGTGGTGGTGCCCCACCACCAGCAGCACCCCGCCTGCCGCCAGGCAAAAAGCCCCCAGCGGCAGGGGCGCGGCGCTGCCCGCAAACAGGCAAAATAGCACAGCCGCCGCCAAAATTGCGGTAACCCCCATCGTGTTTTGCCCCCTTCTCAAAAATTGCCGGTGGCGGTGCCCCATTGGCAGTGCCCCGGCAGTTTTTCGTATTGTATAACAAAAAGCCTATGAAAACGCTTGTGAAATTTGCCCGGTTCACCCCGGTGCCACCTGGCATTTGGTGCTTGGCCGGGCTAGCGGCAAAAACAGCCGTCAGCTATTTTTCTTGCTGCTGTTTTGGGTATTTTGGCCGTTTTGGCTATCGCTTTGGGCTTCCGCCTCCTGGGGGGCAAATTTTTTGCGGGCAACCAGGTAGCCAAAGCCATAGGCTACCACCCCAACGCCCAGCCCGGTTTGCAGGCAAAAGAATAAACTTTCCACCTCGCCGGGCAGCTCGCCACCGATCAATTGTTCCAGCACGGGGGTAAACCAGGGCTGGTATTCCTCACCGGTAATCTCGGCTATTTTTTCACTTCCGGCATCATCGCTGCCGCCAAATTCGGCCCCTTTTAAAGCGAACAGGGGTGCCAGGGCAATGACCACCACGGCGGCCAGGGCGGCCAAGGCAATTTTTGTGTTTTTACCCATTTTCCTGCCCCTCCCCCAAAAAGCCAATTTCCCGCAGCTCGGGCTTGGCATAGTTTTGTAGGCCCATCACAATCAGCATGGTAAGCAAGCCTTCCACAATGGCAAGGGGTAGCTGCGTGGGGGCAAATACCCCCAAAAACTCCAGCGCACTGGCCGCCACGCCGCCCTGGGCGCTGGGGTAGGCCAGCGCCAGCTGCAAGCTGGTAACGCAGTAGGTAAGTAAATCCCCCAAGGTGGCGGCAATAAAAATGTTGGCCAGGCGGGGCAGGCGCAGCTTTTTGCCCAGGTGGTAGAGTGCCCAGCTTAACAGCGGCCCGGCAATGGCCATGCTAAAGGTGTTGGCACCCAGGGTGGTAAGGCCGCCGTGGGCCAGCAAAACCGCCTGGAACACCAGCACAATGAGGCCCAGCACCGCCGTGGCAGGCACCCCAAACAGGATGGCCGCCAGCCCGGTGCCCGTCATGTGGCTACAGCTGCCGGTAACCGAGGGGATTTTTAAGGACGAAATTACAAATACAAACGCCCCCGCCATGGCCAGCAGCAGCATGGCCTTGCGGTGGTTGGCGGCCAACCGGCGGATGGCCAGCACCCCGGCCACCACAAACGGGGCGCTGATGGCCCCCCACAGCACGCAGTAAACGGGGGGCAGGTAGCCTTCCATGATGTGCATAGCGAACGCTGCCTGGGGTACACAGAGAGCGAAGCTTGCCACCGCAGAAAGCGAGATTACTTTCTTTTCACGATGTGTCATTTTGATTCCTCCAATACGTATTGCGCCGCAAAAAAGAAGGGGCTTCCCCCCTAAAAAAGAGAGAAAGCCCCATACAACAAAGCAACTCCGAAACACGGCGCGCGTTCGTTTTGGCATACAGGCGTTTTGTCCGTCCGCTGTATGGGTTCTGCATTTGGCAGTATAAACCACAGGGCAGGTCTTCCGGCTCAGGCAGCATGGCCCCGGCTTTGCCTTCCCGCGTGTACCCGCAGTGGCGTAATCAAGCCGGGGCGCTGCCTTTACGGCGGCGGTCCCGCACGGGCATTGCACCCGTTTCCCTATTCTCCCGGCCAGCCAAACGGCCCCGGGCACCCTGTGATGCTTTGTGCTATTTAGCATAGCACAAAATTTGCGCCATTGCAAGATTTTTGCCATGCCAACACAAACCCCCGGCAGCACCAAACGGGCCACCGGGGGGTTTGTTGGCAAGTATTACGCTACTGCGTTATTTGTTGCGCTTTTTGTGGCTTACGTAGGCAAAACCGCCCATACCCAGCGCGCTGCAAAGCAGCACCAGGGCCAATGCCCCCATGGGGAAGGCATCGCCCGTTTGGGGGATGTACAGGGTGACGGTTTGGGGTGCGGTGCCACTGCCATTGGTACCACTGGTGCCGCTGGTGCTGTTTGCACCGTTTGTGCCGCTTGTGGTGCCGTTATCGGTAGCGGTGGCGCCCTTGGACTTCCAGCCGATGCTTACCGGCGAAAGCCCGGTAAGGGTAACCTGAAGGCCCTGTGCCGTTTTGGTGACGGCGGGCATTTCCACGCTGCCGGGTGTGTGGCCGTTGGCCCCCGTGGTGATCATATGGGTTACAATAAAATCGTGGGTATCGGGGCCGGTGCCTGCCGGGTAGGGCAGCAGCACGGTGATGCCCCCTGCGGGGAAATTCTCCGCCGTAGCATCCGCCCAGCTTGTGCCGTTATCCGCACTAACTTGCAGCACAACATCGCTAACGGTAACATGGTCGGCCGTGTAGCCGGTGTTGGTGGTGGTTACCCGCAGCATTTCTGCGGTGATGGCGGCGGGGGTGTTAAAGGTGGTGGTTGCCAGTGTGGCAGGCACCAGGCTGATGCCGCTTTCCACCACCAGGCGGTAGCTTTGGCCGGGCACCGTGGGTAGGCTGGGCTGCGCCATGCCCGGGTCTGCCGGGGCAATGGTGCCTTGATAGGTGATGGCCGCGGTGGGCAGGCTGTAGTTTGCGTTGGCCAACACAAGCTCCACCGGGGTTACGGTAATGGTGTGCTGCCCGGCGGTTGCGGCAGCATAGCGCACGCTGAGTTCCTTGTAGGCAAAGCCCAACGTGTCCCCTTCTACCGCACCGGCAACCTTCAAGCTGCCGGTAAAGCTGGCGGCATCGTTGCCGTCCGCGTGCTTTTGGGTATCTACCTTCAAATCGCTCAAATCCCAGGTAAGGGGCTTTTGGGCGGCGGTTAGGGTGCTGCTGGCGGTAACCGGCAGGGTATGGTTGCCATCCGCCGCCTTGGTGGCGGTGATGGTAATTTCGCCTGCGCCGGTAACCGTTACCTTGCCGTTTTCATCCACGGTGGCAGGGCCGGCCACGGCCCAGGTAAGTGCGCCGGTGCCGCTGCCGCCCGGGGCTGCGAGGGTAAAGGGTGCATCCCCATAGGTCAGCGTTTTGGGCTGGCCGGTGATGGCCAGCGCAGCCTGCGGTACCTTATCAATGGTGAGCACCGCGGGCACAAAGGTGATTTCGTAGTTGGGGTTATTTTTGGTCAGCAAGCTGCCTTCGGTGATGGCATAGCCACCCTCCTTGACATCCTCGCCGGGGGCGCGTTCTAGCGTGCCAACCAGCGTATCGCCCTTCACCACACCGGGTGCGGTGTAGGTTAGGGGGGCATCCTTGCTGCCGTAGAGTTTTGTCTGCTTTTCCGCCGTAACGGTAATGGGTTTGGGGGTGATGGCCGCCTTGGCGGTTTCGGGGTAGGTTAGGGTGTAGTTATCCTTCGCTTCGCCCGTAACCACGGCGCTGCCGCTATCAATGCTTACAACCAAATCCTTGCCCGCATTTGCATCCGGGAAGGTGCCAAGCACGCCGGTAATCGTCAGGGTATCGGCTGCTACGCCGGTATCGACGGTAGCGGCCACGGTGGCATCGGCTTTGCCGTCATATACCTTATCGGCTGCGGTGACCACGACGGCCAGCGGCTTTTTGGTAATGGCAAAGGTGGTGGTACCGGCCACGGTGTAGTTGCCGTTCTCGGCATCCTTCACGGCCACGGTTGCGGTGCCGGCGGCGGTGTTATCGGTGTATTCCACCGTGTACTCGGTTGCAGGAATGGTGACTTCGCCGTCCTTGGCGGCAGTCACGGCGGGGGTTTTGGCCGTGCCGTCATACTCGTAGCTATCCGTTTCTAGGGTCAGGGCGGCGGTCACGGCTTTGGCGGTGATTTCACCCGTCACATCGGTGGGCAGGCTGACTTTATAGTAGCTGCTCTGCGCGCCATCGGTGGCCAGCTTGCTGGCATCAAAGGTGATGGCCTTGCCGGTGCCGACATTGGCATCGCTGTAGGTGGCGGGGGCCGTAACGGTTACGGCATCCTTCGCGTCAATCAAATCCTTCGCGGCCACGCCAAGGGCAACGGTGGCGGTGTTGGTTGTATCGTAAGCTTTGGTGGTGGGCGTGGTCACGGTGGCCGTCACCGGGTTGGGGGCGATGGTCACGTTCACGGTGGTCGAAGCGTCCGCCATATCCGTATTGCCCACATACTTCACGGTCAGGGTGCTTTCACCCACGGGCAGGAGCTTGTCGGCGGTATCGTAGGTCAGGAGGACGCTATTGGTCGTCACCGGCACGGTGACCGGCTCACTGATTTGGGTATCGCCGTAATAGAGCGCAATCTGGTTTGCCGTGGGGGCAGCCATCCGGGCCAGCTTGCTCGTCGCTGCTTCGCCGGTGGGCAATACCATGGCCATCACCTGAATCTTGTCGCCATAGGTATAGCCATCTTCCTGATCCGCCTCGGCGGCGATGGTAGCGACAGATTTTACAATGCTGTAGCTCTGGGTCACGGCCTCGGGCAGCTTGTAGTTGGCTGCGGTGCTGCCCTTCAACCCGGTGGCGGTGGCGGTGTGGCTGCCGGCGTTTTTCTCGGTGCCGCCCGTCACGGTTACGGTCAGCGTTTCGCCGTTCGCAACGTTGCCCGCCGTGGCGGTGACTTTGGACGCGATATTGTCATACACGCGGGTGGCGGTGTCGTTCCAGCTCAGAGTAACTTCACGCGGGGTAACCGTCACCTTGCCCTTGGCAAAGGTGATTTCGTAGTTGCTGTTGGTTAAGCCCTTGGGGGTCAGGGTTTGGGTGCTGCCCACGGCGCTCTGGGTGGTGTAGGTGGTGGTATAGCCCAGCGTACCGGTCATGGTTGCCTCGGTATCGCCGTTCACAAAGCCCTTGTAGGTTACGCCGTTGCTCTTGAACGCATCGCCATAGGTCAGCGTTTGGTCGTTGGCGGTAATGGTTAGGGGTGCTTTCAAAGGCGTGCCCTTGTAGGTGGCGCTGACCGCAGTGGTGTGGTTGCCATCCGCTGCCTTGGTGGCGGTAATTTCAAGGTAGGCCACCTTGTTGATGGTCACCTTGCCGTTTGCATCGACGGTGGCAGCGCCGTTCGCTTCCCAGGTGACGGCACCGTCACCGCTGCCGCCGGTGGTGCCGAGGGTAAAGGGTGCATCACCGTAGGTGACAGAGCGCGGCTGCTGCGTAATGCTCAAGGGGGCCTGTGCCACCTTGTTGATGGTGAATTTCAGCGTAAGGGCGGCGGTGGTAACTTTCGGCCAGGTGTAGTAGTTTGCATCGGCCAGGGTTAGCACCACGTCATAGCTGCCCGCGTTGGTGCCGCCGTCGTTTTTCG
>JAQUSS010000059.1 GCA_028710135.1 Gemmiger sp. | reverse complement strand
TAATAAAAAACCAGCAACCCGTAATTTATAATTTATAATTTTAATCGGTAATCGCATGGTAAAAACGGATACGCCACCGGCTCATCATCCGTAAAAACCCATGGAAGTTCTTTGCCAGGCTTTCTTTCAAGAAAGCCGCCGTACCCCCGTAAGCCGCAACACCCCCGTAAGCCGCAACACCGCCAGAAGGAGGCCCCACCATGCCCAAGCTGCACTTGATTTTGCCCATGGCTGGGCGTGGCAGCCGCTTTTTTGAAAACGGCTTCGTCCAGCCCAAACCCCTGATTGAAATTAACGGTGCGCCCTTTTTTTACTGGGCCACCCAATCCATCGCGAAATTCGTCGATACCGCCGACATCACCTTTGTGGTTCTCGATGAACATATCCGAGATTTTGCCATCGATGCCAAAATCCACCAATGGTACCCGAACGCGCGTATTCTAGCCCTGCCCGAAGTCACGGCCGGTGCCGCCGTCACCTGCCTGCAAGGCGCTGCGCCCCTGCCCGATGATGAACCCCTGCTTTTTAACGACTGTGACCACCTGTTTCTATCCACCCCCTTCTACGATTTTTGCCGCGCCGGCAACTTTGTAAATGGGCCCGATGGCGCGCTGCTCACCTTCGATTCTCAATCCCCCGCATACAGCTACCTGCAATACGACGCTGCCGGCAACGTTTGCCGCACGGTGGAAAAACAGGTGGTAAGCCGGGACGCTATCTGCGGTGCCTACTACTTTAAAGATAAAGCCACCTACGCCACCGCCACCGCCACATACTTGGAAAACTGCGCCTATACGGAATTTTTTGTTTCGGGCGTATACAACGTTTTGGCCCAAACCGGCAAAACCGTGCGCGGCTTTGCCACCGACCTGCACCTGCCGTTTGGCACCCTGGCAGAATACTTTGCGGCCGAAACCCCACAAAACGCGAAAGGATTCAAAGCGCTGCGCCCATGACAGGTTTGTTATTGCTGGCCTCGGTTGCGCTGGTGCTGCTGGGGCATCTGTTCCGCCTTTTGCGGTGGGAACAATTTATACGCATCTACGAGCGCCCCGCCCGCGGCAGCCTTTTGCGCGGTTTGGCGGGGGGGTATGCCATCAACTTTTTGCTCCCCTTCCATGTAGGGGATATTTTCCGCGCCATCTACTGCGGCCGCCGTATGAAAAGCGGCACCGGCTTCGCCTTTGCCACCGTCATCATGGACCGGTTTTTGGATGTGTGGGTGGTGGCCTTCTGCTTTGGGGTTATGCGCGCCGTTGGCCCCGATACCGCCGCCGTGCAAACCGCCGCCGTGCGGTACTTTGTGTTTGCACTGGTACTGGCAATCACCCTTATTTTGGTGATTGCACTGCGGGACGGGCTAAAAAAAATCTGCCTTGCAATTTGCGGCATCTTTAACGATACCATCAAGCTGGACGGGATGGTTTTTTGCTGGAGCCTGATCAATACCTTTAAGGATTTGCGCCGCGTGCGGTTGCTCCGCCTGTTTTTCAACACGGCGGCCATGTGGGCGGCCTATCTTTCCGGGTACGGCCTGCTGGCCGCCTGCCTGACCCGCTGCGGCGGGCATTTTGCCATGGCCGATGTGTTCACCATGCTGTTTGGCGCCAACAGCGTGGATGTAACCAGCTTTACTTTGACCGGGCAGCTGCACGCCATCTCGCCAGCCGCGCAGGCGGCCATGGTTTGCTGGTTTTTGCTGCCGCTGGCCGCCATGCTGGGTGTAACGCTGCTGCCCGCACGGCTGCGCGGCGGGCTAAACCGTGTTTCCAACCCGGATGGCGCGGGCGATAACTACCTGAACCTGCTACCCCAGGTGGATGCGCGGGATAGGGCCGCCTTCCTGACGCAATACTTTGGGCTGCAAAATAAAGAATATATTGGCAAATTTTTAAAAATGAACCAGGATATCACCATTTTGCAGGACTATTCGGCAGGCTCCAACGCCACCACCATGCTTTGCATGGATAAAAC
This sequence comes from Gemmiger sp., assembly GCA_028710135.1. GTDB lineage: Bacteria > Bacillota > Clostridia > Oscillospirales > Ruminococcaceae > Gemmiger. The sequence continues at coordinate 13,352 of JAQUSS010000059.1, read as the reverse complement.
CGGCACATTTTACCGCAAATATGCCTTTGGCGCGGACGGCGATAAGCTGGCCTGCCAGCTTGCCTGGCTGCGGCAACAGCAGGCCGCGCTGCCCCTGTGCGAAATTTTGCGCGCCGGGAACGAGAACGGCTGCTGCTGGTACGATATGGCTTACTCCACCCAGGCCGTCAGCTTTTTCCGGTATATCCACTCCAACCCTGCCGAAAAAAGCACGGCCATTTTGCTGGGCGTGCTGAACGCGCTGGATGCACGGCTTTACCACCTGGATGCCCCCGCCCCCGCCGCCCCCGCTGCCATGGAGGGCTACATCACCCAAAAGGTGGATGCCAACCTTGCCCGCCTGCACGAGGCACGGGCGCTGAAAGAACTGCTTACCTACGATAGAATTTGGGTGAACGGGGTGCCCTGCAAAAACCTGGGCGGCCTGGCGCGCCTGTTTGACCATGCCCGGCTATCGGCCCTGTTTGCGGGCGACCCGCTGGGGGTGATCCATGGCGATTTAACCATTGAAAATATCATCTGCCAAACGGGCCGCGCGCCCGGGCAGGCGGAAGATAGCTGGTATTTGATTGACCCCAACACCGGCAATTTGCACGAAAGCCCCTTCTTGGATTATGGCAAGCTGCTGCAAAGCCTGCACGGCGGCTACGAATTTATGATGATGACCCCCCGCGTGACGGTGCAGGAAAACCGGGTGGATTTCACCTTTACCCGCAGCGCCGCCTACGACGCGCTGTTTGCGGCCCTTTGCCAGTATTTGGAGGCGCGGTTTACCCCCCGCCAGGTGGAAAGCATTTTTACCCACGAGCTGATACACTGGCTGCGGCTGATGCCCTATAAGCTGGCCAAGGATAAAAAGCGGGCCGCCATGTTCTACGCCGGGCTGCTGCTGGTGGCAAACGATATCGACCGCCGCTACCCCGGTGCCGCGCAATAAAAAGGCGAAGAAGCGCGGAAATTTTTTATAAAAAACAGGAGATACCGATGGATGAACAAAGCGTCCTCAAGCTGGTTTTGGTGGATTTGGATGGCACACTGTTTGATACGGTGGCCGTGAACGCCGCCAGCTACCGCAGCGCCTTGCAGGAGCAGGGCTACACCGTAACCGATGCCTACTATGCCGCCCACTGCAACGGCGGTTATTATCAAGATTTTTTGCGTCCCCTGATGGGCGGTAACCCCACGCCTGAAGCCGTGGAGCAGGTGCATAACCGCAAAAAGGCGCTGTACGCCGCCTGCCTGGGCGCGGCCCGCAAAAACACCGGCCTGTTTGCCATTTTGCAGGCGCTGCGCGGGCAATGCCCGCTGGGCCTTGTTACCACCGGCAGCCGCCGCAATGCCACCGAAATTTTAACGCATTTTGGGTGTTTGGATTGGTTTGACCTGGTGATTACCCAGGAGGATGTGGTGCGCAATAAGCCCGACCCCGAGGGGTATTGCAAGGCCATGGCCCATTTTGGGGTGCCCGCCGCCAACACCCTGATTTTTGAGGATTCGGGCCCGGGGTTGGCCGCGGCCCGCGCCAGCGGCGCGCAGGTGATGGGTGTGAGCCAGTTTTAAGGTTGTTGGCATAAAAATGGCCCCGGGCGAAAGCCCGGGGCTGTGATTTTTGTGTTTTTTGTTGTGATATCGTCGTTTTTTGGTTGCAGGGTGCCCGGCGGGCGCGTGGCCCCGGTAGGTGGGGGTTGCGGGTTTCCCCGTGAGCGCGTGGCCACGGCGGGGTTCGGCAAGAGCAGAGCCCTTGCCCTACAGGGGCGGGGAATGCAGATTCCTGGCGGGCGCGTGGCCACGGTGGGTTCGGCAAGAGCAGAGCCCTTGCCCTACGGGGGGAGGAAATGCAGGTTTCCCCGTGAGCGCGTGGCCATGGCGGGGTGCGGCAAGAGCAGAGCCCTTGCCCTACGGGGGGAGGAAATGCAGGTTTCCCCGTGAGCGCGTGGCCACGGCGGGGTTCGGCAAGAGCAGAGCCCTTGCCCTACGGGGGGGAGGAAATGCAGGTTTCCCCGTGAGCGCGTGGCCACGGCGGGGTTCGGCAAGAGCAGAGCCCTTGCCCTACAGGGGGAGGAAATGCAGGTTTCCCCGTGAGCGCGTGGCCACGGTAGGGTTCGGCAAGAGCAGAGCCCTTGCCCTACGGGGGGAGGAAATGCAGGTTTCCCCGTGAGCGCGTGGCCATGGCGGGGTGCGGCAAGAGCAGAGCCCTTGCCCTACGGGGGGAGGAAATGCAGGTTTCCCCGTGAGCGCGTGGCCACGGCGGGGTTCGGCAAGAGCAGAGCCCTTGCCCTACGGGAACAGGAACGGGAACGGGGGTGGGGAGGAATTGCAGGTTGCCCGTGAGCGCGTGGCCACGGTAGGTTCGGCAAGAGCAGAGCCCTTGCCCTACAGGAACAGCAACGGGAACAGGAACGGGAACGGGGGTGGGGGGTAGGGGTAGAGGTTACAGCAGCTTGGTGGCTAGGGCTTTGCTGGTGCGCTCTCGCGAGAGGCTGCAAAGCTCCTGGTTATCCAGCCGGAAGCGCAGCACCAACACATCGGCCACATACAAAACCGCAATTTTTACCGGGATGCTGCCAGGGTCCAGCGGGCTTTCCTCCGCGCCGCAAAGCAGCACTACGTCCGATAGGGAGGCACCCGGGCAATCGGCATAATGGGTTAGCAAAATGACATGGGCGCCGCTTTGGCGGGCAACGCGCAGGGTATCCATCATATCCCGCGTGGCACCCGAGTAGGATACAAACAGCACCACATCCTCCGGCCCAAGCAGGCTTGCGGTAATAATTTGCATATGGCTATCGCTCACCGTGCGGAACTTGGTGGATATGGTGGCTAGGCGCGCCCAAATATCGGTGGCAAGCACCATGCTGCCCCCCTGCCCAAAGCAAAACACCTGCCGCGCCCGCTGCAACAGCGCGGCGGCTTGGTCCACCGCGTGGGGGTCCAGCACGGCGCGGGTGCCGCTGATGGCATCAATGGCCGCCGCGCTGGAATGCTCGCACAAATCGGCGGTATCCATGCCGGGCTCCAGCTGGTGGGATATCGCCGGGCCGGGGCCGACGTTGGCCTGCGCCAACGAAATTTTCATCTCGTTATAGCCATCAAAGCCCAATGCGCGGCAAAAACGGAAAATGGTGGCCTCGGCCACGCCGCAGGCCCTTGCCAGGGTAGAGATGGAAAGGTACTGGGCTTCCTCGCCATGTTGGGTCAAATATTCGGCCACAATCCGGCCCGATTTTGTCAAATGGGGGCCGCAGCTACGCAGTAGCTCCCAAAAATTTACGTCTTTCATCGCATACCTCTGCAAATATATTTCTTACACCCTTAGTATACGGGCATTTATTTCATTTAACAATCCGCATTGTCCCTAGAAATTTATCCCCCGGTTTGTGGAAAACGTACTTTTATAGCAAGAAACTTAAAAAAATATTCAAAAATGTCTTTAAATTGAAGGCTGCAACCGGTGTATTGTACCCCGTTGGCGCACAGGCTGCGGCTGAAAGAAATTTTCAAGCAAAATACCAGCAGAAAATACCAATGGCGGCAGGGGTGGTTTTGTGGTATACTAGCTATATTGCAACCGGTTTAGGTGGCGGCCCGGCAAGCCACACCAAACCCACAAAAAGCCGCTTTGCCGCAAAATGCCCACAGCCCCTTGCCCGGCACCCTGTTTTGCGCCCTGCTTTGAGGAATTTTGGGTGAATTTTGCCGATACCTATTGCGCAAAATGGCGATTTGTGTATAATTAAGAATGGAATGTTCTATAGCAAAAGCAAAGCCCCGGCGGGCGCTGTAAAGCGGGGCAGCAACCGGTAATGGCAGTAGGGCCGGTTGCCAAGGTGCCTGTAAATTAGGTTGGAGGAAAAGCTATGACAAAAGCAGAAGTGCTGCAGCTAAAGCTGACTGCAGCCCGTGTGCGTATGGGCATTATTGAGGCGACCCACGGTGCAAAGTGCGGGCACCCGGGTGGCAGCCTTTCGGCCGCAGATGTTTTTACTTACCTTTACTTTAAGGAGATGCGCGTCAACACCGAGGACCCGCAGGACCCGAACCGCGACCGCTTTGTACTCTCTAAGGGGCACACGGCGCCGGGGCTGTATGCTACCTTGGCAGAGCGCGGGTTTTTCCCCGTGGCAGACCTGCCTACCCTGCGCCACTCGGATAGCTACTTGCAGGGCCACCCCAACATGAACACCGTGCCCGGGGTGGATATGTCTACGGGCAGCCTTGGGCAGGGCGTTTCGGCCGCGGTGGGCATGGCGCTGGCCGCCAAGCTGCAGGGCAGCGATGTGAACGTGTACACCCTGCTGGGCGATGGCGAAATTGAGGAAGGCCAATGCTGGGAAGCCTTTATGTTTGCCAGCCACTATAAGCTGGAAAACCTTTGCGTGATGATTGACGTAAACGGCCTGCAAATTGATGGCCCCACCAAAGAGGTTATGAACAGCGAGCCGCTGGACCAAAAGATGGACGCCTTCGGCTTTAACACCATTGTGTGCAACGGTAACTCGGTTACCGAGCTGGAGCAGGCGTTTATGCTGTTCCACCGCGCACAGGGCAGCGGGCAACCCACCTGCTTTTTGCTGCACACCACCAAGGGCCTGGGCGTTAGCTTTATGGAGAAAAACGTGGATTGGCACGGCAAAGCCCCCAACGATGCAGAGTACGAGCAGGCGATTGGCGAGCTGAAGGCCGACTATGCCGAGTTGGAGAAGGAGGCACAGCGGTAATATGGCAGAGATTAAAAAAATTGCTACCCGGGATAGCTACGGCAATGCCCTGGTAGAGCTGGCAAACGCCGGTGCGGACGATTTGATTGTGCTGGATGCCGACCTGGCCGCCGCCACCAAAACCAGCATTTTTAGAAAGCAATACCCCACCCGCCACTTTGACTGCGGCATTGCCGAGGCCAACATGATGGATGTGGCCGCCGGCATGAGCACCTTTGGGTACGTGCCGTTTGTTTCCACCTTTGCGATGTTTGCGGCGGGCCGTGCGTTTGAGCAGGTGCGCAACACCATCGGCTACCCCCACCTGAACGTAAAAATTGGCGCGACCCACGGCGGGCTTTCGGTTGGCGAGGATGGCGCAAGCCACCAGTGCTGCGAGGATTTTGCCCTGATGCGCGCCATACCCGGCATGACGGTAATTTGCCCGGCCGATGATGTGGAAGCCCGCGCTGCCGTGAAGGCCGCCTACGAGATGAAGGGCCCCGTGTATATGCGCTTTGGGCGGCTGGCGCTGCCGGTTTTCCACGATGAGGAAAATTATCAGTTTACCATCGGCAAGGGCGAAACCTTGACGGATGGCTTTGATATTGCCATTATTGCCACCGGCCTGATGACCGGCGAGGCCTTGAAGGCCGCCGTTACCCTGAAAAAGCAGGGGATCAGCGCGCGGGTCATCAATATGCCCACCATCAAGCCGCTGGACGAGGAGCTGGTGATTCGTGCCGCCAAGGAGTGCCTGAAGGTGATTACGGTGGAGGAACACAGCATTATCGGCGGTTTGGGCGAGGCCGTTTGCAGCGTGTTGAGCGAAAAGCTGCCCACCCCCGTTCGCCGCATCGGCGTGATGGATAAGTTCGGGCATTCCGGCCCGGCGTGGGAGGTTTTGAAGGACTACGGCCTCTCGGCTGAAAACATCATTGCCAACGTCAACGATATGCTGAAATAAGGCGGTGCGCCCTAGTGGCGGCGCGTTTCGCAAGCAATTTGTGGTTTATAAATTTGGGGCCGGCCCGGTAGGGGCTGGCCCCAAATTTTTTTTGCGCTATTTTTTGGGTTTTGGGGGTGGGTTTGGGGTTTATTTGATTTTTTGGTTTTGGTTGGTTTGGTTTTGGGCGGGGCGCTTTGGGCGGATTGGGTTTTGGCTGCTGTTTTTTTGGCTGACGGCGGTTTGCCGGCCCCGCCACGGCGCGCAAAATAAAATATGAACTTTTTGCTAAAATTTAAGCCAAACTATTGTATCTTTTGCCAAAGCGTGTATACTAATTACACGATGCTTAACGTATGTTAATTATTACCGTGCGTTAATAAATTGTACACAAAGGAGGTAGCGTTATGGGGCAAACCCCACTGCTGGCAGAGGCCATGCGGTTTATGTTGCAGTTCCGCAAAACAGCCCACCATGGCCTTGCCCTGGCCACGCGGGATTGCCAGCCCTGCCATTTTTCCATGTTGGAGCGGCTGCACTGCGCCATTGCGCAGCATGGCACCAACGGGGCCATCTGCGTTTCGGAGATTGCCGCCCAAATGCGGGCGGCACCCTCGGCCATTTCGCGCAGCTTGCGCCAGCTTGAAAACGAGGGCTTTATCCTGCGCACCACCGACCCTGGCGACCGCCGCAAAATTTGGGTGCAGCTAACGCCTGCCGGCAACACCGCCCGCCAAAGCTGCGAGGATGCCGTAAACGCCTACCTGCAACGGGTGTTCGACCGCCTTGGCGAGGATAATGTGCGCCGTATGCTGGCCGATTGGCAGTGTATGGAGCAGGCCCTTGCCGCCGAAACACTGGCGGGCACCGCACCCCCAACCACCCCCGCACCACCCCCAGCACCAAAAAAAGAACAAAAATAACCGGAAAAGAGGAATGACCATGCTCAAAATTGTAAAGCAGTTGGGCAAGCATTGGGTGGCCTGCCTGGCCATCGTGGCCCTGCTGGTGGTGCAGGCCTACTGCGATTTATCGCTGCCGCAATACACCTCGGCCATTGTGGATGTGGGCATCCAGCAGGGCGGTGTGGAAAGCGCTTTGCCCAACACCATCCGCGCCGATACCCTAAAAAGCCTGACCCTGCTGATGCCCCAGGCCGATGCTGATTTGGCCGAGGCCGCCTACACCCCGGCAGAGGGCACCGGCACCAATGCCTTGCGCACCCTTACCGCGGATGCTAAGGCCGATGAAGCCACCCGCGCCGCGCTGGAGGAAGCCTTTGCCACCCCCGATGTGGTGCTGTATATGGCGGCGGCCCAAACGGCGGCCACCCGCCTTGGCACCGATACCGCCACCCCCGCGCCGGAGGATTTGGATGCCATCAACGCCCAGTTTGGGGCCATGGCAACCATGCCCGGCTTTACCCCCGAGGCCGTGCAGGCCAAGCTGGCCCAAAGCATGGCCGCGGTGGATGCCACCACCCGCGATACCCTGGCCAAGCAGGCCGTGCTGCTGGTGCGCCTCGATTACCAGGCCCAGGGCAACGCCCAGGCCGTGCAGATGGCCTACCTGCAAAAAAAGGGCGGCCAAATGCTGCTGTTTAGCCTGCTGATGGTGGTTGCCGCCGTGGCGGTGGGCCTGCTTGCGGCCCGGGTATCGGCGGCCATTGGGCGGGATATGCGCCAGGGTGTTTTCACCAAGGTGGTTGGCTTTTCAAACGCTGAAACCGATACCTTCTCCACCGCTTCGCTGATTACCCGCACCACCAACGATATCCAGCAGGTGCAGCAAACCTGCGTGATGCTGCTGCGCATTGTTGCCTACGCCCCCATTTTGGGCATTGGCGGCATTATCCGGGTGGCAAACACGGCCACCGGCCTTTCGTGGATTATTGTGGTGGCGGTGGCTGCCCTGCTGGCGGTGGTGGCCGTGCTGATGAGCACCGCCATGCCCAAATTTAAGCTGATGCAAACCCTGGTGGACCGGCTGAACCTAGTCAGCCGCGAAATTTTGACCGGTGTTATGCCCATCCGCGCTTTCTCGCGCGAGAAGTACGAGGAAAAGCGGTTTGATGCCGCCAGCACCGATTTGATGCGCACCCAACTTTTCACCAACCGGGTGATGACCTTTATGATGCCGGCCATGATGCTGATTATGAACGGCGTTACCCTGATGATTGTGTGGTTTGGCGGCAAGGCCATGGATGCCGGCAATTTGCAGGTGGGCGAGATGATTGCCTTTATCAGCTACACCATGCAGATTGTGATGTCTTTCCTGATGATTACGGCGGTTTCCATCATGCTGCCCCGCGCCGGGGTGGCCGCCGCCCGCATTGACGAGGTAATGTCTACAAAGCCCGCCATCCGCGACCCCGAAACCGATGCCGGGGCGAACAAAACCGATTGGCAGGGCACCCTGGAATTTAAGGATGTATCCTTCCGCTACCCGGGCGCGGACGATGATGCCCTTGCCCACATCTCCTTCACCGCAAAGCCGGGGCAAACCACCGCCATTATCGGCGCAACCGGGTGCGGCAAAAGCACCTTGCTCAATTTAATACCCCGTTTTTACGATGTTACGGGGGGCAGCATCACCCTGGATGGGGTGGATGTGCGCCAGATAAGCCAGCACCGGCTGCGGGCGCTGCTGGGCTATGTGCCCCAAAAGGGCGTGCTATTTTCGGGCGATATTGAGAGCAACCTGAAATTTGGCGGGGCCGATATCACCGATGAAAAGATGCGGCAGGCCGCCGCCATTGCCCAGGCCACCGATTTTATTGAGGAAAAGGCCGAAAAATACCACAGCCCCATTGCCCAGGGGGGCAGCAATGTATCGGGCGGGCAAAAGCAGCGGCTTTCCATCGCCCGGGCCATCGCCAAGGACCCCCGCGTGTATCTGTTTGACGATAGCTTCTCGGCCCTTGACTATAAAACCGATGTCACCCTGCGCCGCGCCCTGAAGGAAAAAACCGATAATGCCACCGTGATTATTGTGGCACAGCGCATCTCCACCGTGCTGCACGCCAACCAAATTTTGGTGTTGGACGATGGACGGTTGGTGGGCTGCGGCACCCACGGCCAGCTGCTGGCCACCTGCCCCGAATACCAAGAGATTGCCAAAAGCCAGCTGAGCCAAAAGGAGCTGGATTTGGATGCACAAAACACGAAAGGTGGTGTGATGTAATGGCTGAAACCAACAACCAAACCCACGGGCCGGGCCGCCGTATGGGCCACGGGATGGGCCGCGGCATGGGCCCCGGCGAGAAAGCCAAGGATTTTAAGGGCACGCTGCGCCGCCTGGTGCGGGAGCTGGGCGGGTATAAAATCGCCTTTGTAACCGTGCTGGTGTTTGCGGTACTTTCCACCATTTTTAACATTGCAGGGCCAAAAATTTTGGCCAAGGCCACCACCGCCCTGGCCACCGGCTGGTACGCCCGCCTTACCGGCACCGGCGGCATCGATTTTGGGTATATCGGCAAAATATTGCTGTTTTTGCTGGGGATGTACCTGCTTTCGGCCGGGTTCAGCTTTATACAGGGCTGGGTTATGAGCGGGATGTCCCAAAAAATATGCTACAATTTCCGCAAACAAATTTCCGAAAAAATTAACCGGTTGCCCCTGGCCTACTTTGAAAAACGCACGGTGGGCGAGGTGCTGAGCCGCATTACGAACGATGTGGATACCCTGGGCCAAAGCCTAAACCAAAGCGTTACCCAGCTTATCACCAGCATTACCACCATGGTGGGTGTGCTGCTGATGATGCTTTCCATCAGCCCCCGCATGACCTTGATTGCCCTGCTGATTTTGCCGGTATCGATGGTGCTGGTGATGGGCGTTGTAAAGGTTAGCCAAAAATATTTTAAGGCGCAGCAAAAATACCTGGGCGATGTAAACGGCCAGGTGGAGGAAGTGTACGCCGGGCATAACGTGGTAAAGGCCTTTAACCGCGAGGATGCCGTGCTGGCACAGTTTAACAAGGATAACGATAAACTGTATGAATCTGCCTGGAAAAGCCAGTTTTTATCGGGCTTGATGATGCCGGTTATGACCTTTGTGGGCAATTTGGGCTATGTGGCGGTGGCCATTGTGGGTGGCATTTTTGCCGCCCAAGGCCTTATCACCATTGGCGATATCCAGGCGTTTATCCAGTATGTAAAAAGCTTTACCCAGCCCATCCAGCAGCTGGCGCAGGTATCCAATATGCTGCAAAGCATGGCGGCTGCCGCCGAGCGGGTGTTTGAATTTTTGGCCGAGCCCGAGGAGAGCCAAACGGTGGAAAACCCGGCCAGCCCCCAGGATATTGACGGCCAGGTGAGCTTTAACCATGTAAAATTTGGCTACGACCCCAACAAAACCATCATTCAAGATTTTACCTGCGAGGTAAAGCCGGGCCAAAAGGTGGCCATTGTTGGCCCCACCGGTGCCGGCAAAACCACCATGGTAAAGCTGCTAATGCGCTTTTACGATGTGGATGGCGGCAACATTACCCTGAACGGGCACGACCTGCGCAACTTTGACCGCACGGCCCTGCGCGAGGGGTTTGGGATGGTATTGCAGGATACCTGGCTGTTTAAGGGCAGCATTATGGAAAATATCCGCTACGGGCGCTTAGATGCCACCGATGCGGAGGTAATTGCCGCCGCCAAGGCCGCCCATGCCGACCATTTTATCCGCACATTGCCGGGCGGCTACGAGATGGAGCTGAACGAGGATGCCTCCAATGTATCCCAGGGGCAAAAGCAGCTATTGACGATAGCACGCGCTATTTTGGCCGATAACCGCATTTTGATTTTGGACGAGGCCACCAGCAGCGTGGATACCCGCACCGAGCAGCGGATACAAAAGGCCATGGATAACCTGATGAAGGGCCGCACCAGCTTTGTGATTGCCCACCGCCTTTCCACCATCAAGGATTCGGATTTGATTTTGGTGATGCGGGATGGCGATATTGTGGAGCAGGGCAGCCACGATGCACTGCTTGCCCAAAACGGCTTCTATGCCGATTTGTACAATAGCCAGTTTGAGGATGTGACGGCGTAAGGGCGGATAAAGAATACCGCCAAGCGCCCACCGCCCGGCGCGCCCCTGCAAGGGGCCGGGCAGGCAATATGGCAAGGGCCGCCCCAATTTTGGGGCGGCCCTTGCTGTGATTGCCCCGCGCGCTGCTTTGTGGTAAAATAAAGGCATTGCAAAACCAAACCGCGCCGTGCCGCGGCCGGGCGGCCGGTGGCAGGGCGGTTTGATAAAGGGGGCCTGTAGGTTGAAGATTATGCCAAACGATTTGGGGCGGCAGTATTCGCTCCACGCACAGGAATATGAGGAGAAGGCCGTGAAGGTGCTGCGCAGCGGCTGGTATGTGCTGGGGCAGGAGGTGCAGGCCTTTGAAAAGGAATGGGCCGCCTACATTGGCACAAGCGACTGTGTGGGCCTTGCCAGCGGGCTGGATGCACTGTGGATCACCTTCCGGCTGCTGGGCATTGGCGCGGGGGACGAGGTGATTGTGAGCGCAAACGCCTATATTGCCTGCGTGATGGGCATTACCATCAACGGGGCCACCCCGGTGTTTGTGGAGCCGGATATCTACGATAACATCGATGCCGAACAGATTGAGGCCGCCGTTACCCCCCGCACCAAGGCCATTTTGGCGGTGCATCTTTTTGGCCAGGCCTGCGATATGACCAAAATTACCGCCATTGCCCGCCGCCACGGCCTGCGCGTGGTGGAGGATTGCGCCCAAAGCCACGGCAACCACTGGCAGGGCAAAACGGTGGGCAGCATTGGGGATGTGGGCTGCTTTAGCTTTTACCCCACCAAGGGCTGCGGCGCGTTTGGGGATGCGGGCTGCATCACCACCAACGACCCCGCGCTGGCCGAGCAGTTCCGCATGTACCGCAACTACGGCAGCCGGGTGCGGTACCAAAACGAGGTGGTGGGGGCCAACAGCCGGTTGGATGAATTGCAGGCCGGGCTGCTGCGGGTAAAATTAAAGCACCTGCCCGCCTTTGATGCCGAGCGCCGGGCAATTGCCGCCCGGTACGATGCCGGGCTACAGGCGAACAAGGTGGGGCTGCGGCTGCCCAAGATTCGCCCGGGGGCGGATAGCACCTGGCACCAGTATGTGATCCACGCGCCGGGCTGCCGCGATGCCCTGGCCGAATATTTGAAGGCGAAGGGGATTGGCACCATCATCCATTACCCCATCCCGCCCCATTTGAGCAAGGCCTACGCCTACCTGGGCAAAAAACCGGGAGATTACCCGGTTGCCGAGCGGTACGCCGGGGAGGTGTTGAGCCTGCCGATGTATAACGGCATGACCGAGCAGGAGCAAACGTATGTGATCGAGGCCATCAACGCCTTTGAAGGCCGGTAAATAGCCCCGGCCCAAAACGCAACAACAGCAGGGAGGTACCCCATGCAGGAACCGATTAAAGATAGCGCCTATTTTATTGAATTTGCCGAGCATGGCGATGAGCGGGGGCATTTGGTGGTGGCCGAGGGTGGCCAGGATGTGCCCTTTGATATCCAGCGGGTGTTTTACATCTATGGCTCCGATGCCACCATTGTGCGGGGCAGCCACGCCAACCGCAAAACCCGGTTTGTGCTGGTGAATGTGGCGGGCAGCAGCAAGGTGCGGGTGAAGGACGGGCTGGGCAACGAGGCGATTTTTTGCCTGAACCGCCCCCGCACCGGCATCTACCTGCCCCAGATGGCCTGGAAGGAAATGTACGATTTCAGCCCCGATTCGGTGCTGCTGGTGCTTTGCAGCGAGCATTACGATGAAGCGGAATATATACGAGATTACGATAAATTTTTGCAGGAGGTGCAGCAGGGGCAGCAGGGCTAAGGCCCGGCGGCCAAGCGGCAGGCCTGCGGCAAGGGCGTTTTTTATTGCTTCGCAATAAAAAACAACTTACTTTAACTCGCCTTGCCCCTCGCCGCTACGCGGCAACCGGGGCAATTGGCTAAAAAAATAGCCTTCCGGCTATTTTTTATTGCTTCGCAATAAAAAACAACTTACTTTAACTCGCCTTGCCCCTCGCCGCTACGCGGCAACCGGGGCAATTGGCTAAAAAAATAGCCTTCCGGCTATTTTTTAAAGCTACAAAAAAGGGCGCACCCGCAAAGTCGGTTTGGCTGTGGGTGCGCCTTTTTGATGGCGGGTGGGGGTAAAAACAAAAATTTATAAGGCAAAAAGCCAAAAAACGGCCAAATCTGCCCGTGTTTGCGCGTAAAGTGTAGGGTAGAAAGGGGCGGATGGTGTATGGCTTGGGTCATTACGGCGGTGCTGGTAGCGGGGGGCGTGTTCATCCTAACGTTTGCCTGCCTGAATGTTTCGGCCAGGGCCGAAGCGCGGGAAGAGGCGTTGTATGAGGAAATGAAAAAGCAGAAGCAAAAACACAACCAACCATAGCGCGGCGCGGCGCGGCAGGCACCGCGCCGTTTTGCGCGGGTGGTTTATGTTTTGCGTTTCGCGTTTTACGGTTTGCGCTTTGCGTAACGATTGCCGAAAGCGCGGCCCAAAACCGGCTAGGTGGCTTTGGGCTTTGGGCTGCGCGGCAGGTTTAAACGGTTAGGCTGGCAACCAGGCGCTCCAGGCTTTCGGCAAAGCGTTGGTCGTCCTGCTCGGTGCGCTTGGCGGGGCCTTTGGGGTGGTGCTTGGTGCCCGCGCGGCGGGCCTTTTTGGCAAGGTGGCGTTCCATCAGCAATTGG
>JAQUSS010000200.1 GCA_028710135.1 Gemmiger sp. | reverse complement strand
AAGGCATCGTTTTCACGCATGGCGCGGCTCCTTTCAGCTGGCGTTCCAGCCGGCGGGTATGGCTTCTAGCGCACTTTGCCAGGGGGTAGCGCCACTTTCGGGGGTGGCAAATTCCCCACTGCTGAACACGCCCGGGGTAACCGCCGCCAACGCTGGGAAGTTTTCAAGCCCTTCAAACCCGGTGGTAAGGCCCAGGCAGTAGGCGGTAACCGGGCAGATGTTGCGCGGTATCACCAGGGGGTTTTCCACCTCGGCGTTATCGGCACTGTACATGATGGCATCGGGCCAGGTTTCGGCCACAAACGCGGTCAGCTCGGGGGTTACAAAGGCATCGTTGCTGCCCTCGTAAAGGTCGGGCGCGCCAAATTGGTGCAGCAGCTCGTGCGCGTACACCATGGCGGTTTCGCGCGGGTCCTGCGTACCGGGCAGGGCGTAGATATCCTCCTGGTAGATGCAGCTATACTCGTAGTAATAGTAGCTGCCATCCTCGGCATAATGCACCATGGTGTAGGAGGCCCCCGCCACCGGCAAAAACACCAAAAAGGCAACACTATCGGTGCCGTAGCGCTCGTGCAGCGTGTCGTCATCCAGCGCGGCGCAAAGCGAATTCAGCGCGCTGTCAAATTCCTCCCCTTCGCCCGAATCCTCGTCCCCCAGAAACTGGCCACGGTAGGTGGTATGGTAAAAAAGTGGGCTATCGGGGGTGCCATCGTCCACATGGAAGGCCGCCATGGTGCCATAATCCCGGCACTGCTCAATAACCCACCCGGCAGCGGCGGCCACACGGCGGCGGCTTTCGGCAATTTCCTCGTCCGTCCAGGTGTTGCCGTTCTCCTCGTCCAGGTAGATGCTAACGATGGCGGTGGGCTGGCTGATCAGCTTGGCGCTGCCATACTGAATATCCTCGGCATCCAAATTGGGCAGGGGCTCGCCGCCGCCATACGCCTCGCCGCCGGGGGCTTGGTACCAATCTTCCCCATCGGGGCTTTGGTACCAATCCTCGCCGCCACCGCCACCATAGGCCCCATAGGGCAGGGTGATGGTGGCACAGCCGGGCAGCAGGGTAGCCGCCAGGGCCAGGGCCGTAGCCAGGGCCAGGGTTTTTATTGTTTTACCGCGCATGGGTGTTCCCTCCTGTGGGCGTGGGGGTGGGTCATTCGGGCAGGCGTAGGACGATTTGCCCCTCGGCAGCGTCCAGCGTGACGGCGGCCGAAGCGGCATCCTGGCCCAGGCGGCCTTCAATAATGGCCTGGGCAACCGGGTCCTCCACCGCTTTGCGGATGGTGCGGCGCAGCTCTCGCGCACCGTATTTGGTGCTGCTTTGGGCCACCAGGGCGGCCAGGGCCGCGGTGGTGTATTGCAGGGTAACCCCGCGCGCCGCCATGCCGGGCTTATACTCATCCAGCATCAGGGCGGCAATTTTTTCCATATCCTCCTCGCTCAAGGGGCGGAAGGTGATCACCTCGTCCACACGGCCCAAAAATTCGGGGCGCAAAAACTCTTGCAGGGCCTTCATGCTCTTGTTGTGGCTAATCTGCTCGGCCGTTTTGTTGAAGCCGGTTTCGCCGGTATGGTCGCCACTGCCCGCGTTGGAGGTCATGCAGAGGACGGTGTTGGAAAAATCGACCGTGCGGCCCTGGGCATCGTTGAGCTTGCCCTCATCCAAAATTTGGAGAAGAATGTTCATCACATCGGGGTGGGCCTTTTCAATCTCGTCAAACAGCACCACACTGTAGGGGCGGCGGCGCACCTTCTCGGTAAGCTGGCCGGCCTCGTCGTAGCCAACGTAGCCCGGGGGCGAGCCAATCAACCGCGAAACCGCGTATTTCTCCATATATTCGCTCATATCAATCGAGATGAGGGGGTCAACGGTATCAAACAGCTGGTTGGCAAGCTGCTTAACCAGCTCGGTTTTGCCAACGCCGGTTGGCCCCACAAAGATAAAGCTGGCCGGGCGGCGGCGGCCCGAAAGGTCGGCCCGGCTCCGCTTGATGGCCTGCGCCACCTGGTGCACGGCCTCGTCCTGGCCGATGATATGCGCTTTCAGCGCATCCTCCAGCCCCAGCAGCTTGGTGTACTCGCTCTCCTGTATTTTCACCGCGGGGATGCCGGTCCACAGCTCAATAACCTTGGCAACATCCTCCATCGTCACGGCGATATCGGCGGTGCGCAGCTCCAGCGCAGGCAGCAGCGCGCGCTGGCGAGCAAGCTCGGTTTTCACCTTGGCCAGCTCCTCATAGTCGATGGCGGTATCGGCACCCGGGGCTTTATCGGGGTTTTCGCCGGGGTTTTCAAGCTGCTGCTCCTGCTCCTCCAGCGCGGCAATGCGGCGCTGCAGGTTAATCAGCTCGGTAATTTCGGGGTGGCGCAGGTTGCAGCAGGCGCTGGCCTCGTCCAGCAGGTCAATGGCTTTATCGGGCAGGAAACGGTCGGTAATATACCGCTCGGAAAGCTGCACGACGCTGGTAACAATCGCATCCGGCACGCGGACGCAGTGGTGCTTCTCGTAATAAATTTTAACGCCGCGCAATACCTCAATGGTATCGGCCAGGCTTGGTTCCTCCACCTTAACGGGCTGGAAGCGGCGCTCCAGCGCCTGGTCTTTTTCAATATACTTGCGGTATTCGCTGAAGGTGGTGGCGCCAATCACCTGCATCTCCCCGCGGGAGAGGGCGGGCTTCATGATGTTGGCGGCGTTCATGGCACCGTCCGAATCGCCCGCGCCCACAATGTTGTGGATTTCATCGATAAACAAAATGATGTTGCCCGCTGCGCGGATTTCGCCCAGCAAGCCCTTGACCCGCTGCTCAAACTGGCCGCGGAACTGGGTGCCCGCCACCAGGGCCGTTAAATCCAGCAGGAAAATTTCTTTATCCTGTAGCCGTGCCGGCACCTTGCCCTCGGCAATGCGCTGGGCAATCCCCTCGGCAATGGCGGTTTTGCCAACACCGGCCTCACCAATCAGGCAGGGGTTATTTTTTTGGCGGCGGCAAAGGATTTGGATGGTGCGGTAAACCTCGCGGTCGCGCCCTACAATATGGTCAATTTTGCCCTCGGCGGCCTTTTTGGTCAGGTTTTCGCAGTAATTGTCCAAAAACTTGCGCTTTTGGGTGCGGCGCTTGCCGCGCGGCGGCTCGGCTTGCTCCCCACCCGGGCCAAAGGGGAAGGTGGGGCTGCCGCCGGGCACAAAATCCTCGTGCTCGGTCAGGGCCTCGTCCTCGTCCATGCCATCGGGGTTGGCGGCATTCTCGGCGGCGGCCATCAGGCCCTGCTGGCCGGCTTCCTCCAGAAAGCTGGCCATCCGTTCCTCCATATTTTCAAGGT
>JAQUSS010000199.1 GCA_028710135.1 Gemmiger sp. | reverse complement strand
TGGTGCGGCTGGAAAGGCTGCAAACATAGGTGTTCAGGCAGCTTTGCTCAAACACGCGGCGCACCACATACAGCCGGCGGTCAAACGCCACCCCGGCCGCCATCCGGGCCGGCTTTTCAATAAAGCCCTGCCAGATGCTGGGCATACACCCCTGTGCCTTGGTGCCCAAAACCTCGGGCCGGGTGGGAACCGCCCGCCACCCCAAAAAGTTTAGCCCCTCTTTTTTGCAAATGATCTCAAACAGCTTTTTGGCCTGGTTGCGCTGCAATTCCTCCTGTGGGAAAAAGAACATACCAATGCCGTATTCGCGCTCCTCCCCCAGGGCGATGCCAAGCGTGGCGGCAGCTTTTTTGAAAAAATCGTGCCCAATTTGCAGCAGAATCCCCACGCCGTCGCCGGTTTTGCCCTCAGCATCCTTCCCGGCGCGGTGTTCCAAATGCTCTACAATCTGCAAGGCATCATCGATGGTTTGGTGGGTTTTGCGGCCCTTGATATCCACCACGGCGCCAATGCCACAGTTATCGTGTTCAAAGCGCGCATCATAAAGGCCAAGTGCCTGCTTGCTATCCGTAAAATTTTCCATCCTGGCGGCTCCTTCCCAATGGTTAGCATAACAAAAAAGGCGTTCCCCCGCAGGTATCAAAATACCCGCAGGGAACGCCTTTGTTCTTGCTAACAATATACCATGGCAAAGATGGTTTTGCAACAGCAGAACAAAATTTTCTTAGGAAATTAAGCGCAGAAACAACTGCAAATTAAGAAATGCTGGTTATAACTTAAGATTATTCTGAAAATTGTTCTGGGAATGGGGCCCGGCGTGGCCATGTGGCAGCGAAGCCGGGCGCTGCCATCAAGCTTTGGGCAACAGCGCGGCCACCGCCTTGGCGGCATCGTTTAAATAATCGCCCGCAAAGGTTTCAATCATGCCGGCATCGGCTTCCTGGGCAAGCTCGGGGTCAATGGGCATTTTTGCCAGCACGGGCAGGCCGTATTTGGCCCCGGTTTCCTCTACATGGCTCTCGCCAAAAACGGCAATGTGCTTGCCGCAATCGGGGCACAGGGCATAGCTCATATTTTCAACAATGCCCAAAATGGGTACATTCATCATTTTGGCCATCTGCACGGCCTTGCCCACAATCATCCCCACCAGCTCCTGCGGGGTGGAAACAATCACAATGCCATCTACCGGCAGGGTTTGGAAAACCGTTAAGGGCACATCGCCGGTGCCCGGGGGCATATCAACAAAAAGGAAATCGACCTCCTGCCAGATAACCTCCTGCCAAAACTGCTTGACGGCCCCGGCAATCACCGGGCCGCGCCAAACAACGGGGGCTTCCTCATCCTCCAGCAGCAGGTTGATGCTCATAATATCAATGTCGGTGTGGCTTTTTACCGGCAGAATGCCATCTTCGTCCCCGGCGGCGGGGCCATGCACCCCAAACAGCTTGGGGATGGAGGGGCCGGTAATATCGGCATCCAGCACACCCACCCGGTAGCCCAGGCGGCGCATGGATACAGCGAGCATGGCGCTGGTCATGCTTTTGCCAACCCCGCCCTTGCCGGATACCACACCAATCACCTTTTTAATGTGGCTTTTGGCGTGGGGGGGCTCATGCTGGGGGGCGCGGCTCTCGCAGTTTTCACTGCAACTGCTGCAATCGTGGTTGCACGCTTCACTCATTTTTATAACTCCTTTTGTATGGGCAGGTTGCCACTATATTCTAACCAGTATTTTACCCCATAACCGGTGCGATTGCAAGTGGCGGGCGGGCTTAGGCGGTAGGGAGGGGAAAGCTATTTTTTGCAGCCGCCCTGCATACAATGGGTAGCATAGGGATTTGCGGCGTTCGCCATAGGGCGCAGCGAGCGGGGGAGGGGCCAATGCGAGGGAAAACCTATCTGAAAAATGCAGTGCTGCTTACCGCCACCGGCTTTGTGCTGCGGGCGCTGGGCATGGTGTTCCGGGTGTACATTGCCGGGGCCATCGGCAGCGAGGGGATGGGGCTATACCAACTGATTCTCTCGCTGTACATGGTGTTTGTGGCGGTGGCAACCTCGGGCATCCAGGTGGCATCCACCCAGTTGGCGGCCCGCAATTTGGCGCGCGGCCAGGCGTTGGGGCGCACGGCGCGGGGCATTGTTACGGTGGCGGCGCTGTTGGGCACGGCGGCCATGCTGGGCCAAAGCCTGCTGGCGGGCCCGGCCGCCCGGTTTTTGCTGCATGATGTGCGGGCAGAGTTTAGCTTGCGGGTGCTGGCCCCCAGCCTGCCCTTTATGGCGGTATCGGGGGCGCTGCGCGGCTGCTTTTTGGCAAAACGGCGGGTGCAGCCCAATGTGACGGCCCAGCTTGTGGAGCAGATGGTGCGGATGGTGGTGGCGGGCCTAATTTTGGGCCGGGTGCAGCACTGGGGGGCCGGGTATGCCTGCGCGGCGGTGCTGGCGGGCAACACCATCAGCGAGGTGGTATCCTGCTTGATTATGCTGGGCTATGCCGGGCGGGAAAAGGCGTTTTTGGCCCCACCCGGCACCCCGCGCCCCTATACCCGGCGGGAGCTGTGGGGCGTGCTGCTGCCGGTGGAGGGAAGCCGTATGCTGGCCAGCGCCCTGCAAGCGGCAGAGAGCAGCCTGATTCCCCTTTGTTTGGCCATCTACACCGGCCAGCGCACCGAGGCAATGTCCCAATATGGGGCGCTAAAGGGGATGGCCATTCCGCTGCTGTTTTTCCCGTTTACGGTATTGGCGGCACTTTCGGGGTTACTGATGCCCGAAATTACCCGCGCCCACACCTGTAAAGATACCGCCGGCACCGCCCGGCTGATTGATACCGTTATGACGGCGACCGGGCTGTTTTCGGCCCTAGCGGGGGTGCTGTTTTTGCTGTTTGGCAAGCAGGCCGCCACCCTGCTGTATGGCGATAGCCGGGTAGGGCTATATGTGCAGGTGCTGGGGGTGGCGGCCCCCTTTATGTACACCGAGAGCATGGTGGATGGGGTGTTGAAGGGCCTGGGGGAGCAGTGGGCAACCTTCCGCTATTCGGTGGTGGATTCCGCCGTGCGGATTGCCGGGATACTGGCGCTGCTGCCCCGGTTTGGGATGCAGGGCTTTTTGTGTGTGATGGTGGCCTCCAACCTGCTTACCTGCACGTTAAACACGGCCCGTATGCTCCGCTGCACCGGCACCCACGCCCACTGGTGGCGGTGGGCGCTGCGCCCACTGCTGCTGGCAGGGCTGGGGGGCGGCGCGGGGCTTGGGGTGCTTGCGGCAATGCCGGGCGGCGGGGTAGGGCGGCTGGTGGCCGCCTGCATGGTGGTTTGCGGGGTGTACCTTGCGT
>JAQUSS010000058.1 GCA_028710135.1 Gemmiger sp. | reverse complement strand
TAACCGCCGGGTTGCACAGGATGCAGGGGTTGGGGGTGCGCCCCGCACAGTAGCTATCGCAGAAGGGGGTGATTACCGCCTCCTCAAACAAGGCGCTGGCATCCAAAACGTAAAGCGGGATGCTCAAAACAGATGCGGCAGCCCGTGCGGCGGCCACGGCGGCATCGTGCGCGGGCGAAAAGCGGATGACCGCCCCCGCCACATAAAAGCCCTGCTCCTGCAAAATGCGAACGGTAACGCTGGAATCTACCCCGCCACTTAAACCAACCAGCACCTTATCCTGGGATTCAAAGGTGTTAAAGTCGCTTGTATAATCATAATCGACCATTTTCACGATACTCCTGTCTTAAAATTGTTTTGAAATTGGGCTTAGGCCTGCCTGCCGCCGTATTTTTTGCTTTGCTCCACCGCAAGGCGGTCACACCGCTCGTTTTCGGGGTGGCCGGCATGGCCCTTCAACCAGTGGAAATGGATGGTGTGCTTTTCGCTTTCACCCAGCAGCTCGGCCCAAATGTCGGCGTTCAAAGCGGGGGATTTATCGGCCTTTTTCCAGCCCCTGGCCCGCCAACCCTTGGCCCAGCCCTTTTCCAGCCCATTAATCACATACTGGCTATCGCTGTACAAATCAATATCGCAGGGTTCCTTCAGCTGGCGCAGCGCGTACAGCAGGGCCGAAAGCTCCATCCGGTTGTTGGTGGTGCCGGCCTCCCCGCCCGATAATTCTTTTTCAAAAACCTTTTCCCCGGTGCGGAAGCGTAGCACCGCCCCCCAACCGCCGGGGCCGGGGTTGCCGCTACAGGCGCCGTCGGTATAAATTTCAATATGCTTCATCTTGCACTCCTAGTTTAGAATGTTTCTATTATACGCGGTTTTGGCGCGGCGGGCAACCGTAGCGGCAAAATATCGCCTGCTTGGGGGCTTGTTTTTTTGGCGATACTTCTGCCAAAGGCCGAAAATACTACCTTGGCACTAGACATTCGATTTGACAAGACTTCGTATCGGCTTTATAATACATTTAATTGCAATGTCGTGTTTTGTCGCTCCGGGCCTGGCCGCGTTTAAGGCAGCAGCTTTCTTATTGTCGGTTTGCTCTGCTGCTCACAAACGGGTTTTTCGCGCCCACCACCCAAAATTACGGAACAAAGGCGGTAAAAAAGCCGCTATGCAAAATACATACAAGGCAAATTCGCTGTAAGGCCCGGCATATACCGCGATGTGTATGCCAGCTTTGCGCACCAATTGTGGAGGATTTAATGGAAGATTTTATTGAGAAAAAAACACAGCCCACCCTCGGCGGCCAAACGGCCCAACCGGCCAAAGCAGCCCAACCCGCTGCAACCCCTGCCGAAAAACAGGCGGCACCCCGCCAGCCCCGGCCCCAGCCCCGCCAGAATCAGAATCAGGGCCAGCGGCGGCGCGGCGGGCAAAACCGCCCGCAAAACGCGCCCCGCCCCGCCCCGGCCCCCGCTACGCTGGAGGGCCAAATTACCCCGCCGCCGGCACCCCGGCAGGCCCAGCCTGCCCGCCGCCCGGCAAACCCGCCCCGCCGCCCCCGCACGCCGAACCAAAACGTGCAAAATGCCCAAAATCAAAACCAAAATGCGGGCAACACCCAGGCGCAGCCCCGCGCCCCGCAAAAGCGGCAGGGCACAGCCCCCGCGGCCCCGCAGGGCCAGGTGGCACCCCAAAGCCCGCGCACACCCGCCAACACCAACAACCAAAATAATCAAAACAACAATACCCAGCAGGCCCCGCAAAACCGGCAGGGCCAGCAGCGCCGTGGCAAGGCCCGGTTTGATGCTTCCAACCCGGCCATCCCCATGCACATCTGCCCCTTGGGCGGCCTTGGGGAGGTTGGCAAAAACATCACCGTGTACGAGTGCCAGGGCGATATGATTTTGGTGGATTGCGGCGTTGTTTTCCCCGATTCCGAGATGTTCGGCGTAGATTTGGTCATCCCCGATTTCACCTATGTGCTTGAAAATAAAGACCGTATCAAGGGCGTTTTTATCACCCACGGGCACGAGGATCATATCGGCAGCCTGCCGTACCTGCTCAAACAGTTTGGCAACCTGCCCATCTATGCCGCCCGGCTTACCATTGGCCTTATCAAGAAAAAGCTTGAGGAGCATGGCCTTGCCAACAGCACCAAATTTATTGAAATTCGCCCCCGCCAAAAGGTGCGGCAGGGCTGCTTTACCATCGAGCCAATCCATGTAAACCACTCTATCCCGGATTCGCTCTCGTTTGCCATTGAATGCCCCGCGGGCATCGTGATTCATACCGGCGACTTTAAAATCGATTACACCCCCCTCTCGGGCGATGCGGTAACCGATCTTTCCACCTTTGCCGAGTATGGCCGCCGGGGGGTACTGGCCCTTCTGTCGGATTCTACCAACGCCGAGCGCCCCGGCTTTACCGCCACCGAGCAGACGGTGGCCGCTGGGGTGCGCAGCCTGTTTGCCCGCGCCCGCAACCAGCGGATTTTGGTGGCAACCTTTGCCTCCAACATCTACCGCATCCAGCAAATTTTTGATCTTGCCATCGAGTATGGCCGCAAGGTGGCGGTATCGGGGCGGAGCATGGTTTCCAACACCGAGATGGCGCGGGAACTTGGCTACCTGCATATGCCCGATAATGTGCTGATTGATATTGACCAAATCAACAAATATCCGCCCGAGAAGGTGGTGCTCATCACCACCGGCAGCCAGGGCGAGCCGCTATCCGCCCTTTCGCGGATGGCGCAGGCCAGCCACCGCAATGTCAAGGTTGGCCCGGGAGATTTTATCATCATCAGCGCACGGCCCATCCCCGGCAACGAAAAAACCGTAACCAAGGTGGTGAACGGCCTGCTGGCGCTGGGGGCTGAGGTGATCTACGAAAATATGTACGATACCCATGTTTCCGGCCACGCCTGCCAGGAGGAAGAAAAGCTGATTTTGACCCTGGTACACCCCCAGTATTTCCTGCCGGTGCACGGCGAGTTCAAACAGCTTAAGCGCCACGCCGAAACCGCCGCCAACCTGGGCTATATCCCCCCAAAAAACATCTATATCGGTGAGAATGGGCAGAACATCCGCCTATCGCGCGATGGCCTGGCGCTGGAAAATACCGTGCAGGCCGGTGCCGTACTGGTGGACGGGCTGGGCGTGGGCGATGTGGGCAACGTTGTTCTGCGCGACCGTCACCATCTATCGGAGGATGGCATCATCATCATTACGGCCACCGTGGATGGCCAAACCGGCCAGGTGCTGGCAGGGCCCGAGCTGGTATCCCGCGGGTTTGTGTACGTGCGGGAGAGTGAGTAGCTGATGGACGGCGCCCGCGCCCAGGTGGAGATGGCGCTTGACCGCAGCCTTGCCGACAATGCGCACGATTGGAACAGCGTGAAAACGCGGGTACGGGAGGCACTTTCCAGCTATATCTACCGCAAAACCAAGCGCAGCCCGATGATTTTGCCCATCCTGATGGAAGTGTAAACCACAAGGCCGCCTGGCCGGGGAGTGTAAAGCCTATGAAACGCAAACACCGCACCTTTGGCAGCGCTGCCGCTGTGATATTGCTGGCACTGGCCTGCCTGGCGCTGGCTCTGCCGGCTGCCCTGGCAGACCCACATTCGCTGTTGCCCGCCGCGCTTTTGGTGGCGGCAGCAGCGGTGGTGCTGCTGGTATACCGCGTTCGGTTCCGCAAATTTGTGCGCGGCCAGCTCTGTGGGGATGTGTTTGAGGGCAGCCATGTTCAGTTTACGTTGGCAGGGCTGCCCAACCCGGCGTTTCTGGTGGCGGGGGATACCCTGCTGTGGTACAACAAAGCCTTTTTGGAGGATATTTTGGGGGGCAAGGAAATTGCCCTTGCCCCGGTGCATAGCGTGCTGCGCGGGCTGGATATTGCCATCTGCGCCCGCCCGCATGGGCAGGATATCACGGTGGCAGGGGGGCGGTACACCGCCTATGCCAGCCCCGCCCAGGCCGAAAATGGGGCCAGCGTTGTTTACCTGGTGGATGACACCTTTTATAAAGATACGCTGGACGAGTACACCGCCAGCCGCCCGGCCTGCCTGATTATTGTGCTGGATAGCTACGATGAACTTTTTACCGATATGAAAGACTCGGAGCAGGCGCACGAGCTGGAATCCATCAACAGCCTGCTGGAGGAATATATTGCCAAAACCAACGGCGGCTTTTTGCGCAGGGTTGCCAACAACCGCTATATTGCGGTGGTGGAGGAGCGGGATATTGCCCGTATGCGCAAGGAGCGCTTCACCATTTTAGACCAGGTGCGTTCGCTCCACCCGGGTGGGGCGGTCACCCTTTCCATCGGGGTGGGCCATGGTGGCAAAACCCTGCGGGAATGCCAGGAAATGGCGCGGGAAAGCATTGATATTGCCCTGGGCCGCGGGGGCGACCAAGCCGCTGTGAAAACCGCCGATGGCTTTGAATTTTACGGCGGGGTATCCCACGGGGTAGAAAAGCGGAGCCATGTGCGCAGCCGCATTATTGCGGGGGCCTTGGCCGATGCGATAAAAAGCAGCGATAGCGTGCTGATTATGGGCCACCGCCTGAGTGATTTGGATGCCATCGGCTCGGCCATTGGGGTGCTGCGCATCTGCAAAATGTGCGGGGTACCGGCCGTTATCACGGTGCGGCAGAAGGCCACCCTGGCAACCCCCCTATTGGATAGCTTTATCGAGGCGGGGGAGGCACATAATTTCATCGAGCCGGAGGAAACCCTGCCGGTAATTACCCCGCAAACCCTGCTGGTGGTGGTGGATACCTACCAAAAGCGGCTGCTGGAATCCAGCGAAATTTACGAAAAATGCAAGCGTGTGGTGGTGATTGACCACCACCGGATGGCCGTGGGGCACATCGATAACCCGATGCTACTTTACCACGAGCCCTACGCCTCCAGCGCCAGCGAGTTGGTGTGCGAGCTGCTGCAATTTATGCCCACCGAGGGGAACATTACCCCGCTGGAGGCGCAAGCCCTGCTGGCCGGCATTATGCTGGATACCCGCAGCTTTGCCCTCCATGTGGGGGTGCGCACCTTTGAGGCCGCCGCCTGGCTGCGAAGCCGGGGCGCGCAAACGGCGGGCACCAAGCTGCTGTTCAACACCTCCAAGGAGGAGTACGAGGCCCGCGCCCAAATTGTGGAGGGCGCTTACATTTACAAGGGTTGCGCCATTGCCATTGCGGATGACCCCGGCATGGGGATGAACGCCGTGCTGCCCATGGCCGCCAACGACCTATTGACCATCAACGGGGTGGATGCCAGCTTTGTTGCCGTTGCCAAGGGCGGCGGTATCAATATTTCGGCCCGCAGCATGGGAGCACTCAACGTCCAGGTGATTTTGGAACCGATGGGCGGCGGGGGCCACCTGACCATGGCCGGGGCACAGCTGCCCGATTGCACCAAGGAAACGGCCGAAGCCCGCATACGGGAGGAAATTGACCGCTACCGGGCCGAGCAAAACAGCCAAAACACCAAAAACAACAACCACGCACTATTACAGGGGAGGTAAACGATTATGAAGGTTATTTTAAAGCAGGATGTAAAAACCATTGGCAAGAAGGATGAAATCCACGAGGTATCGGACGGGTACGCCCGCAACTATCTGTTCCCCCGTGGCCTTGCCGCCGAGGCGGATGCCACCGCGCTTAACGTGGCCCGCACCAAAACCGAGGCCAAGGCCCACCACGAGGCCGAAACCCGCGCCGCCGCCGAGGAGCTGGCCGCCAAAATCAAGGGCAAAACGGTGGCCATGCCGGTAAAGGGCGGGGCCTCCGGCAAGCTGTACGGCAAGGTTACCAGCAAGGATGTTGCCGAGGCACTGACCAAACTGGTTGGTACCGAGGTGGATAAGAAAAAGGTGGAAATGCCGGGTACCATCAAGGAATTTGGCAGCTACGAGGCATCCGTCCGGCTGTACGCCGGGGTTACGGCGGCCTTCACCGTAAAGGTGGAGGAACTGCCGCTGTAAGTGGCGTGGCAATCTGCCACAGCTAGGCAAAACCCGCCCTTAAGCGGGGGTTTGCAGCCTTGGCAGGGCGATTATCAAGCAATCAAAAAGAGATAAAAAGAGATAAAAAGGCGGAGGTGATGCCAAATGCCACAAGAAAAAACCTACCGGAAAAATAACGAGCTGAGTTTATCGGGGCTGGGCATCCAGATGCCCTACAATATGCAGGCCGAGCAGAGCGTGCTGGGCGCGGCGCTGATGGATGACGGGGTGCTTACCCGCCTGATTACGGACCTCGAAGCAGAGATGTTCTACTCCCTGCAAAACCGCGCCGTTTTTGAGCAGATGGCCCGCCTTTTCAGCGAGAACGAGGCGGTGGACATTGTAACCCTGGTGGATGCCCTGGCATCCTCTGATGCCTTCCAGGGGGCCGATGACGCTAAAATTTATATTGCCCGGGTGGCCGAAACCGTGCCCGCCATCAGCAATGTGGATTCCTACATCAAAATTGTGCGGGAAAAATACCAGTCCCGCTGTGTGATTGAAGCGGCCCGCAAAATTTTGGAGCAAAGCACCGAGGAGCCGGATGCCGACCTACTGCTGGAAAGTGCCGAGCAGCAAATTTACGATATCCGCAGTGGGCGCAAACAATCCAGCGTGCGCACCTTGCAGGAATCTATCCTGGATGTTATCGATACCCTGCAAAAGTTGAGCGGGGCCGACCGCAGCAAGTTTGCGGGCATCCCCACCGGGTTTACCTACCTGGATACCCTGCTAACCGGCCTGGGCCGGAGCGATTTGCTGATTCTTGCGGCCCGCCCCGGCATGGGCAAAACCAGCTTTGCGCTGAATATTGCCACCAACGTGGCCCGTATGCAAAACGTGCCCACCATTGTGTTCAGCTTGGAAATGACCTGCGAACAGCTTACCGACCGTATTTTGTCCAGCACGGCGGGCATTGATAGCCAAACCTTCCGCACCGGCAATATGAACGATTCCGATTGGAACGACCTTGCCAGCGCCAGCAGCCTGCTGTACAAGGCACCCATCTATATGGATGATACCTCGGGCATTTCGGTTTCCGAGATGAAGGCCAAAATTCGCCAGATTAACCAGGATTCCAAAAAGGAGCCGATTGGCCTGGTGGTTATCGATTATTTGCAACTGATGCAATCGGGCAAGCGCACCGAGAGCCGTGTGCAGGAAATCAGCGATATTACCCGAAACCTGAAAATTATGGCCAAGGAGCTGAATGTTCCGGTCATTGCGCTCTCGCAGCTTTCCCGTGCGGCTGAAAAAACCAGCGGCCGGGCCGACCATCGCCCCCAGCTTTCTGACCTGCGCGATTCGGGGTCTATCGAACAGGATGCCGATGTGGTTATGTTTTTGTACCGCGCGGCCTACTACAACAACCAGAACGAGGAAGGGCAGCAGGCGGACGAAAATGTGGCCGAGTGCATCATTGCCAAAAACCGCCACGGCGAAACAAGCACCGTGCAGCTTGGCTGGGATGGCGCACATACCCGCTTTATGAACTTGGATTATAGCCATGGCGATTATAACGGATAAGGCCGCCAGCCCTGCGCTGGCGGAAACCGAACAAACGCTGCTGGCGTTTTGCCGCCGGCAGGGGCTTTTTAAGCCCGGTGATCGGGTCATTGCAGCCTGCTCCGGTGGGGCGGACTCGGTGGCCCTTTTATCGTTTTTGCTCCGCCAGCGCTGTGCGCTGCAAATTGAGGTGTTGGCTACCCATGTAAACCATGGCATCCGGGGGGCTACCGCCGATGCCGATGCCGCGTTTGTGGCCGATTTTTGCGCACAAAACGGGGTGGAGCTGTTTTTGTACGATGCCCGGCAGGCGGGCGTTGCCATCCCCGCCGCCCCCAGCGAGGATTGGGCCAGAAAGCTGCGCTATGCCTGGTTTGATGCCCTGGCCCAGCGGGAGGAAGCCACCATCGCCACGGCCCACACCCTATCGGACCAAGCCGAAACACTGCTGCTGCGGCTGGCCCGCGGCACCGGCCTGCACGGGATGGCGGGCATCCCGGTGCGGCGCGGCCCTTATGCCCGCCCCTGCCTTTGCCTGACCCGCGCCCAAACCGAGGGATACTGCGCCGCGCTTGGGCAAAGCTATGTGCAGGACGAAACCAACGCCCAAGCCATCTATGCCCGCAACCGGCTGCGCCAGGAGGCCATACCGGCCCTACAAAGCGTAAACCCGGCCGCCGAGCAGGCAATGGGGCGCTTTTGCGCCCAGATGCAGGTTTTGGATGGCTGGTTTACCCGGGAGGCCGCCGTGCTGCTACAGGCCGCGCGGGAGGGCGAGGGGTACGACCTTGCCACCCTGCGCTCGGCCGAAGGCCCGGTGCTAAACACCGCGCTGCACAGCCTAATTTCCGCCGTGCGGGATGCCGAGGAAAAATATGTAGACCTTCTCCGTTTTGTGGTTTTGCGGGGGGAGGGGGCGCTGCAACTTACCGATACGGTTTGCTACCGGGCCAAAAACGGGTTGCTTTTTTGTGTTACCGCACCCGGCACCCCGCCGCCGCCCGCGCCGCCGCAACCCTTTGCACCGGGTATTTACCGGCTGCCGGGGGGCTTTACCATCGAGGCCAGGCTCGAAAAGTATGAAGAATTTCTAAAAAATGCAACAATTTTCAAAAAAGACTTAAACTGTTGTGCAGATTATGCTAAAATACAATCGAATGTATTACTGCGCACCCGGCAGGCGGGGGATTTTTTCCGCCCGGCAGGCCGCAGCCTAACCAAAACCCTCAAAAAATTGCTGAACGAGGATGGCGTACCCCCGGCAAGGCGGGGGCTGCTGCCCCTGTTGGCACGCCAGAGTGAGGTGTTGTGGCTGTGGGGCTACGGCTTTGCCGAGGGCTACGCCCCCGATGCACAGACCCGGCGGGGGCTGGTGATACAGTTCGAGGAAGTACCAAGTTAAGGAGAGTTGACGTTATCATGTACGACATTCACCAGGATATTGACCATCAGCTTGTCAGCCGGGAAGCCTTGCAAGAAAAGGTGAACGAGCTGGGCGCGGCAATCAGCCGGGACTATGCCGGGCACAACCTGCTGCTGGTTTCCATTTTAAAAGGGGCAGTGGTTTTTATGGCCGATTTGATGCGGGCCGTAACCATCCCCTGTGCCATTGATTTTATGGTAGTTTCCAGCTACGGCGGGGCCAACACAAACTCTACCGGCCTTGTTAAAATTGTGAAGGACCTGGATGCCGATTTAACCGGCAAAGATGTGCTGATTGTGGAGGATATTTTGGATACCGGCATCACCCTATCGCACTTAGTACCCATGCTGGAAATGCGCAACCCCAACAGTGTGCGCATCTGTTCTATTTTAAGCAAGCCCAGCCGCCGCAAGGCGGATATTGAGCCGGATTATACCGGTTTTGAGGTACCCGATGAGTTCGTGGTGGGCTATGGCCTTGATTATAACGAAAACTACCGCAACCTGCCCTATGTGGGCGTACTAAAACCGGAAGTGTATTCCAAATAAATTGGCCCGAAAGGGTACGGACTGGGAGTTGATTTTTTGCAGCACAAACCACGTATCAACGGCTTTTTGGTCGCCGCCATTCTGGTGCTTACGCTGGTGATGGTCACCGTGTATTCCAGCATGACAGGTACAAGCCGCAGCACCATGGCCTATTCTGAGGTGATGGAT
Source organism: Gemmiger sp. (assembly GCA_028710135.1). GTDB lineage: Bacteria > Bacillota > Clostridia > Oscillospirales > Ruminococcaceae > Gemmiger. The sequence continues at coordinate 5,984 of JAQUSS010000058.1, read as the reverse complement.
TATTTTGCCAATAACCAGGTTACCGCCTACGACCTTGATTTAAATACCGGGGTTATTCAGCTTAGCCTGGTGGAGGGGACAAAGCCCCTGCCCGAAAACGCACAGGACACCGAAACCTCGGGCCTTTTGGCCGAGCTTTCGGGTGCCGATGCCAACGCCTATGCCCCCAAAAACGGCGGCACCGTGCTGGTAAGCTATAAGCTGCCCTACACCGCCCTTTTCCTGGAGGAAGTGCAGCCCTATATTGACGAATACAACACCGCCCACCCCGATGCAACCATGCTGCGCGATATGGAAGCCCCCAAAACCAGCATCCCTTGGTTTGAAGTGTTTTTCTATATTGCCATGCTGGGCAGCCTGGCGTTCTTGTTCGTTTCCATGTTCCGCAACGGGGCAGGGGGCGGCGGCATCATGAATGTGGGCCGTGCCAAGGTGAAGGACCAACAGGAGAGCCAGCGCAAGGCAACCTTTGCCGATGTAGCGGGTGCCGATGAAGAAAAGGCCGAGCTGCAAGAGGTGGTAGACTTCTTGAAGTCCCCCAACAAATTTAACACCTTGGGTGCCCGCATCCCCCACGGCGTACTGCTGGTGGGCCCTCCGGGTACCGGCAAAACCCTGCTTGCCCGCGCCTGCGCGGGGGAGGCCGGGGTGCCCTTCTATGCCATTTCCGGCTCCGATTTTGTGGAGATGTACGTTGGCGTGGGTGCATCCCGCGTTCGCGATCTGTTTGAAAAAGCCAAAAAAAGTATGCCCAGCATCATCTTTATTGATGAGATTGATGCCGTGGGCCGCCAGCGTGGCGCAGGCCTTGGCGGTGGGCATGACGAGCGCGAGCAAACCCTGAACCAGCTTTTGGTGGAGATGGACGGCTTTGGTGCCAACGATGGCGTGATTGTTATGGCGGCCACCAACCGTGCCGATATTTTGGATAAAGCACTACTGCGCCCGGGCCGTTTTGACCGCCAGGTGTATGTTGGTTTGCCGGATATTAAGGGCCGCGAAGAAATTTTGCGGGTTCACACCAAAAACAAGCCCCTTGGCCCCGATGTAAGCCTGCGCACGGTGGCACAGTCCACCGCCGGGTTCTCGGGCGCAGACCTTGAAAACCTTGTGAACGAGGCTGCCCTGTTGGCGGCCCGCAAGGGGAAAAAGGCCATTACCCAGCCTGAAATTGAGGAAGCCTCCATCAAGGTGGTGGCCGGCCCCGAGAAAAAGAGCCGGGTTGTTACCGATAAAGAAAAACGCCTGACCGCTTACCACGAAGCGGGCCACGCCATCACCGGCTTTTGCTGCAAAACGCATGACCCGGTGCATCAAATCAGCATTATTCCCCGCGGCATGGCAGGTGGCTACACCATGTACCTGCCCGAGAAGGAACCCAGCTATATGACGCGAACCGCCATGACCGAAAGCATTGTAAGCCTGTTGGGCGGCCGTGTGGCCGAGCAGCTTGTGCTGGATGATATCTCAACAGGGGCCTCCAACGACCTACAGCGCGCCACCGAAACGGCCCGCGCCATGGTAACGCGGTACGGCTTCTCCGACCGGCTTGGCCCGGTGGTGTATGGCACCGACCCCGGCGAAACCTTCCTTGGCCGCGATTTTGGCCAGGGCAAGGGCTACTCGGAAACCATTGCCTCCGAGATTGATAACGAGATACGGGATATTGTGGACGAAGGGTACGAGAGAGCCCGCCGCATTTTGACCGAGCATATGGCCCAGCTCCACGCGGTTGCGGCTGTGCTGATGGAGCGCGAAAAGGTGAGCGGCAGCGAGTTCAAAACCTTGATGGAGGGCGGTACACTGCCCCCCTTCGACCTTGGCGCGGGCAAGCCCGCCACGGTTGTGCCAGCCACACCCGCAACGCCGGAAGCCCCGGCTGCGCAGGAACCGCAGGAAACACCGGCGGAAGGTGACGCACAAGACCCGCAGTAATGGGAGTAAGGTGAGTTTTCATGGATCAAAATTTTTCGTTGATGGCACAGTCCCGCGCCAACTACTACACGGCGGGCAGCCCGGTGCAATTTGTACGGGTTGAGCTGCTGAAGGGGGATGCCACCGGGGAGGTGGCCGTTTGCCTGACCTTTAAAAATGTTGGCACCGAGCCGATGACCGGCCTTGTCATCCATTTTAAGTGTAAGGACCCGGCTGGCCAGGTGCTTTGCGAGGACGATTTTTACTACGAGGATTTAAACGTTGCGCCGGGCGGCCTGTTTGGCACCGACGATGCCGTTTATGTCAGCGATACACCGGTTTCCAGCGTGGAGATTGAGCAGGACCGTGCATTTTTGAACGGGCGCGGGGTGGATTTGCGTGGCTACAAGCGTGTGCGCCTGCAAACCCCGCGTATGCTGCCCGGCCCCATTGCCAAGCAGCTGCAAAGCCGCACCGGCAACACCGGGCTGATTGCCGTGCCGCAGGATACCGACCAAGGCTGGTTTTGTGCCTGCGGGGCCTTCCACCCCAACGAGGAAAATGCCCAAACCTGTAGCGAGTGCGGGGGGGACCGTGCCTTTGTGAAGGCCGCCCTTACCAGCATTTTGGAGGAAGCCCGCCAGGCTGCCGAGCAGCAGCAGCGGGAAATCAGCGCCGTGGCAGGGGTGGCGGCACCCCCGCCCGCCGCGCCGGCCCCCACCCGCAGCTACGCCCCGCCGCCCCCGGTGGACGAGCCGACCCGCGCGATACCTGCTGAGGAAAATAACCCTGAGTTGGAGCGTGTGCGCCAGTATAGCCGCAAGGCCATGTTGTACGATGATGTGGATGACGAGGACGAGGAAGGCACCCAGATGTTTGATTCGGCGGACGATATGGACGACGATACCGATGAACTGGATGCCCCTAAGCCGCGCGCCAGCCGCAAGCAGCGGGGCCGCTATGCGGACGATGAGGCCGAGAGCGACGACGATGTGGTGGCCGAGCGGATTATCCGTTGGGCACCCCCCATCACGGCCATTGTTTGCGCGGTGATTATTGCGGTGGCCTTAATCTATCATTTTGTCATTGCAGCGTAAAAAAAACGCTTGCCTTTGGGGCAGCTTTGGCAAATGGGTAGGGGGCTGGCGGCTTCACCGCTTGCGGCTATGCCGTTTTGCAGCGCAAATTGTGCCACCAAACCGGGTTGGCCCATGTAAATGAATTTGTTTTTTAGCAGCGGCCAGGGTAGCCTACAGGGGCACCCTGGCCGCTTTGCGTCCCCCGCAAAAAAAATGGGGTGGTTTTTCAAGGCCCAAGTGGGCCGCCTTGGGCGGAGGCATGTATCGCAAGCGGGGCCGCCTTGGGCAGGGCAGGGGGTTACCGGGGTTTTAATCTTTTGGGCTTTCCGGCTTTTCAGCAGGGCGGTTTTGTGGTACAATAAAGTATCAATGTTCATAGCGCTTTATGGCGAGAAAGGGCCCCTTCATGCTCGATACACGCACAACCGAATTTTTACAACTGCGGGACCGCTACATTGCCTCCTGCTTTACCAAGCTAAACCCGGTGCAGCAGCAGGCGGTGTTTGCCGTCAACGGCCCCCTTTTGATTTTGGCGGGTGCGGGCAGCGGCAAAACCACCGTGTTGGTCAACCGCATTGCCAATATCATCCGCTTTGGCGCGGCCTACGGCTCCACCGTGCTGCCCCGCCCTGTTACCGAGGAGGATTTGGCCGCGCTGCGCACCGTTATCCTTTGCGCACAGGCTCCCACGCGGGATTTGATGCAGATGCTCAGTGTGCAGCCCGCCCGCCCCTGGAATGTTCTTGCCATCACCTTTACCAACAAGGCGGCGGGGGAGCTGAAGGAGCGGCTCAAGGGGATGCTGGGGGAAACCGTGGGCGCAGATGTCAACGCCTCCACCTTCCACTCGGCCTGTGTGCGCATCCTGCGCCGGGATGCCGAGCGGATTGGCTATACCCGCAGCTTCACCATCTACGATTCTGACGACCAGCAGCGGGTGATGAAGGGCATTTATAAAGAGCTGATGATTGACGATAAATTTTTGCCGGTCAAATCAGCCATTGGGCAAATTAGCGGCTTTAAAGACAAAATGCTTTCGCCCGAGGCGGTTGCCGCCGATGTGCCCGCCGATACCAAGGGGGCGCTGGTTTCCAAGCTGTACACCGCCTACCAAAAAAAGCTGCGCGCTGCCGGCGCGATGGATTTCGACGATTTGATTTACAACACCGTGTATATGCTCAAAACCGATGAGGAAGTGCGGGCGCATTACCAGCAAAAGTTCCGCTATGTGCTGGTGGACGAATACCAGGATACCAGCGTGGCCCAGTTTCAGCTGGTGCGGCTGCTGGGCGGCGGCTTTAACAATGTTTGCGTGGTGGGCGATGACGACCAATCCATCTACCGCTTTCGCGGCGCAACCATTGAAAATATTTTGAGCTTTGAGCAAAATTTCAAGGGTGCCAAGGTGATACGTCTGGAGCAAAACTACCGCTCCACCTCCAACATCCTGAACGCGGCCAACAGCGTAATTGAAAATAACAATGGCCGCAAGGGCAAAACCCTTTGGACGGAGAACGGCAGCGGCGAAAAAATACAGCACTACACAGCCGCCAGCGAGCAGGACGAGGCCAGCCATATTGCCACGGTGATTGGCGCAAACCTAAAGGCCGGGGCCACGCTGAAAGACCATGCGGTTCTTTACCGGATGAACGCCCAGTCCAACCCGGTGGAAACGTATTTTGCCCGCGCGGGCATCCCTTACCGCATTGTGGGCGGCCAGCGCTTCTTTGACCGCAAGGAGGTTAAAGATATCAACTCCTACATGGCCATCATCGTAAACCCGCAGGACGATTTGCGGCTGCGCCGGGTCATCAACGAGCCTGCCCGCAAAATTGGGGCCACCACGGTGGATAAAATTGCCGATTTGGCCGCCGAGGCGGGGGTGCCCATGCTGGAAATTTTGGCCCATGTGGATCAATACCCGGCCCTCGGCCGGGCATCGGGGGCGCTGCGGGGCTTCTACAACCTCTACCGGGATTTGTGCGATAAAGCCACCCGCCTTCCGCTGGATGAATTTGCCGGGGAGGTGATTGCCAAAACCGGCTACGAAGCCATGCTGAAAGCCCAGCAGGAGGAAGGCCAAACGAGGCTTGAGAACTTGGGCCAGCTTGTATCCTCCATCAAAACCTATGCCGACCAAAACGGCGAGGATGCCACCCTTTCGGGCTTTTTGGAGGAAGTAGCGCTGATTGCCGATATCGACTCCTACGACCAAGAAGTGGATTCCGTCACCATGATGACCATGCACTCGGCCAAGGGGCTGGAGTTCCCCTACGTGTTTATTGTGGGGCTGGAGGAAGGGGTGTTCCCCGGTGATATGTCCCGTTTTAGCGAGGAGGACATGGAGGAGGAACGCCGCCTTTGCTACGTGGGGATCACCCGCGCCAAAAAGGAGCTATACCTATCCTCAAGCCGTAGCCGGATGATTTTTGGCCAGACCCGCCGCAACCCACCCTCCCGCTTTTTGGAGGAGATTGGCGAGGAACTGCTGGATGAAACCGAAAGCCCCGAGCTTGCCTACAGCGGCGGCTTTGGCAGCGATTACGGCAGCCGCACGGTGCCGGGTGGGCGCAGCGGCTATTCGGGCGGGTCTGGTGGCGCGGGCGGGTATTTGAACGGCGAATATAACCGCCAGCCTGCGGGCGGTGGCTACGGCGGTGGGTTTGGCGGCGGCTATGCCGCCAACCGCAGCGCCGGGCAGCCCCCCCGCCAGGGCGGCTATGGCACGGCCCCCGGCGGCTTTGGCGCGGGCTACACGGCCAGGGGCAAAGCCCCGGCCCAACCTGCCGGGGCAGGCACCTCCTCCTTGGCGGGGCTACAGGCGGCGGCACCCAAAAAAAAGGCTGCCGGCTTTGCAGCCGGGGATGTGGTGGACCATAAGGTATTTGGGCGCGGCAAGGTGCTGCGCGTTACCCCCGTGGCGGGGGATAGCATTGTGGAAATACAATTTGACCGTGTGGGCGTTAAAAAAACTATGGCAAACTACGCCCC
>JAQUSS010000198.1 GCA_028710135.1 Gemmiger sp. | reverse complement strand
GGCGTACACTTCGCGGTAAAGGGCATCGCAAAGCATCTGGGCTATCAAATACGCCCCGGTATCTGTGGTGGTTTGCGCGCCCCCTGCCAGGCTGGAAAGTAGGTCGGCCCCCGTTTGGGCGCTCTCGGCTGTCTGGCCACCCATGGCCATTTGGGCGCCTTCCGGCGTGGCGGCGGTTGTGGCCATGCCCGCGCCCGCGGGTATGGCTGCGCCGTCATCCGGCAATTGCGCCACCGCGCCGCAGCCTGCCAGCCCCCCGGCCAGCCCCAACAGTAGCCCTGCCGCCAGCCCCCGGCCCACACGCCCCCACCCGCCGGGGCGTTGGCAAATTTTATGGAACGCTATCCTCATACCCGACCCTCGACACCCCTAAAATCCCACCAGCTAGCGGCTCCGGCCGCATTTTTGGTAGGTAAACACACTCTATACCTATAGTATACGGGCTGGGCCGCCAAAAGGGTAGCGTTTTGAAACCAATTTCATCGAATTTTTGCATTTCCCGGGGTATAACAAATGCCGCGCCCACCGCCAAAGTCTTGGCAGGGGCGCGGCAGATTTTTATGGCAGGCAGGCGGCTAGTTTACCAAAGGTTGATAACCTCCTGGTAAAGGGCCTCGTAGCTTTTTGCCGAGTTCCCCCAGCTAAAATCGCATTCCATGGCACGGCGAACCAGCACCGGCCAGCCCTCCTTCTGCCAGTAGCCTTCCTTGGCGCGCCAGCAGGCCTCGTACAGCTCGTGTGCGTTATAGTTGGCAAAGGTAAAGCCATTGCCAAACCCATCGCCCGAATCGTGGATGGAATCCTTCAAACCGCCCGTTTCGCGCACCACTGGGATGGTGCCATACCGGCAGGATACCATCTGGGCCAGGCCGCACGGCTCGCTGCGGGAGGGCATCAGGAAAATATCGGCACCCGCATAGATGTGCTGGGCCAGCTTGGCGTTAAAGCCAATGCACACCCCTACCCTGCCCGGGTTGCGGGCTGCCAGCTCGTTAAAGAAGGATTCATACGCGGCCTCGCCCGAGCCAAGGAGCACCAGCTCAATGCCCTGTTGCAGCAGCCCCTCGGCAATGCTGCGCACAAGGTCAACCCCTTTGTGGCCAACCAGGCGGGTAACCATTGCCATCACCGGGCTGCCATCTTTATTGAGGCCCATCTCGTCCTGTAGGGCTGCTTTGCAGGCTGCCTTGCCATCGTTCACGGTATCGGCGTTATAGTGCTTGGCAATATCGGGGTCGGTTTCGGGGTTATACACCTCGGTATCAATGCCGTTCAAAATGCCGCAAAGCTTATATTCCTTTTGGCGCAGCAGCCCATCCAGCCCATGGCTGAACCACGGGTCAAGAATTTCGGCCGCGTAGGTGGGGCTTACGGTGGTTACCTTATCGGCGGTTTCAATGGCACCCTTCATAAAGTTGGCACAGCCATCGTACTCCACCACATGGGCATCCCGCGCGCCAATGCCGCAGGTATCCTCCAAAATATCCAGCCCATACTTGCCCTGGTAGGCAATGTTGTGGATGGTAAACACAGTTTTAATGTGGTTGTATTTATCCAGGTGGCGGTAGTACAGGTTTAGGTAAACCGGGGTAAGGGCGGTTTGCCAGTCGTTACAGTTGATGATATCCGGCTCAAAATCGGTGTAGAAAAGCATCTCCAAAATAGCGCGAGAGAAAAAGGCAAACCGCTCGCCATCATCATAAAAGCCGTACAGGCCGCTCCGCTTAAAATAATATTCGTTATCAATAAAGTAGAAGGTCACCCCATCCTGCACGGCCTTAAACAGCCCGCAGTATTGGCTGCGCCAGCCCACCGGCACACTAAAATTGGTGACATAGCTCAGTTTATCCTTCAGTTTCAAATCGCCATACAGGGGCATTACCACCCGGCAATCCACCCCATCCTTTACAAGGGCCTTGGGCAGTGCCCCCGCAACATCCGCCAGGCCACCGGATTTTGCAAACGGTGCAGCCTCGCTGGCAGCATACAGAATTTTCATGTTAGCCTCCTTCGCAGCTATCGCAAACGCCCGGCAGCGCCGGGACGGTATAGGAAAAAGAAAGAGCGGGATGCTCTCCCGCTCTCTCAAATAAGCTGCACCACCGGGGAGAATGGCGGGCAGCCTTTTGAGCATTATACGCTGTGGTTTTTGGCCACAAATACCGGGAACGAATCGGTGCCAATCAGCTGCTTATCGGCGGTGATATGCACGTTTTTATCGGTAACCACATACTCTACCGAGGTATTTTCCTCAATTACCGTATCCTGCATCAAAACCGAGTTGCGCACCACGGCACCCTTTTTCACCTGGCAGCCCCGGAACAACACACTATTTTCCACCGTGCCCTCAATCACGCAGCCATCGGCAACCAGGCAGTTTTTGGCTTTGCTGCCAGTAAGGTAGCGGGTGGGGTTATCATCACGTATTTTGGTGTAGATGGGGTTGGCGGGGTTAAACAGTTCGTCCACGTTGGCGTTATCCAGCAACCGCATATTCTCGTCAAAATAGCTTTTCATATCCGCAATGCGGGCAACATAGCCGGTAAACTCGTATGCCTGAACGTTCAGCAGGCTAAGGTTGCGGGCCAAAATATCCCGCTCAAAGTAAACTAGGCCACGGATGGCGGCATCCCGCACAAGCTGAATCAAGCTTTCGCGCTCAATCACATAGATATTCATGGATAGGTTTTGTACACCCGGGCGGTAATCGTTGGTCAACAGCTCGGTAACGCGGCCATCCTTCACTTGCAGGGTATAATTGTCGTTCTTTGCCCCATCAGGAATCTCGGCACGGTTATACACCACGGTAACATCCGCGCCCGATTTGATATGGGTGGTAAGCAAATCATCAAAATCAAAGTTGGTGGCGGTAAACGCATCCGAAAGAATCACGTACCGCTCCTTGCGGCCATTCAGCCAGGTTAAAATGTTGGCAACCGCATCCACACGGCCACTGTACATTTTTACGCTGCGCTCGGCAAAGGGGGGCACAATGTTTAAGCCGCCCCGCTTGCGGGATAAATCCCATTCACGGCCGGAGCCAAGGTGATCCATCAGCGAGTGATAGTTTTTGCGCACAATCACCGATACGTTATCAATGCCCGCGTTGGCCATGCTGGAAAGCACAAAGTCAATCATGCGGTACCGCCCGCCAAAGGGGATGGAGGCCATCGTACGCTCAGCTACCAGCTCAGGAACCAAGTTGTCGTAGGTGTTTGCAAAGATGACGCCCAGGGCGTTTGCGTTGTTGTTTACCATTGTTCCTCACCATCCTTTACATCTTTGGAAACCATGGCCTTGGGGCCAACGGTAGCGCCCTTACCGATGCGCAAATCCGAGCCTACGGTGGCAACATCGCCGGGGTTGGCAATATCGCTGCC
>JAQUSS010000002.1:53652-68139 GCA_028710135.1 Gemmiger sp. | reverse complement strand
TCAAAAAGATTGTAATTTGTTATCGTTCCATGTCCTTGGTAACCGTAGTCAATCACGATGTAATCATCGTTTTGCTCTAGTTTTTTTGCGTTTTTTCCATACCAATCTTGGTTGTATTGTATTTCGGCCATAATTCTCCCTCACGGCAGTTAGCTACAACTTACCACCTGATAATAGCACGAAACACAGTAAAAATCAATGAAATAGCCCATCCGTGTTTCCCGGTACAACAAAACCGGCAAGCAATGCCCGGCGGTACACGCCGGGCATTTTTGCTTGTTGGTGGGCATCCCCTAAACCCCAGGCAAGGTGCTGCCGCACCTTGTCGAACGCGCCTTGCGTAGCGGCTACAGAAAAATGGCTACCGCGCATTTTCCCTTTCCGGCGCTGCCGGTTCCTGGCTGCCCAGTAGCCGGTCAACATTGGCTTTGGCCGTCAACACTTCCGGCATTTCCGTTTCCTGCCCCTTGCTGTATAGGGCGTTCAGAATGGCATAAACACGGCGGACCGTTTCGGCCTCGCCGCCTGTTTCTTGCCGAATCGCAAGGAAAACGCAAGGGTTTGGCCATGGGATGCTTGCGCGGCACCCCGTATACTGTACAGGTACCAAACAGAAAGGGGGAGAAAACCATGGCCTACACCGCATACCTTTGCCGCATTGTGGTTTCACTGCTGCTCGGCTTTGCCATCGGGCTGGAACGGCAGCTGACGGGGCACCAGGCGGGCATCCGCATCAACGTGCTCATCTGCATGGGAACAAGCTTTTTCACCCTCTTCCCCATGCTGTATGGCTCAAGCGAAATTTTCCGCATGGCCAGCAGCATTGTTACGGGGGTTGGGTTTTTGTGCAGCGGCGTTATTTTTAAGGATGGCCCCACCGTGCGGGGCATCAACACGGCGGCCACGCTCTGGTGCACGGCGGCCATCGGCGTGCTGGCCAGCACGGGGCAGTATGCGTTTTCGGCCTCCGCCACCGCCATTTTAATTCTATCCAACTTGCTGCTGCGCCCGCTGGCCATCCACCTGCACCCGGTTTTTGAGCGGGAGGAGGAGGAAAAGCGCTACCGCATCTCCATCACCTGCTTAGAAACGGTGGAGATGGAGGTGCGCGCCACGCTGGTTAGCGGCAGCACCTGCAAAACGCTTTGCCTGCAAAACCTCGAAAGTGGGGACATTGTGGGGGAAAAGGTGGAAATTTTTGCGGATTACATCTCCTACGGCAAGGCCAAAAACGCCGCGCTGGAAGGGATTGTGCGCAAAATCTCCGAGAATACCGCCGTCATCGGCGCAGGGTGGGAGGTGCTGTAGGGGATGCAAAACAAAGGGCTGGCGCGCCTTTTCAGGCTTTATCAAATTTGCTCGGCGGCGGCGCTGGCGGCCTTTTTGGCCCTGGCGGATGCCAGGTATGCCATACTGGCGGCCTGGCAGTGCGCCACGGCGGTGGTTTTGCTGCTGTTGCTGGTGTACCTGGCGCACATAGCGCACCAAAAGCGTTTGCTTTGGCGGTGCGGCGCGCCGCCTGCATGGCCTGGTGCGCGGCCCAAAAGCGGGGGCCGCAACCCTACGCCGTAGGGGCCGCCGCAGGGCGGTTTGCGATACAACGCTTAAAAAAGGGAGGTGAGGGAGATGGACCCCGATGGAAGCCGACCATGGCACGGCACAGCAAAACAGGCGGGGGCGCTCTCTCTGGCCGCCCCCTCTTGTGCCTGCCCCCCACAGAGAATCTAAGGAGGGAAGACCCATGAATCAGAAGCAAAATCGCCTCGCGGCCCGCCAGGCGGCGGAAAAAGCGGTGCTGCGGGATGAACAAAACCGCCGCGTACAATTTGCGGCAGCCAACCCAGCCGAGGAAGTGCTTAAAAACCTGCACACCACCCTACAGGGCCTCAGCGCGGAAGCCACCGCCGAGAGCCGCAGCAAATACGGCACCAACAAAGTGACGCATGAAAAAAAGAAGCCCCTGGCAAAGCGGCTGGTGGGGGCGTTCATCAACCCGTTCACGGCCATTTTGTTTTGCCTTGCGTTTGTATCCACCGTAACGGATATGATTTTGCCTTATTTCTCCCTTTTTGGCAGCACCCCGGCGGATTTTGACTGCCTGACGGTCGTCATCATCCTGACGATGGTGTTCATTTCGGGCACACTCCGCTTTGTGCAGGAATCCCGCAGCGGGGACGCGGCGGAAAAGCTGCTGGCCATGATTACCACCACCTGCACCGTCACCCGGAAGGCGCAAGAGAAAGCCGAAATTTCCATCGATGAGCTGGTGGTGGGCGATATCGTGCATCTATCGGCCGGGGATATGATCCCGGCGGATTTGCGCATTGTGGATGCCAAGGATTTATTTGTCAGCCAGGCAAGCCTGACCGGCGAGAGCGAGCCGATTGAAAAAACGCCCGCCATCAACGCCCCGCAGGAGAGCGTGACGGATTACACCAACATCGCCTTTATGGGCAGCAACGTCATCTCGGGCAGCGCGGTGGGGGTGGTCATCTGCGTGGGCGACCATACCCTGTTTGGCTCCATGGCCTCGGCCGTGGCGGGGGAGGCCGTGGAAACCAGCTTCACCAAGGGGGTCAACGCGGTTTCGTGGGTGCTGATTCGGTTTATGCTGGTGATGGTGCCGCTGGTGTTTTTCATCAACGGCATCACCAAGGGCGATTGGCTGGAGGCATTTTTGTTCGGCATCTCGGTGGCGGTGGGCCTAACGCCCGAAATGCTGCCCATGATTGTAACCACCTGCCTGGCCAAGGGCGCGGTTTCGATGAGCAAAAAGAAAACCATCGTCAAAAACCTAAATTCCATTCAAAATTTTGGCGCGATGGATGTGCTTTGCACCGATAAAACCGGCACGCTGACCCAGGATAAGGTGGTGCTGGAATACCACCTGAACGTGAACGGGGAGGAGGATACCCGGGTTTTGCGCCACGCCTACCTCAACAGCTTTTTCCAAACCGGGTACAAAAACCTGATGGATGTGGCCATCATCCGCAAAACCGAGGAGGAGGAAGCCGCCAACCCGCAGCTGACCGATTTATCCGAGCATTACCGCAAGGTGGATGAGATTCCCTTTGATTTTACCCGCCGCCGCCTGACCACCGTGGTGCAGGATAAGGCCGGCAAAACCCAGATGGTGACAAAGGGCGCGGTGGAGGAAATGCTTTCCATCTGCACCTTTGCCGAGTGTGATGGGGCGGTGCAGCCGCTGGATGACACCCTGCGCACCCGCATTTTGCAAACGGTGGATGCCCTGAACGAGAAAGGCTTCCGGGTGTTGGCGGTTGCGCAAAAAAGCGGCCCTTCCCCGGTGGGGGCGTTTGGCGCTGGGGATGAATGCGATATGGTGCTGCTGGGCTACCTTGCCTTCCTGGACCCACCCAAGGAATCGACCGCCGAGGCGCTGCGCGCCCTCAAGGCCCATGGGGTAACCACCAAAATACTGACCGGCGATAACGAGAAGGTGACCCGCACCATCTGCAAGCAGGTGGGCCTAAAGGTGCGCAATATGCTGCTTGGCCCCGAACTGGAAGCCATGAGCGACAAAGAGCTTGCCAAAGCGGCGGAAAGCACCGCTGTTTTTGCCAAGCTTACACCGGCGCAAAAGGCTCGGGTGGTTACCGCCCTGCGCGAAAATGGGCATACCGTCGGCTTTATGGGGGATGGCATCAACGATGCCGCGGCGCTGAAATCCGCCGATATTGGTATCTCGGTGGATACGGCGGTGGATGTCGCCAAGGAATCGGCCGATATCATTTTGCTGGAAAAAGATTTGATGGTGCTGGAGCATGGCATTATCGAGGGGCGCAAAACCTACGCCAACATGATCAAATACATCAAAATGACGGCATCCTCCAACTTCGGCAATATGTTCTCGGTGCTGGCAGCCTCGGCGCTGCTGCCGTTCTTGCCGATGATGAGCATCCAGCTCATTTTCCTCAACCTAATTTACGATCTCTCCTGCACGGCAATCCCCTGGGATAATGTCGATGAAGAATTCCTCGCCCTGCCCCGCAAGTGGGACCCCTCCTCGGTGGGGCATTTCATGCTGTGGATTGGCCCCACTAGCTCCATCTTCGACTGGACAACCTACGCCTTCATGTACTTTATCTTCTGCCCCTTCTTTGTATCCCACGGGGTGCTTTTTAACGATTTGGCAGCGCATTTTTCGGGCGCGGAGCTGGCGCAGATGCAGGCGGGCTACATCGCCCTGTTCCAGGCCGGTTGGTTTGTCGAATCCATGTGGAGCCAAACGCTGGTCATCCACATGATTCGCACCCCCAAGCTGCCGTTTTTGCAAAGCCACGCCTCGGCACCCGTCACCCTCATCACCTTCACGGGCATTGCGGTGCTAACCATCATCCCCTTCACGCCGCTTGGCGCGCTGCTGGGCTTTGCGGCACTGCCCGCCGCCTATTTTGCCTACCTGCTGCCCTGCATCCTGCTCTACATGGTGCTGGCCACCAGCATCAAAAAGGCCTACGTGCGCCATTACGGGCAGCTTTTGTAGGCCATAACAAAAAACACGGTGGCACCGCCACCGCAAAAATAGGAGGGAACACACAATGGTATGGACAAACATTTGGCTGCGGCTTTTTGGCACCACCACGCTGCTGGGCATCAACCTCGGCTTTTGGGCCGCCATGGCGGTCTGCGTGCTGGTGGTGGTGGTGATGAACGCGGTGTTTTGGGGCTTAAAGCCAAAACGGGATGTATAATGCCGGGCAGTGCCGGGTTGGTGGGGGTGATGAGTTGGCGGCTTGGCTGCGTGGCCGCTTGCCAGCTTGCCAATTTGGCGGCCCGGCGCTTGGAAAAACCCGGCGGCAAGCCGTTGGCCTTTGGTGTGGCATAAATCTCTGGCAGGTTTTGTTGACAAACCGCCCCGGTGCGGCTAAACTTAAACGAGATTGTTATGCTATTATGTAAAGGGGTCAACTTTTATGTCAAACACCGTTCGCACCCGTTTTGCACCTTCGCCCACCGGGTATATGCACGTGGGCAACCTGCGCACCGCCCTGTACACCTATTTGCAGGCCCGCCATGATGGTGGCTGCTTTATTTTGCGGATAGAGGATACCGACCAAGGCCGTTTTGTGGAGGGTGCTACCGATATCATCTACAACACCTTGCGCGCCACCGGCCTTACCTGGGACGAAGGCCCCGATATCGGCGGCCCGGTTGGCCCGTATATCCAAAGCCAGCGGATGGGGCTGTTCAAGCAGTATGCCGAGCAGCTTGTGGCCGAGGGCAAAGCCTACTATTGCTTGTGCACCGAGGAGCGGTTAACCACCCTGCACGAAAGCCAGAAGGCCGCCGGGCAGGTGGGCCATTACGATGGGCATTGCCGCGCCCTTACGGCGGCAGAAATCCAAAAAAACCTGGATGCCGGGGTACCCTATGTGATCCGGCAAAAAATCCCCGATACGGGGGTAACCAGCTTTGACGACCTGGTGTACGGCCATATCGAAGTGGAAAATGCCGAGCTGGACGACCAAATTTTGCTAAAAAGCGATGGAATGCCCACCTACAACTTTGCCAATGTGGTGGATGACCACCTGATGGGCATTACCCATGTCATCCGTGGGAGCGAATATCTATCCTCCACCCCCAAATACAACCTGCTTTACCAGGCGTTTGGGTGGGCGATACCCACCTACATCCACTGCCCCCCCGTGATGAAGGATGCCCAAAACAAGCTCTCCAAGCGCAACGGCGATGCCAGCTACCAGGATTTGGTGGCAAAGGGCTACCTGCCCGCCGCGGTGCTAAATTACCTGCTGTTGCTGGGCTGGGCCCCTGCCGGGGAGGAAGAAATTTTCTCCCTGGAACAGATGATTCAGCTGTGGGACCCGGCCCGGGTATCGAAATCCCCCGCTATTTTTGACCCACTCAAGCTGCGGGCCATCAACGCGGCCTATATCCGCGCCCTGCCGGCCGATGCGTTCCGCCGCCTGGCCGACCCCTTTATCGATACCGCCGTCCACCGCGAAATTGACCGCGACCTGCTTTGCGCCAACCTTCAACCCCGGTGCGAGGTGCTGGAGGATATCCCCCCCCAGCTGGACTTTTTCGATGCGGCCCTCCCCTTTGAAAACACGCTGTACGAGAATAAAAAGCAGAAAACCAACGCCGATACCGCCAAACAGGCTCTGGCAGCCCTGCTGCCCACCCTCACGGCCCTAAGCAGCTGGAACCGCGATGCAATTTTTGAAGCCTGCAAGGCAAAGGCCGAGGAGATGGGCGCCAAAAACGGCTGGCTGCTTTACCCGCTGGGCATTGCACTAAGCGGCAAAGCCCGCACCCCGGGCGGCGGCACCGACCTTGCCGCCATGCTTGGCCGCGCCGAAACCCTGGCGCGCCTGGAAGCCGCCCTGGCAAGGCTGTAAAAGCCGGGCAAGGCCCGCGCTATTCCAGGGCGTGCCTTGTGGGCGAACCGCACCGGAACACCGGCGGAATGCCATCTGCCGGTAGGGCTTGCTGTCTGTACATTGCAGGCGGCAAGCCCTTTGCCTTTGCCCTGGTACCGTGGTTCACGGGTATTGTGGTGGCCGGGGCGAATTTACTCGAGAGCAAGCTTGCGCATAAGGAGGTGCCCCCTTTGAAAATTCTTATGGTGGAGGATGAACGGCGATTCAGCGAGGCGGTGGCCCACGTCTTGCAGAAAAACCACTATCTGGTTGACCTTGCCTTTGACGGGTAGGACGGCTTGGACTATGCGCTTACCGGCGTTTATGATATGATTCTGCTGGATATTATGCTGCCAAAGCGCGATGGCATTTCCGTGCTGCGAGAAATCAGGCAGCACCATCTTACAACACCCGTCATCATGCTGACGGCGAAGGGCGAAACTGAGGATAAAATAAACGGGCTGGATAGTGGGGCGGACGATTACCTTGCAAAGCCCTTTGCCACCGAGGAATTGTTGGCAAGGCTCCGCGCGTTGGGGCGCAGGCCCGAACAGCTCTTGGATAGCGGCCTGCTATCGGCCGGGAATATGCGCTTGCAGCCCAACACCCTGCTTCTATCCACCGCACAGAAAACGGTCAAGCTGACTGCCAAGGAATATCAGATTATGGAGCTGCTGATGCGCAGGCAGGGCATGATTACCTCGAAAGACACCATCCTAAGGAAAATTTGGGGCCTTGAAGCGGAGGTTGATGAGCATAGCGTGGAAACCTACATTTCCTTTTTGCGCAAGAAAATGGCGCTGATTGATGCAAACACCTTGATTCGCGTGGAACGTGGTATCGGGTATCTGCTGTGCAAGGAGGATGGCTGAGTTGTTCAAAGCCTTAAAACGTCGGTTTCTTCTTTCCAATATGCTGTTGACGATGGCCGTTCTTTTGGGGGCCTTTGCCGCAATTTTTTCAAGCGCCTATCTGTCGGCGCGGGGCGATGCCAAAACAAAGCTGCTGGCGCTGCCGGAGCTCTACAACCAAGGCTCTGCCGTGCCCATCCCCTCCGCCGGAAGGGCCTTGACCTATCTTGCCGATGTCAAAATGAGCGCACAAAAAACCGAAAGCGCCTACTTTTTTGTGATTCTCGTCAACGGTGACGGTGCGATTAGCGCCAACGACCCCGCGCGGGATGTTATGGAGGAATATTACCGTTCCCTTGTGCAAAAGGTGTGGAATCAAAAGGGGACACGCAATGTTGTCACCTTCCCCAAGGAGGCGCGGCAAGCCTATGTTGTTTCCTCCGCGCGCTATGTGGGAGAGTATGAAGTATACTTTTTAGATATTGCACCGTATAAAAGCGCACTCTCCCAGCTGCTACGCTCTTTTCTTTGGATTCTGCCGCTGTCCCTGCTTCCTGTTTTTTTGGTAAGCCTCTACCTCGCAAAAAGGTCGGTTGCGCCCATCGAGGAAGCGTGGCAAAGGCAGCGCCAGTTTGTGGCCGATGCCTCGCACGAACTGAAAACGCCGCTGGCAATCCTTGCGGCAAACGCGGATGCCCTTGCCACCGAGGATGGAAGCGAAAAAGAAAAATGGCTTGGCTATATTCAAGATGAAACCAGGCGGATGGCAAAGCTGGTAAACGATTTGCTGTATCTTGCCAAAACGGATAGCGCCGGGCAGGGGCAACCCGCCGCTGTATTCAATATGAGCCGGTGTACCCGCGATATGGTAACGCGCTATGAGGCAGTTGCGTATGAGCGAGGCATTTCCCTGCAAAGTGATGTTGCCGATGACGTGCAGATTACCGGCGAGGAAGAAAAGGTCTGCAAGGTTATCTCCATCCTGCTTGACAACGCAAGCAAATACACAAATGAAAATGGGTCAATCACGCTATCCCTGCACAAGCAGAAGCGGACGGCGGTTCTAACCGTAGAAAACACCGGCGACGGGATACCCGCCGCGGTGATTCCCCATCTATTCGAGCGTTTTTATCGTGCCGATAAGGCCAGAACCGGCGAGAACGGTAGCTTTGGCCTGGGGCTTTCCATTGCTGAAAGCATTGCGCAGCAGATTGGTGGGCAGCTATCGGCACACAGCATCGAGGGCAAAAGCACAACCTTTGTTTTCCGTTTGCCTGCCCAGCAAATATAACGTTTATTTTTTGGCTGTAGCGTTTTTTCGCTACAGCCATTTTTTTGAGCCTTTTTGAGCTTTTTTTGAGCCGCAGTTGGTATGCTTGTGTTGCAACCAAAACAAGGCGCGTTTACGAAAAAGAAAATATACAACGCTGAGAAAGGCGCATTTTATGAAAAAGATACTGTTTTTTATTCTCCTGCTGCTTATAGTTACCGCCGCCGTTTTGCCGGTATATGCAAAAGCAGAGGATGGCACAAGCATCATCACCGCAACCGGCGAAGCCGTTCCCACCGATAACGGGAAAACCGATGACTATCAGTTCCCCGCGGAATATCAGGAGAAGGCGGTTCAATTTCTCACCGAGGACGGCGTAAAGCTGACCGGCTATCTTTTTGGCGAGGGTGAAAAGGGCATTACCCTTGCACACGCCCGTGGTTGGATGCTGAAAAGCTGCCTCCCCCTTGCCGAACGCCTGGCCGATGCCGGGTATCAGGTCATTATATGGGAGTTCCGCAACACCCTCCCCTCCGAAGATGCGCCGGCGGCAATGTCCCAACGGTGGGATCTCGATGTGCTGGTAGCCGCTGCGGTACTGCGGGCGCGTGGCGCAACACAAATTCTGTGCATGGGGGCATCCTATGGCGGCACGGCAACGGCGGTGGCCGCCACGGAGATCCCTGAACTGGTGGGCCTGTGCATTCTGTCCGCGCCCGCCCAGGATATGCCCATTGACCCAATCCGCGCTTTGGAAAAAATCACCGTTCCTGCGTTCTTCGCAGTTTCTACCGAGGATATTCAGGGCGCGCCGGGTGTCTACCAGGAGCAGGTGGAGGCCCTCTATGAAGCCTGTGCCTCCACGGACAAAACCTTTCATCTGGTTGATGGCCCCGACCATGGAACCGATATGGTTACCATCCCGCCGAGCAATGCGGGGTATGGCACCCTTCCAAAAGATGAGCAACACCAGAAACAGCGTGAGGAACTGCAAGCGCAGCTACTTCAGTTTATTGGCCATGCTTTTGATGGGATAAGCAACACAGAGGACGTTGCCCCCAACGAGATGGATAGCGCCGTTGATGCCCCCAAGCCGCCTGCGCAGGATGCTTTTATCCGCGATGCCGCGGATGCCGCGCCGGCAAAGGTGCAAAGCGGTATCAGCCCAAACCTGCCGCTTGTACTAGGGCTTTCCATCGGCGGCACGGTTATTTTCACGGTGGTACTTGTTATTCTGCTTTGGCCAAGGGGCAAAAAGCATAAAAAGAAATTTGAGAAGTGATGCCATATGAAAAAAGCGATTTTCTCTTTTTGTTTTAACAGTATCCCTGCTGGCAGGGTGTGGCATAAAAGAGGCTGATTCAGTAGAATACAGCCGGTACACGGATGAAATGTTGGGCCTGCGCTTGGATTTGCCCGCAAAAGAATCGGCAGACTGGACGGTATTGTACGGCCCCTATGACCAGAGCATTGACCGGGGTGAATTTGCGCCTGTAGATGGAAGCTATTTGTGCTTCATGCCCATGGAATATGATGTCACCCTATTCAGCGTTCAATATTATACGGAAGCGCAGTGGGACAAGTGGCTATCCGGCGGGCATACCATTGCCGAGCTGACCGGCGCGGCCGATGCGGAGGAAATAGGCCGCCAGGGCGGCATGGTATATGTTTATGCCTGCCCCACGCCCAATGACAGTGGCATGGACGATGTAATGAAGGCTACCTATAACAGGGTTCTTGGTATGCTGCCGCATATCCGCAACAGCATTACCCTAACGGTGCGCGGCGCTGCCAACACGGGCACGTTCCCCGCATTTTCCACCACAGACCTTGACGGTAACCCGATAGACAGCACCTCGTTTTCGGATTATACCATGACGATGCTGAACATTTGGGGTACGTTTTGCGGCCCGTGTATTGAAGAAATGCCAAGCCTCTCCACTCTTTCCCAAAATATGCCGGAGGGTACGCGTATGCTCGGCCTTGTCACCGATGCCTTGGATACGGCGCATATTGAGCTTGCAAAAAAGATTACATCCGAAACGGGCGCTACATACCCAAACCTAATTCCCGATGCGGCGTTACAGGAATACATAAACACCTATGTGGCGGGCGTTCCCATGACGATTTTTATAAACGCGGACGGTGAAATCGTTGGTGATGCTATCCTTGGTAAGCAGGGCGCGGACGCTTACTGGAACGCATTGCTATCTCGTAGGGAGGGTATACCGAATGGGAAGGGAGATGGCGCTTCCGGCACACCGCCGGAGCAAGCAATCCCTCCGGCAGAACAGGGAAGTACTGCCGGGCAGGCTGTGGCGGCTTCGGAAGAAAGCCCGGCGCGCACAACGCGCATGGAACAGCTCCGGTCTTTCATTGACTTGTCTGGTACGGTAGCGTTCTCGGCACAGACGCCGTTTGGAGAGGCAATCGATAGCTCAGTTTTTACCGGCTACGACCTCACCATGATCAACATCTGGGGTACCTTATGCCAGCCGTGCATCAAAGAAATGCCGGATATTCAAAGGCTTTATGAGGATTTTGAGAAGCAGGGCGTCAACATCATCGGATTTATTGCGAATTATCAGGAGGATCGCGTGGAAAAAGCCGCCGAAATCCTCACGGCACAGGGCGTTACCTATGCAAATGTAGTTTTTGACGACGAAACCTCCGGGGCCATCAGCGCGCAGGTTCCGGGTTACCCCACAACGGTTTTCGTGAACGGCAACGGCCAGATTGTCGGGGAACAATTACCGGGTGCCCATGGCTATGCGGAATACGCAAGCGCGATTCGTGAGCGATTGGGGGATGTGGGCAAATGAAGCCGAAACTACGTAAAAGCAATAGTATTCGATGGGGCATCCTTGCCGCCGCTTTGCTGATGATGGGCATCGGCATCATGAACGGGGAGATGCAAACCGTTTTTGAAAAGGCAGTCAACATCTGTTTGGAGTGCATCGGAATTGGATAAAAGAAAGCTTGTTCAGGCGCTTTTTGCCTTCACTACAAACGCCCATGTGCAGGGCTTTTTACACGGAAAAATCTACAAAGGAAAGCTGAAAAACATCTGCGTCCCCGGGCTGAACTGTTATTCATGCCCCGGGGCGTTGGGGGCTTGCCCCATTGGCGCCATGCAGGCGGTGGAGGGAAGCACAAGGTATGGGATATCCATGTATCTGCTCGGCGCGTTGGCTTTTATCGGAATTATGATGGGGCGCTTTGTGTGCGGGTGGCTTTGCCCCTTTGGATGGATACAGGAGCTGCTCTATAAAATCCCTTGCCCTTGTAAGAAAAAGAAGGTGCCGCATAAAGTAAACGCTGTTTTCAAATGGGTAAAGTATCTTGTGTTGCTGCTGGTTATTTTGCTTCCCATTTTAACGGTAGACCAATTTGGGCTTACCACGCCTTACTTTTGTAAATATATCTGCCCGGCAGGAACCTTGGAGGGGGGCATCCCGCTACTCTTAACAAACCCCACGCTACGGCGCGCGATTGGCTTCCTTTTCTCTTGGAAAATGGGGTTGTTAATTGTTACCATCCTTGCAGCAGTCCTCATTTTTCGACCATTTTGCCGTTACGTCTGTCCCCTTGGAGCATTGTATTCATTGTTTAACCTTATCAGTTTTTATCATTACAAGGTTGACCATGATAAGTGCACCCGGTGCGGAAAATGTGCCAAGGTGTGCAAAATGGATGTCACGGTCTATCAAACGCCAAACGCGCTGGAATGTATCCGCTGTGGCGAATGCATCAAAAATTGCCCCACAAAAGCAATTTCCGGGGTATGGGGCGCAAAGGAACACCGTATACATCCAAGCGGTAAGCACGAACACGCCCCGGATATTTAAAAAAACAATACCCCCGTAGCCGGGCGGCAAGCGTATCACTTGCCGCCCGGCTACGGGGGTTTGCGTTTGGTGTGGTTGTTCTGCGGTTTTATGCTTTGCCGGTGTGTGGCGCAGGCTTACTTGGCCACCACAATGGTAACGGTATTGGTAAGGTCGGCACTGGCACCGGTAACCACCGCATAGTCGCCGGTGGCACCCGTGTAGGTGCAGGTAAACTGGCTGCCATCGTAGTAGGTAAGGGTGGTGATGTTGCCGTTTTTATCAAGGCTGGCGGCAAAGGTGGAGCTGCCGGTGGAAGCGGTGGAGGTTTTCAGCGTTTTATCCTCGGCCAGGGCTTTCAGCTGTGCATAGTGGGTAGCGCTGTTGTTGGCGGTGCCGCCGGCCTCCGCCCAGGTGCCGCTTACGGCCAAATCCCCGGCGGCGTAGGCGGTGGTGGCCTCGGCTTGCAGGGCCATTACCCACATCCGGGCTTGGCTGGTTACCTTTTCTTGGTTGGCACGGTCAATGTAAGCTTTCAGGGTGGGGGTCAAAAATGCCACCAAAATGGCAATGATCACCAAAACCACAATCATCTCTACCAGGGTGAACCCCTGGCTGCCTTTGCGGGTACGAAGCTTCTCCAACATAAGCATACACCATCCAATCGGGCCGCAGGCCGCATATTTGGGCTTTTTTGCCGGTTTTCGCCGTTTTTTGCGGGCCAAAGCCGTTATTTTAGTACTCTGGGTACTTCTGGTTTCCAGTATACAGAATTGGTCGTTTTATTGCAAGAACCAAAGGCTGCGATTTCGATAAATTTTTACAAATTATCGTTGTACATCCGGCGGTATTTTGTTAGAATAGAAGAAGCGCGATGGAACCGCCTTGGCGGCTAAACTACCAAACAGCGAGAAGGAGCAAAAAACGAATGGGACTTTTTTCTAGAAATTTTAATACCCCCGGCCCGGGGGTATCGGAGAACGAGCCGCGCAAAAAGGGGCTGGCCCGCCTGCTTGAAGTGTTGGGCCGCGATGCCTGGCCGTTTTTTAAGGCAGGCTTTTTGGTGTTTTTAAGCGCCATTCCCTTTTTGTTTGGCATCACACTGGCGGTTAGCGCGCACGTTGTGTTGTTTGCGCTGCTTGCCGGGTTGATTGGCGGTATGCTGATAGGCCCGCAGCTTACGGGCCTGGCCGATACCATTTTGCGCAGCCTGCGCGATGAACCCGGCTACTGGTGGCAAACCTATAAGCGCGCCTGGAAGCGCAACGCCGTAGCCTCGCTGTTGCCGGGGGCCATTTGCGGGCTGGTGTTTGCCGTCCAAATTTTTACCGTTTACCATTTGACGGAGATGAACCTGGGCGCAGCCACCTGGGTGATTTTGCTGCTGGGGATGTTGCTTTCGCTGGGGCTTTGCAATTACATTTGGCCCCAGCTGGCCCTGCTGGAGCTGCCTTTTTTTGGGGTACTAAAAAATACCGCCCTGCTGTTTTTGGGCTACCTGCCCCGCAGCGCCGGGGCCATGGCGGTGCAGGCGGTGTATTGGGGCGTGGTGCTGTTGTACTTCCCGCTATCCTCCCTTTTGCTGCCGCTTACGGGCTTTTGGGTGCCTATGCTTCTTTCAACCTTGATTGTTTACCCGGCGCTCGATAAATCCTTCGATATTGAAAAGAGCATCAAAAAAATACGCGAGGCACAAATGTCCCCCGCGCCGTTGCCCACCACCCCGGCCGAGCCGGGCAAAACCGATACAAGCGAAGAATAAACATTGTATTTCCCCCTGCTGCCACGGGTGTGCTGTACACCCCCGGCAGCGGGGGATTTTTTTTTGCGCCTGCCCCAAACAAATTTTCGCCAAGTATTGACAAGGGGCCTCGGCCCTGCTATAATTGTAAAGCTGTATTGAACAGCAACCCATATGCGCCTGTAGCTCAGTTGGTAGAGCACCTGACTTTTAATCAGGGTGTCCGGGATTCGAGTTCCCGCAGGCGCACCAAAAAGCCCGGCCAATTTGGCCGGGCTTTTTTGTTGCGCCTGCCCCAGCCTGCGGGCTGGGGGCGGGCTCACCCGGTGCGGCTCCGCCGCCCCGGTTCGCCTCGCGGGAACCGGTGGCTAAAAACTTGCCACCGGCAAGTTTT
>JAQUSS010000002.1:0-53552 GCA_028710135.1 Gemmiger sp. | reverse complement strand
CACCGGCAAGTTTTCTTAACGCCCCCGCTGCAGGCGCACGGGCCGCGGGCGAAAGGGGAGCGGGCTGCCAATTGGCCGGGCTTTTTTGTTGCGCCTGCCCCAGCCTGCGGGCTGGGGGCGGGCTCACCCGGTGCGGCTCCGCCGCCCCGGTTCGCCTCGCGGGAACCGGTGGCTAAAAACTTGCCACCGGCAAGTTTTCTTAACGCCCCCGCTGCAGGCGCACGGGCCGCGGACGAAGGGGGAACGGCGCTGCCCACGGTGTTAGACCGGCTGGCGATTGTGGGCGCACAGCCCGTGGGCGAGGGGGCGGGCAGCCAATCGGCCGGGCTTCCCTTATGCTTGCCAGCAAAGAGCGTTTGAACCGTGCAAAAAAGCCAAAGCAAACGGAAACAGCGTAAAATAGCACGATGCAACACGCACCGTGCTATTTTTATAGCTGTTTTTAAGGGTACGCGCTGCGCACTGCAAAAAAGCGCGCGGGCGCAAAGGCGGCTGGCCCCAGGCTGCGCTTGTTTTACGGCAGCGACCAGGGGGTGACCGGCTCGGTATGGCCGGACTGGGCGGCGGTGCAGGCTGCTTCCACAATTTGGATGCCGCGTGCGCCCTCCAGCGCGCTGACCGGCGAGGCGCTACCTTCCAGAACGGCATCGGTAAAGGCCTGTATTAGGCCGGAACCCTGCGCCGGGGGGAAGGTATACTGCTCCACCGCGCCGCCACGCTTGCGCAGATGGATGCGCGGGGCTGCGTTGTTGGTATCCCACACCTCCATCACACCCGCCGTGCCGTACAGGCAAACGGTACTATCGCACCCGCCATAGTTTGTCCAGGAGGCGGTGATGGTGCCCAGCTGGCCACCGGCGGTGCGCACTGTGAGGAGCGCGTTATCATCCAGCGGCAACGGCTGGCCTGCGGCATCCTTTTTGTCCAGCGTGAGTAGGCGGGCGGAAACCTCAGTAAATTCCTCGCCCAGCAGCCAGCGCATCAAATCGATTTTGTGGATGCCCAAATCCATGATGGCACCCCGGCCCGATTCCTCCTTGCGAAAGTACATGGAACGCCCGCCATCCACGCTCCAACCCTCGGGGCCGCCGTGGGAAAACTCGGCGGTAAAGCGCAGCACATTGCCGATGCTGCCCGCCGCCAGCAATGCCTTGGCGCGCTGGTTGACGGGGTCAAACCGTTGGTTTTGCGCCACCATAAACAGCTTTCCGCTGGCCTTGGCGGCCACGGCCAACTCGGCGGCTTCCGCCAGGGTGAGCGCCATCGGCTTTTCACACAGTACGTGCTTGCCAGCTTGCAGCGCGGCCAGGCTGTAGGGAACATGGGTTGCATTGGCGGTGCAAACGATGACGGCATCCACGGTGCCATCCGCCAAAACCTCCGCCAGGCTGTTGTAGGCCCGGCCCCCATATTGCCCGCACAAAGCGGCGGCATGGGCCGGTACTCGGTCAAAAAAACCGGCAATTTCAACGGATGGATGGGCGGCGCACTCGGGGGCATGGCGCTCCATAGCGATGCGGCCGCAGCCTAAAATAGCCACCTTGAACATGGCGAAACCTCCCTATTACAAATCAAAAATCACAAATTTTCCCCGTTGGTGCGCGCAACCTCGGCAAACCAATAGGCAGAATCTTTTAAAATACGTTGCTGCGTTTCAAAATCGCAGTAAATCATGCCAAAGCGCTCGGCATAGCCACGGTTCCACTCAAAATTATCGGTCACACACCAGTGGAAATACCCCCGCACGTCCACCCCGTCGCCCGCCGCGCGCTTGAGCTCAAGCAGGTAACGGTGGAGAAAATCAATGCGGTTGGGGTCGTGTACTTTGCCATCCAGAGAGATAACATCGGCACAAGAAAGCCCGTTTTCCGAGATATAAATGGGCTTTTTGTAACGCTCGTAGAGGAAGCGTGGCCCCCAATACAGTGCCTTGGGGGTGATGGGCCACTTGACCGCGGTTCGGTCGTAGCCCACCTTGCGGGGGCTGAACCGGTAGCCGCCCGCGCCATCGCTCTCCACCGGGTGGCCGTTATAGCAGTTGAGGCCCAAAAAGTCTAGCGGCTGGCAGATGGTTTTGAGGTCATCCTGCCAATGGGCGGGCATCTCGCTGCCAAAACGTTCTACAAAAGCGGGTGGGTAGCTGCCAAGCAAAACCGGGTCGCACCATGCGCCGATGCTCCACGCCCAGTTATCGTGTACCGCAAAGAAGGCGCTGCGGGCAGCCTCAATATTTTCGGGCGTTTCGGCCACCGGGTAGTTTGCGCTGCCGGTGGGCACAAAACCCACCCCGGCCCCCGGCACGGTGGCCCGCAGTGCCTGCACGGCCAGGCCGTGGCCCAGCAAAACATGGTGCATCATCTGCAAAACATCCCGCTGCGGGTAGGCAAGGCCCGGTGCATGGTCGGTATTCACATAGCAGTTGCCGATAAAGCACTGCGGTTCGTTAAAGGTGAAAAAGTGCTTGACCCTATCGCCCAGGCGGCGGGCAACCACCGCTGCATATTCGGCAAACCACTGGGGGCTATCGGGGTTCAACCAGCCGCCCCGCTGCTGCAACAGGGCGGGTAAATCCCAGTGGTAGAGGGTAAGGTAGGGCTCGATGCCATGGGCCAGCAGGTCGTCCACCAAGCGGTCGTAAAAATCCAGCCCCTTTTCGTTCACCCTGCCAAAGCCTTCAGGCAGGATGCGCGGCCAGGCGGTGGAGAAGCGGTAGCCCTTGTAGCCGCACCGTTGCATCAGAGCCACATCCTCGGGGGCGCGGTGGTAATGGTCGCAGGCGACAGCGCCGCTCTGCCCATCCAGAATACGGCCCGGTTGTTCGCAAAAAACATCCCATATGGAGGGGGCGCGGCCATCCTCGGCGGCGGCACCCTCAATTTGGTAGGCGGCGGAAGCGCCACCCCATACAAAACCTTTTGGGAAAGCCATGGTCAATTCTCCTGTTCTTTTATGTTGCGCAGCGCCAGCATTGCCTGGGCCAAGCGGTCTTCCAGCGGGTATGCATCACTATCCGGGATGGTGCCGTGCCGTTCGCTCCACGCAATCACCTCACGCATCCCTTCGGCCAGCGGCACCAGCGGGCGCCAGCCGGGCAAATCCCGCGCAAGGCGGCTGCCATCGTAGTAGATGTTGTAGCCAAAAATCTCGCAGGCGTAGCCAAACCGCTGGCCGCCCAACGCCTGCAACAAATCCAGCGGTACGCCCAAAATGGGCACCTGCCGCCCCAGCAGTTCAATGCCGGTGCGGTGCCAGGTATTCCACTCGGTAAAGCCGGGGCCTACCAAATTGTATACCTGCCCCAGGCAGGCCGGGGCTTGCAGCGCCCCCACAAAGGCCGCGGCGGCATCCCGCACGTGCAAAAATTGGTGGGGGTTGTTGCCGCTGCCACAAACCAGCACGGGCTTACCTTTTTTTACCCGGTCCAGCCAAACGCTGTTTTGGCCGATGCTGCCAATCAGCCCTACCTGGTTGCCGTAGGTGGAGGAGGGGCGCAAAATCGTTACCGGGTAACCGGCCTGGAACCAGGCCGCCCGCAGCACCCGCTCGGCCGCCAGCTTGCCCTGGCCATAGCCGGTAAAGGGGTGCGGCGGCGCATCCTCCGCCAGGGGCAGCCGGGTGGCTTCCACACCGTAAACACAGGTGGTGGAGCAAAACACCAGCCGTTCCACCGCCGGGAAAGCCCGCAAATCACTCTCGGCATCCTCGGCAGTAAAGCCCACCATATCGATGGCGGCATCGGGCTTTTCACTTCGCATCTGTTCCTCAAAGCTGGCCCGGTTCCGCCGGTCGCCGTGTAGCTGGCGCACCTGCGCCGAAAGCGGCTCCGCGCTTGTTTGGCCGCGGTTAAAGCATACAACCTCGTGCCCTTGCACCAGCAGTGCTTCCACAATGGAAGTGCTGATGTTGCCGGTGCCGCCCACAATCATTACCTTCATAGCGTTATCCTATCCGCAGGAAATTTCCTGCACCGAAAATTCTTCTTCCGCCGTAAACACGGCATCCAACCCTTGGCCGGCCAGCGCCTGGCCGGCAGTGCCCGGCGTGGCTTGCAGCACAAAATCAAAGCAGGCGGCCGCGTCATCCGGCAGCGGGGTGGCTGCAAGCCGGGTGATTCCCACAGGGGTCTGCACGCCACAACCGTGCAGCGCAAAGTATAGCTCTCGCAGCAGCGCATATTCGGCGGCATAGTGGGGCGTTTGCGCGGGCCCACCGCCGGGCCATGCCCCGGTGCAGATATCCCACCCCAAAATGCGGGGGTCGGCGGCAAAATGCTCGGCCAACTGCCGGAAATAGGGCAGGTAAAACCCGCGCTGATACGCCCACCCAATGCCGGGCAAAATACGGTCCAGCGTCAGCTCCCCGGCATCCCCGTACCGCCCCGCACCGCGCCGCGCAAATAGGCAGGGCATCACGGCCAGGCCATGGCGGGCGGCGCAGCCAAGGGCTTGCTCCAGCGCGGCCAGTGCCGCAGCCGGGTTGCGCTGCCACGCCCCGTAGGATAGCCAAAGCCGCAGGGCATTGGCCTGCGGGGCCTGTTGCTTGTAGCCTGCCAGCACGGCATCCAGCGCCGGTGCCGAAAAATGCTGCCAGTAGGCCAGCGGCCAAACGGGCGCATTCAAAAAACAATCCAACCCAATATAGTGCATCCGCTGCCACCTCCCTGCCCGCTTAGGGGCAGTAATCGTTAAAAATTGCGTGGCCGGGCCGCAGTTGGCCCGCACCGTCCAAAAATTCAAATTCGCCCAAATCCTCCAAAATCGGCCCGGCAGATGGCGGGTGTAGGTCAGCCACTGGGCTTTGGCAGAGGGCGTGGGCCAAAAACCCAAGCTGCCGCTGGCGGAGAGCACCCAGGGTAAAGCGAATGTTCTCCTGCCGCCAGGCAGGGTCTACGCTTCCCCAGCAGGTTTCGGTAACCAGCAGGGGAAAATCTGCCCGGCGGGCAAAAGCAACCTGCGCATCCAACTGCTGCAAAAATTGCTGCTTTTCTGCCGGTGCCTGCGCAGGGTCTGCGCCGTGCATCCAGTAAGGGTGGATAAGCAGCACATCGCACAGCTCCGCCGTCAGGGGCAGGGTGGCGGCAATATCTTGCCCGCTTAGGCTGATGCCAAGGGGCTGGCAGGGGGCCACACCCCGGGCGGCGCTTGCCAGCTGGCGGAGAAAATTTTGCTCGGCATCGGCCAGGCTGCCCAGCGCGCGTAGCGTTTGGTGGCAGGCGAATGGCTCGTTGCACAAATCCCACAGCAGCACCCGGCTATCCTGCCGGTGTGCCGTCAAAACCGCTTCCAGGTAGTTCCGCCAGGGGTGCGCCGGGGCACCGGGGGCAAAATCGTCCAGGTAAAGCCCATCGTTATCGCAGAAGGCGTTGTGCCAGCGGTTGAACAGGCAGGGCACCGCCCGCAGGCCCTGCCCCGCGCAGATTGCCAGCAGCGCCTCAAAATGGGCGGCAAACCCGGCAGGGTCGCGCTGCCAGGCCCCGAAGGAAAGCCAGAGCCGGATGGTGTTGATGCGGGGGAAGCAGCGTTTGCCATTGGCAAGCTCCCGTGCAATGGCATCGGAGTCAAAATAGCGCCAATTCTCGTAGCTGGTGCTGCCGTAGCCCGGCTGGTAGTTAAAGCCCCGCACCCAGGCAAGCTCACCGTAGTGCATCGCACCCACCCCGGCCGGGCAGCATGGGCTGCCCATGGTAATCAATGTAAACCTCGGTATTATCGGGCTGTATTTCGCCTGTCAAAATGCGCAGCAACCCCTGTGCGGATTCTTCCGGGTCAATCTCGCCGTTATCGCCGCCCATGGCGGTGCGCATACGGCCGGGATGCACCGCAAACACCCGCGCCGCAATGTTTTGCCGCTGCAAGGTAGCCCGCAGGGCAAAGCAGTAGCTGGTTGTGGCAGCCTTGCTGATGCAGTAGGCGGGGAACCAATCACCTACATCATCGAGGGTGCGGATCTCGGAGCATACCGTTAAAAAGGTTGCCTGTGTGCTGCGCTGCATCAAATCGAGAAAGAGATTGTTTAGGTAGATGGGGGCCAGCGTATTGACGCGGAAGGTGGTTTCCAGGTCGGCATAGCGGTCCTCGGTAAGTAGGCCGCCCTTGTTCAGCAGTACCCCGGCCACGTTGGCAATGGCATCTAGCCGGGTAACCGCCGCCCCCACGGCCGCCCTGGCGGCGGCCATCTCCTCCGGCCGGCAAAGGTCTGCCGTCAAAACCGTTAGGTTGGGTGCCTGGGCAATTGCCGCCAGGGCCCCCAGGCCGTGCCCCGGCCGCACCAGCGCAAATACCGTGTGCCCCTGGGCCACCAGGGCTTTTGCCAGGCAGGCACCCAGGCCCTGCCCCGCCCCTGTTACCAAAATATTCATCGGTCTGCCTCCGCTTTCTTCAAAAAAAGTGCGCGTGGCTGCCCCCCCAGGGGAGCGCAGGCCACGCGCACCAGTTTTAGTTGTTGCCCGGCTCGTACTTGAGGTTGAACAGAATGCCGTACTGGTCAATGCTGTCGGGCAGGAGGTAGGTGTTCCCCACCGGGTAATGGCCGCGGTGCCGCTCCGGGCAGCCATGCGCCGCAAAGTAGGCCACTGCCTTATCCAAATCCTCCACCACAAAGCCAATGTGGTGGAAAGCTACCTCCTTATCGCCCAGGGCTTCCTTCCAGCTGCTGTCAAATTCGTCCGGCTCCATAATTTCCAGGCAAACCTGGCCCATATCAAACACGCACAGCCGGGCCTGGGTCATCGAGGGCATACCGCGGTAGAGGGTTTGGGCCTCCTCCACAGGGGGAATATGCAGGATTTCGGGCATTTCTACACCAAACAATTCGGCGTAGCGTTGTGCAATTTTTTCAATATCGCGGGCCACCAGGCTGACCTGGCAACAGGTTTTGGGGTCAATAATACGTTCCATAAAAAATCTCCTTCCGCCGTATGGCGCTGTTTTTGTTATTTTTCGTAGCTTTCCAGCAGTTCAATGGTCATTTTCAGGGCATCGCGGGTATCAATGTAGTGGAAGCAACCAGAGTTATCGCCGTAATCGCCTGCCATCCGCACCGGGTAACCGGCTGCGGCCAAACGCGCGGCACAGTCTTTGCTCTTTTTCACCTGGAAGGCTACATGGTGCAACCCCTCCCCGCGGGCGGCCAGGTCGTCGTGCCAAACGCTGGGCTTATCGTCGGGCTGAATCAGCTCCAGCTGCAAGCCGCCCATATCAAAAAACATCATCAGGCAGGTGGCATCGCTGGGGGTGCCCTGGTAGCTGCCCTGCACACGCGCAGGCTCGCCCGAGTGGATGATGGGGGGAACCTCCACCCCAAAAAAATCTGCAAAACGCTTGCCGGTGGCGGCTACATCGTGGACAAGCAACCCCACCTGGCAGATGGCATCGGTGCCAAGAATATTCTCACACATCGTACATTCTCCTTTATAAATTCGTATAAGTTGGTTGATTTTACCCCTTGACGGCACCAATTACGATGCCGCGAACCAAATAGCGTTGGAAGAAGGGGTAGACGAGCAGCATGGGTACTGTGCCCAGCACGGCAACCGCCATGCGGATGCCGGTGGAGGGCAGCGAGATGTTGACCGGCAGCGCCGAGGCCGCCGAGGATTTTAGAAAATCTGCTTTGGTCAGCATTTGATACAGCAGCACCTGAATGCTGTAGAGGTTGTTATCGCTGATGTAGTACAAGCCGTTAAGCCAATCGTTCCAGTAGCCAAGGCCGGCCAGCAGGGCCAGCGTGGCCAGGATGGGAACGGACATGGGCAGCACCACCTGTATCAGGGTACGAATCTCGCTTGCGCCATCAATGCGCGCGGCATCAATAACGGCATCCGGAATGTTGGAGGTGAAGTAGCTGCGCATCATGATAACGTTGAAGGCACTTAGCATCAAATTGGGCACAAGCAGGGCGGCAATGGTGTTTTTGATGTGGAAAATTTGGGTCCACATCATGTAGCTGGGCACCAGCCCGCCGTTGAACAGCATGGTGAAGAACACCACAAAGGCAATGATGTTGCGCCCCGGCAGGTTTTGCCGGGAGAGCGGGTAGGCCAGCAGGGTAGTTAGCGTCATGTTGCACAAAGTACCCACCACCGTAACCAGGGCGGAAATGCCGTAGCCCTTAACGATGGAGCCGGAATCCAGCAGCAAAAAGCGGTAGGCATCCGCGCTAAATTCTTTGGGGAAAAAGCTGTAGCCGTCATGAATCAGGGCGCTCTCGCTGGTGATGGAGGCGATAATCAGCAACAGAAACGGCACAACGCAGAGCAGCGTTAGCAGGATAAAGAAAATGTGGATGGCCCCCTGCAGGCCCTTGTTTTTTTCTACCACGATGGAACGCCTCCTCTCAGTACAGCGCGTTTTCCGGGCTGATTTTTTTGACGATGGTATTGGCGGCCAGCACCAGGGCAAAGCCCACTAAGCTTTGGTAGAAGCCTGCCGCCGAGGCCATGCCGATGTTGTTGTTCTGCATCAAGCCACGGTACACATAGGTATCGATGGTATTGGTGACATCGTACAGTGGGCCGGAGTTCATGGGAACTTGGTAGAACAGCCCAAAATCTGAGTAGAAGATACGCCCAACCGAGAGCAGCGTCATGGTGATGATGGTGTTTTTTAAGCCGGGCAGCGTAACATGGGTAACCTGCTGCCACCAGGAGGCACCGTCAATCACGGCGGCCTCGTAGTATTCCCGGTTGATGCCCACAAGGGTGGCAAAGTAGATGATGCTGCTGTAGCCGAAGCCCTTCCAAAGGTTAATCAGCACAAGAATCACCGGCCACGGCCCGGGGGTTGTGTACCAAGCAACGGGGTCTTGCCCCAGCGGGGCCAACACTTGGGTGTTGATAAACCCGTTATCCGTGGCCAGCAAAGCGTTTGCTAAGTAGCTAACCACCACAATGGAAACCATGTACGGAATCAAGGTGACGGTTTGGTACAGCTTTTTCGCCTTGGCGGAGCGCACTTCATTCAGCAAAATGGCCACCGTAACCGAAAAGATGGTACCCAACACAATGAACACCGCGTTGTAGGCAATGGTGTTGCGGGTGATGATCCAGGCATCCCGGGTTTTGAACAGGAACTCAAAGTTTTTTAGGCCGTTGAAATCACTGCCCCAAATTCCTTTTCTGGCGTTATACTGTTTGAATGCTAGCACCAGGCCGGCCATGGGCATATAGTTGTTGATAAATAGATACAACAGGCCAAGCGCTGCCATCAAATACAGGGGCCAGAATTTGCGGATGGCGCGCGTAAAGCGCTGCCAAACTGTTTTTTCCACAAAAATCCCCCTTTTTAAAATGGGGGAAGGATCGAACCCTCCCCCATTATTGCTGCGTATTATTTTTGGGTATGATACCCTGCTACGGCTTACTTCGCAGCCAACCAGGCATCCAACTGGGCCTGTTTTGCGGCAATGATGGTATCAATGCCGTTCTCCTTCAGCTCCTGGTTAAACTTATCCAGGTTGCCTTCCGGGTTCAGGGAGCCGGTGTTCAGTGCCTCGGCATACTTCATAACCACGTTGGTGCAGGCGGTATACTCGTTGATAACGCTGCTGTTATCGAAGGTGAAACCGTAGGCGGGCGACAGAACACCGCCGGCGTTGAAGGTTTCGTACTGCTTGTACACATCGGTCGGGTAGCCGTTCCAAACGTAGGAAAGGCACATGTTGGGCCATGCCCAGTGGTCAAACGCGTAACCGGCGTTGGAGGCATCCACCCCGGCGGGGTAATCAATAACGGTGCGGCTATCGTCAATAAACTCGTAGGTTTTGCCCTCAATGCCGTAGATAAAGATGTTGGCCAGCTCGGGGTTGGTGTACATCTCGTTCAGCACCTGCATAGCGCGCTCGGGGTTCTCGCTGTTGGCGGCAATGCTCCAGCAGGGCGAGGTTTCGCCGGTGGTTTTGTAATGCTCAAAGAACTCTACATCCTGGATGGGCTTGCCGGTTTCGCGGCTTAGGCGGGGTGCGGTATCGGGTGCGGGGCCGGTGTAGAAGTTGGCGAAGGCGCCTGCACGAATCAGGTCGCTTCCGCTAACGGTGTTGCTGATGGTATCCGGCATAATATAGCCCTTCTGCTGCCAGTCGTACATCCGCTCCACAAAATCGCGGTACGCATCGGAGGCATAAAGGTTCTCAACCGTGGTGCTGCCGCTGGTGGCATCCACCAGGCAGCCCATAACCACCTCGCGCGGGTCACCCAGCGTATCGGAGGGTACCATTACCCGCATCTTCTGGCCATCGGTAGCCATGGGGTAGATGTCGGGGTGTGCTTCCTTGATTTTGGCCAGGGCCTGTTCAAAATCATCCAGCGTCTTGATGGCGCTCAAATCAATATTCAGCTCATCGGCGTAGGTGGTATCGCAGCTGGCGCCGTAAACGTTCTGCTTGCCTTTGTTGAACGGCACACCGTAAATTTCGCCGTTTACGGTATCGCAAAGCCAGTCTTCCTCAGGGACCATCGCGTACATCTCCGCGCCGGGGCCATCCTTCAACAGGTCGGTCATCGGGACGATGTAGCCGTTGGAAACAAGGTTTGCCAGGGAGGTGTTGAGGGAGAAGGCCGGCAGCAAATCCAGCTTTTCGCCGGAGGTTAGCTGCAACATGGCCTGCTGTGCCCAGGAGCCCCAGCCCACACGCTCCAGCTCAATGGTGGTGTTGAACTTGGCCAGGGTAATCTCGCTGGCCGCGGCGGCAACCTCGTTCACAATGTCGGTGTTGCCATCGTCCAGCATCAGGATTTTAACGGTGTAAGGCTCCTGCTTGGATAAATCGGTGGCGGCATCCTGCGATGCTGCCGGGGTGGCGGTTTGCTCGGAGGTTGCCGCCGAGGAGGGGGCCGTGCTGGCGGGGGCACCGCCACAGCCGGCCAACAATGCCGCTGTCATGGCACCTGCCATCAACAGGGACGCGGTTTGCTTTGTTGCTTTTTTCATGCTTCGTATACCAACCTTTCCTTTGTTGTTGTGAGGGGGTCGTTCTCCTCATTCGCTGGCATTATTGTAGCATCCCGCGGTGCGCCCCCGCCGCCCTTAGTCTGCGCAGAAATTGACACGATTCTGCGGTTTGGGGCCGCTGTGCGCAAAAATATCAACACAATTCTGCGGTGGATTAACACTTTTCTGCGATTTGCGCCAGTTTAGCCTATTTGCGCTCGCCGGTGGGGCTAACCCCATAGATTTGCTTGTAAGTGCGGGAGAAGTGGGAAAAGTTGTTGTAGCCCAGCTTGGCCGCCACCACGCTGACCGGCAGGTTGGTGGTGCGCAGCAGGTTGTTGGCCACCCGCATCTTCTCCTGCGTCACAAAGGCGGAAAGCGTCATGTTCATCCGAGATTGAAACAGATGGGAGATATAATCCGGGCTGAGGAAAAATTCGGCCGCCAGGTCACGGCGGTGGATATCCTTCTCAATATTTTCCTGTATATAGTGGACGATGGCCTGCACCCGGTCCTCATCATCGGTGGCTCCGCCGGCGCGCTCAATGGCCGCCCCGGCCATCTGCAATGCCCGGCGGGTCTGCTCGATGGAATGGTAGCTGTTGAGAAAATACTCCCGCTCGGCAAAATCCGGCAGGACATCGTTCAGCCCCAGCCCCATACCGCTGAGCACCTGGAAAAAGAGCTGGATAAAATCCCCGTGGAAGCTGCGCAGCTGCTCCGCCGTCAGGGTGCCGCTACTGGCCATCAGCTCCAGGCAATCGCCAATTTCGGCCTGCACGGCCGAAAAACCGCCCTGGGTGGCCAGTGTTTCCCACCGCTTGCGGTTGGAAGCCCACAACCGCTGCGGCTCGGCAGGCTCCTCCTCCGAAATGCGGAACACCCGCGCCGCATGGAGAACGTTATTTACCCGCCGCGTGTTCAGGCGGGCAATGCAGCCGGGCAGGGCGGCAAAATCGGTGGCACCGGCGCTGTAGGCCGCCGCCCCGCAGTGGTAAAATTGGGTACAGCTTTCCAGAAAGCGCTGCAACAGCCCGGCAAAGCTTTCCTCGTTGAGGGGGGCCCCGGCGCAGTAGCAAAAAAGGGCATAGCTTTCCTTATCGTACCGCAAAAGCAAAACCTGCTGGCCATAATCCGCCCCCATCTCGGCCAGGATGTTGTTGATGCCATAGCGGAATAAATCGTCGTTCGGTGGGGCGTCCTTCTCCGGCAGGGCGGAATGCAGCAGCTCCAGCAGCGCAAAGCAGAAGGGCTGCTCGGCTTTCAGGTCGATATGCAGTTGATCCAGCGCCTGCTGCAATTGCACGGGGTCAATCTCCGCGCTGTGCAGCCAGCGGCCCAGGGCGGAATCAAAAAGCAGCCCGCTGTTGCCGTGAATCATCCGCCCGTAGGCGTAATAGGTTTGGTATTCCCGCGCACTTTCCACCTTGCGCACGGCCCGGCTTAGGGCGGCCTGCACATCCTCGTAGAGGGCAGGCTGCAAAATATAATCGAAGCCGCCCATCTGCAACCCCTCCTTGGCATACTGAAAATCCGCGTGGGAGGTAAGGAAGATGCACTCCACCGGGTACTTGTTTTCTTTGGCCCAGCGGAACAGGCTTAACCCATTCTCGCCCGGCATCTCAATATCGCAAAGCAAAATATCCACCGGCTGGGTGCGCAGAATATTTTTTGCCTCAAAGGCGTTGTAGGCTTTCAGCGCCCGGTCCACCCCAATTTTCTCCCAATTTATGGCGGAGAGGATGGCACTCACAACACTGATGTGGTCATCCACAACCAATACGGTCATGATAGGGCACTCCTTTCCTGGGGGCGCGGCGGCTCCGCCTGCGCCGGAATAAAAATTTCAATGCAGCTACCGTTCTGCATATTGGAGAAGGCAAAGCTACTTTTGCCGCGGTAAATCAGTTCAAAACGGCGCAGCACGTTGGGGATGCCCACATGGCCCTCTGCAAAAACGGGCTGGGTACTGTTCAGCTGCGCCAGTATCTCGGGCGAAAAACCGCCGCCGTTATCGGTGATGGTCAGGTTATAGTAGTGCCCATCCTCGGTTTGCAGCAGCCGCCCTTTTATATGGATTTGCAGCGGGCAATCGCTATGCACGGCATATTTCACGGCGTTCTCCACAAAGGTTAGGATGGACAGCGGCGGAATTTGCAGCTTTTGCAGTGCCTCCGGCACATCAAACTCGCATTGCGGCGGGTAAAAGGTGGTTAGGCGCTGCAATTGGATATAGTGCGAAACACTCTCCAGCTCCGCATCCAGCGCCACGGTGGTGGTTTTGGTTTGCAGCAGGTACCGCAGGTAGACCGATAGCTCCATCACCAGCGCCTGAATTTTTTCGTCCTGGTGCTCCTGCGCCAGGGCCTGGATGTTTTTTAGCAGGTTGAGGTAGAAATGCGGCTTGATTTGGGATTGCAGCATCAGCAGGCGGGTGTTCTGCTCGGCCAGCTTCTGCTCGTAGGATTCAATCCGCAATTGTTGAATCTGCCCAACCATCTCGTTAAAGCTGTGGCTCAGGGTGTGGTATTCCTCCACATGGTAATCCTCCGCCATCCGGGCATCCGCCTGGCCTTCCCGGATGCGGGTTATCGTGCGGATTAGCCGCGTCATCGGCTCCAGGTTCATTTGGTTGAGCAGCAGCATGGCCCCCAACGTTAGCCCGCACATCAGCAGCGAGAGCAACAGCAACAAAAGCTGCCAGTTATCCAAATTGCCAAACAAACCGCCGTAGGGCTGCAAATAAAACATTTTGGTGCCGCTATAGCTGGAAACCAGGGCGGACACCAGGTAGC
The DNA here is from genome assembly GCA_028710135.1 of Gemmiger sp. Lineage (GTDB taxonomy): Bacteria > Bacillota > Clostridia > Oscillospirales > Ruminococcaceae > Gemmiger. The sequence continues at coordinate 39,832 of JAQUSS010000002.1, read as the reverse complement.
TTTGCCCGCTACCGGTCAGGTAAAAGGAGCCTTCCTCCGCCCGCAGGTCAATTTTGTGTTCCTCCACAAAGGGCTTTTGAATCATCGGTGTGCCATCGGCCGTGGCGTAAATCAGCAGGTGTTCGCCCTTGGCAGGCTCCGCCTTGCCGCTGCCTTGCGGCACCTGTAGGTTTTGCGGGTCCACCATAAAAACCATATACAGCCCGTTGCGGCCAAAAATGCGCAGCAACAGCAGCCGCCCGTCAATCTCCTGCGTAAACCAGCCCAGCTGGCTGGGGTTTTCGGGGGAGCCCAGCAGCGTGGTGATGGTGCTTGCCCACGCTTGTTTGAAGGCGTAGCTGTAGCCGCAGCCATCCCGGTAGAGGGTGCGGCGAATCTCGTTCTGCTCAGAGTAGAGATGGATTGCCCCGATGATGGGATAAATATTCATGATTTCCTGGTAACGGTTAAAAACCTCGTAAATTTCGGAGTATCGCTCGTAAGGTTCACGCTCGAACCGCAACTTTTGGTAGTGTATATCCTTTGCGGCCAGGTTGATCATCTGGTTTTCAATGTTGTGCAAATCGCTTTCCAGTGAATCACAGTAGAGGCCAAGGGTACTCAGCCCGCTCTCGTAAACGCGCTGGCTGGAGCGCCGCACGGTGTAGGTGTTGAAGAGCAGAATGGTGCCCATCAGTGGCAAAACAACGGCCAAAACCAGGGCAAAAGTTTGCACCCGCAGGGTGACGGTGCGCATTTTTTTTGGCTTTTCCGGCATGGAAATCACATCCTTCTTTTTTGGTGTTCCGAAGGCTCCGCAGGGAGCATCCAAAGTGTTTTTGTCGCTTACTGACAGCTTTTAGGCACTTTTTTTGCATAAAGTGCGCAATTTGTTCAAATATAGCACGGTTTTTTTGCTTTGTAAACCGCCCCTTCCGGCAGAAAAAAGGCCGGGATATTTTAAACGCCTGCAAAAATGGCGGTTAAAATATCCCGGCTTTGTATTATTTGGGGGGCGGGGCAGGGCCTTGCGCGGCGCAGGGGCCCGGGCTTTCGTTGGAATCGATATGGAGTACGGCGGGGTTATCGTCGCCGGTTTTCATCAGCTGCAACCACTGCGAGGGGGAGAACCCGGTTACGTGCAAAAAGTTGCGGTTGAAGCTGGATAGGGTGCCAAAGCCGATGCGCTGCGCCACCTGGGCAATGCTTAAGCGCCCCGCGTAGAGCAGCGAGCAGGCCTTGTGGATGCGGATGCGGTTGATGTAGTTGTGCGGCGTGGAGCCGATCAGTTCCCGAAACAGGCGGCAAAAATGGGTTTCGCTCATATCGCACAGGGCGGCCAAATCCAGTAGGCGAATTTCCTCGTTGTAATGCTCGTCAATGTAAATAATGGCCCGGCGGATAATCATTTTGCTGGAAAGTGGCTGGTCTGACGGCGGCACAGCCGCATTCAGGCGCAGGCAGGCCATCAGCAGTGTCATGCAGTAGCCGCGGATGCTGGCCTCATAAAAGCGGTCTTTTGTCTGCACCTCCGCCAGAATATTTTTTACAAGGGGCTGAATCATGCTGCTCTGTTCGCTTTTTACCAGGCCGTTAAAGCTGCGCGCCGAAAAAAGTGATTCCCGCAACCCCAGCGTGTGCGCATCGGAAAAGCCGCTCAAAATGCGGTCCACATCCATTTTCAGGTATTCGCAGCGGCACGGCTCGCTTGAGCTGGTGTAGTTGTAGTGCATAACAAAGGGGCTGACGATGGAGATATCCCCACAGCGAAACGGATATTCAGTGTCGTCCACCACCAGCACGCCGGAGCCTTCGTGGCAGTACCCCAGCTCCAGATAATTGTGGAAAATATAGGCGGAGCCGGTGGTTGTTTTTTCGGTGTAGGTGTTGCCAATCTCCGCAACCAAGGGCAGCTTGTAGGGCATATAGTAATGCTTGTATTCTACGCCGATTTCTTTTTGCATCGTTGCCTACCCCTTTCCCAAACAAATCCAGGCCCAAAAGTGGTGCCTGCCCGGTGCGCGGCCCCCAAAGGGAACCGCGCAAAACTTTTCCCTATCATAGCACAATTTTGGGGGCTGGTACAATTTTTTCTCTGCATCGCCTAATTTACTGGGAAAGAATTGGGCGTGGCAAACTGTACAAAAGTATTTTACAAAAACGGGAGGTACTGTGAACATGGCAGTTTTTGCACAAAAACAGCGCAGGTTTCCGGTAGATTGCCGCACCAAAATGAGGGACAATAGAGCCAGAGAAGGGAAGTGGCGAAAAACAGTAGCCGCTTACGCAATGGGAAACGGAGGGAGAGAGATGACGCAGCAACCGCTTTGTGCGCAGGAAGAAACCTTCCCGGTCTACGCGTTTTTACATGAGGATGTGGGCGCAGGCAAGGGCAACCGGGATAAGCCCCGGTTGGTTGGCAGCATTGAGTTTGCACTTTGCCTTGCAGCGTGTGCCGCGCGGGTGAACGGCGAAACCGTGCAGCTGGCACCGGGGGATGTGCTTGTGCTGCCGGCCATCAGCACCTGCCGGGGCATCCGCATTGTGGGTGGGCAGGCGGCCCTGCCGTTTGATTATATCTGCATCGACCCACACGGCCTGTTGGAAAATATACGGCCCGTGTACATTGATTTTAAAAGCCTGCTGCGCCACGACAACAAAACCGCACGCTGCCTGCTGCGCAAAAAAGAATGCCCGATTGTATCTTGGCTGATGCAGGGCATTTTGGCCGAGTTCCGGGAGAAAAATGAAAATTACCAGGTGATGGTGCGGGGGATGGTCATCTCCCTGCTGGTGGAGGTGCTGCGCTGCCGGGGCGATATCTCCGACAACATCCGGTTTTTCAGCGACGAAATCCAGGAGATATACCCGGCGCTGCGCTACTTGAACCGGCAGGGCTTTGGGGATAGCGAGGTAGACTGCATGGCGGCGCTATGCCACATGGGTACGGCAAATTTCCGCCGCCGGTTTAAGCAAATTATGGGCGAGAGTGTGACGAGCTACGTGAGCAGCCAGCGCCTGAACCAGGCCTGTGAGCGGCTGCTGCGCACGGATGTATCGGTGCTGGAGGTGGCGTTGGAGGTTGGGTTTGAGTCACTTTCCAGCTTCAATACGCTGTTTGTGGCCCGCATGGGGGAAACACCCAGCCGGTGGCGGCGCCGGATGCTTGCCGATGAAGAAGTTGACGAACAATTGGAAAGAGAGCAGGGGTAACCATATGGAATATACACGTTTGGGAAGAAGTGGCCTGCGGGTAAGCCGCCTTTGCCTTGGCACGATGAATTTTGGCGCACAGACGCAGGAGAAGGAGGCGCAGGCCATCATGGACTGCGCACTGGATGCGGGCATCACCCTGTTTGATACGGCGGATGCCTACGGCCCGGGCAGCAACACGGGCGAGAGCGAGCGCATTTTGGGGCGCTGGTTTGCCTTGGGCGGCGGCAGGCGGACAAAAACCATCCTTGCCAGCAAGGTGTACGACACCATGGACTCCGACTTTGCGGAGGAAGGCCCCAACGCTGAGGCGGGGCTCTCGCTCTACAAGGTGCGGCGGCACCTTGAAAAGTCGCTTCAGCGGCTGCAAACCGACCATTTGGAGCTTTATTATATGCACCACATTGACCGCAGCGCCACCTGGCCGGAGCTGTGGGAGGCATTTGAGGGGGTGGTGCGCGCGGGCAAGGTGGACTATGTAGGCTCCAGCAATTTTGCAGGCTGGGATTTGGCCACAGCCCAGGCCGCCGCAGAAAAACGCCATTTCCTGGGCCTTGTTTGCGAGCAGCACCGCTATAACCTGGATTGCCGCCTGCCGGAGCTGGAAGTGCTGCCTGCGGCCAAGGCAAACGGCATCGGCATTCTGCCGTGGAGCCCGTTGCAGGGTGGCCTGCTGGGCCGCAACGCGCTGGATAAGGCCCACGGTGGGCGCGCCGCCCGCATTGCCGAAAATATTGAGAAAGCACGCCCGAAGTTAGAACAGTTCGATGCGTTTGCCAAGGAGCTGGGCTACCCGCAAGACCAAATTGCGCTGGCCTGGCTGTTGCACAGCGATGCGGTAACCTCCGTTATTGTGGGGCCGCGCACCCGCGCACAGCTGGAGGATAGCCTAAAATGCTTAGAAATCCACCTGGGGGAGCAAGAGATGAAGCGCCTGGATGAGATTTTCCCCGGCCCGGGTGGGATGGCCCCGTGGGCCTACGCCTGGTAAGCCCCAGGGATACCAAAAAAATACCGGACAGGAAGGGAAACCGCTATGGAAACATTTGATTTTACAACGCTGCCTACCAAACGGGGAACCGGGGCCACAAAATGGATGGAAATGCTGCAAAGCGACCCAACCGTGCCGCTTGGCACCGTGCCGCTTACGGTGGCGGATATGGAGCTGGTTTACCCCACGCAATTTGTGCAGGGGATGCAGCGGTATTTTGGCGAAGCCACCATGTGTTATACCGCGGCTACACCCGCCTACTACGATGCCGTAATCCGCTGGATGCAGCGCCGCCACGCCTGGCAGGTGGAACCGGAATGGATTGTCCCCTTTGAGGGGGTGGTGCCAGCCCTATTCAATGTGGTGCGCACCTACACCCAGCCGGGCGAGAGCGTGGCCATGCTCTCGCCGGTTTACCACCATTTTTACTCGGCCGTGCAGCAGTGTGGCCGCAAGGTTGCCCCGGTGGAGCTACTGCACACCGCCCACGGCTACGAAATTGATTTTGACGCGCTGGCGGCCTGCCTGCAACGGCCGGAAACCAAGCTGCTGCTGTTTTGCAGCCCCCACAACCCCGTTGGGCGGGTTTGGCGCAGGGAGGAACTGTGCAAAGTGGCGCAGCTGTGCGAGGAACACGATATCATCATCGTATCCGATGAGATTCACGAGGATATCTTGATGCCGGGCTTCACCCACATCCCCTTAGCCTCCCTCTCGGCACAAATTGCGCGGCGCTGTGTAACCTGTACCTCGCCCACCAAGGCCTTCAACCTTGCCGGGCTCAAGGTTTCTAACATTATCATCAGCGATGCGGCGTTGCGCCAAAAATTTGTGAAATGCAAGGATGACCACGGCGGTTACGGGGCAAGCGCACCGGGCTTTTATGCCTGCGAGCTTGTGTACAACGAATGTGAACCTTGGCTGGAAGCCCTGCTGGCACATTTGCGCCGCAACCGTGATACCGTGGAGCATTTTATGGCGCAGCACCTGCCGCAAATTGCCGTGCAGCCGCTGGAAGGCACCTACCTGCAATGGTGGGATTGCCGTGGCCTTGGCCTGAGCGATAGGGCGCTGGAAGAATTTTTGCACCGCGATGCGCGCCTGTTTTTGAGCAGCGGTTACGAGTTTGGCAAGGGCGGAGAGGGCTTTGCGCGCATCAACCTGGCCTGCCCCACCTGGGTGGTGGAGGAGGCGCTTGCGCGCTTAGAGGCTGCGGCCACAAAGCGTGCGTTGTGTGGGGGCTAGCCCCCCGGCGCCGTGTTCAAGATGGAGGAGGTATTGCCATGAAAAAACAGAACGCACAGAATGCGCTGACGCCCACCGGTGCCACAGGGGCATTGGCTGGCAAAAAGCATCCGCTATGGAGCGAAATGAAAAAGAACCGGAGCCTTTTTTTGATGTTGCTGCCGGCGCTACTTCTGGTTTTGCTCTTCAAATACATCCCGCTTGGGGGGATTGTGCTGGCCTTCAAGGATTACCGGTATGACCTTGGCATTGTGGGCAGCCCCTGGGTTGGCCTGCAAAATTTTAAATTTTTCTTTCTTTCCGGCACGGGGCTGCGGGTAACCGTAAACACCATTGTGTACAACGCGGCCAATCTTATCACCTCGCAGCTACTTTCCCTGGTTTTGGCCGTTGTGCTGAACGAAATTTGGGGCCGGCGCTTTAAAAAAATCATCCAGTCGGTTTCCTTCCTGCCCTACTTTGTTTCGTGGATTTTGGTGGGTGCCTTTGTCTACAACATTTTCAATGTGGATAACGGCGTGCTCAACCACTTTCTGGTGGCGCTGGGGCACGACCCCATCAACCTCTATGCGATGCCCAGCGCGTGGTTTTTCATCATCATGATTTTCAACTCCTGGAAATGGGTGGGGTATAACTCGGTGGTGTACATTGCGGCAATCACAGGCATCGACAGTGAATGCTACGAGGCCGCCGATATCGATGGTGCCAACGTCTGGCAGAAAATCTGGCGTATCACGCTGCCCTCCATCAAGCCAACGGTCATCACCATTGTACTGCTCAACGTGGGCCGTATCCTTCGCGGGGATTTCCAGATGTTCTACCAGATTGTGGGCCGCAACGGGCAGTTGTACGATGCAACCGATGTGATTGATACCTTTGTGTTCCGCTCGCTGGCATCCGGCGGGGACATCGGCATGACGATGGCCGCCACACTGTACCAATCGGTGCTATGCTTCATCATCATCGTGGGTGTGAACGCGTTGGTGAAAAAAATTGACAGCGACTACGCGCTCTTTTAAAGGGAGGGAACACAGATGTCAAAAAAACACCCCAACCGCATACGCGCCAGCAATTCTATGAAACTGTTCCAGGTGCTGGGGTACTTGTTTCTGCTGCTGATTGGCTTTTTCTGCCTGGTGCCGTTTTTGCTGATTGTTTCGGCCTCCTTCAGCTCGGAAACCGCAATCACCCGCAATGGGTTCAGCCTTTTCCCGCAGGAGTTCTCTCTGGAAGCGTACAAGATGATTTTCCGCTTCCCGGATGCCGTTGTGCAAGCCTACGGCGTGTCCATCTTCGTCACGGTGGTGGGCACGGTGCTGGGGCTGCTGGTTACCGCCATGACCGCCTATGTACTTAGCCGGCCGGATTTTAAATACCGCAACCAAATTTCTTTCTTCTTCTACTTTACCACACTTTTCAACGGCGGCATGGTGTGTACCTACATCTTCATCATCCGCTACCTGCAACTAAAAAACAGCTATGCTTCGCTAATTTTCCCGACGCTGATCGATGTATTTTATCTGCTTATTATGCGCAGCTTCATGAAGGCCGTTCCCATCTCACTGATTGAATCGGCCAAGCTGGATGGTGCAAGCGAGTACCGGATATTTTTCCAGATTGCGCTGCCGCTGGCCAAGGCGGGGCTGGTTACCATTGGGTTATTTATCGCACTGAACTACTGGAACGACTGGTACAATGCGATGCTGTACATCTCCAAACGGTCTATGTGGCCCCTGCAATATATGCTGTACGATATGATTTCCAGCACGCAGATGATGGCGCAGCTTTCCAGCGTGGCCAACGTCAGCGTGATGAATATGCCCTCGCAAACGCTGCGCATGGCAATGGCGGTGGTGGCAACAGGCCCGGCCATCCTCGTGTACCCGTTTGTGCAAAAATACTTTGTAAAAGGTGTAACCATAGGCGCTGTAAAAGGCTGACCTGTGACAATAAAATCAAAAAAAGGAGTTGTAACGATGAAAAGGAACACACACACCGCAATTTCCCTGCTGCTGGCACTGGCGCTGGTGGTATCGCTGCTGTGCGGCTGCGCCGGCGGCGCGCCCAGCTCGGTATCCTCCGCTGCCCCGGCGGGCAGCACGGCGGGGGAGGCGTCCTCCGCACCCGGCGCGCTTGAGGAGGCGACGCTGGTTATGTATGTGATTGGCGGCGAACCGGTCGGCTTCCCCGATATGCTGGTCGAGTTCAACAAGCTGCTCAAGGAGGAGCTAAACGCAACGCTGGAGGTTAACTGGCTGGGCTTTGCCGATTACCTTACCCAGTATCCGCTGCTGCTCTCCTCGGGCGACCCGGTGGATTTAATCTACACCGCTACCTGGACAAATTATTACCAGGAAGCCCGCAAGGGTGCCTTCCTGCCGCTGGAGGAGCTTGGCCCCCAGTATGCACCCAAGACCTGGGCGCAAATTACCGATGCGGCAAAGTTCCAGGCCACCGTGGGGGAGCACGTATACGCCATCCCCTCCGGCAAGGATACCTACAGCGCGTGGGGTATCGCCGCGCGCGGCGACCTGATGCAAAAGTACGGCGTTGACCCCATCACCGATTGGGCCGGGTATGAGGCGTATATGGATGCCATCAAAGCAAACGAGCCGAATATGCAGCCCAGCGGCGTGTACGCCGATGGCAAACAGCAGGATGACGTTGTGGCCTTAAGCCGCGGCTATTACCCGCTGACGGGCAGCACCGGCAGCCCGTACTGGATTGACCCCAGCCAAGAACACCCCACGGTTTTCTTTGTGACGGAATACCCCGAATTCCAGCAGGACCTTGCCATGTATGACCGCTGGGCGGAGAAGGGCTTTTGGCCGGCCGATGCACTGGCCAACCAGGATAGCACCATGCAGGAAACCGGCAAAAGTGCCTCGCAAATCCATAACGTGGATTGGTGGCGGGACCTGTGCATCCTGCGCCCCGAGTGGGACTTCCAGTGGTACGAGATGACCAACCATGTGGAAATTCAATCTGCCATGCAGGACGGCATGGCCATCCCCACCAGCGCCAAAAACCCCGAGCGCGCCCTGATGCTGCTGGAAAAACTGCGCACCGACCCGCGCTACTATGATTTGTTTGTCTATGGCATCCCCGGCGTACACAGCAATATTTTGGAGGATGGAACGGTTGAAGCCCTGAACCCGGATGTATTCCCGCTGGATTCCTGCGGGTGGGGGTTCCGCACCAACGAGCTGACCCGCCTGCCCACCGGCCTGCCCGATTCCTACGGTAAGGCGGTAGAATCCCTTAAAAATTCGGTGAAGGAAAACAAATACCGCTCCTTCTTTATGGATACCGATAGCATTAAGAGCGAGTATTCGGCCATCCAAAACATTATGTCGCAGTATTATACCCCGCTGGTGCTGGGGATGACCGACCCCGTGGCCGGTATGGAGGAAATTAACAAGCAGTTGGAGGCCGCCGATAACGAGAAGGTAAAGGCCGAGATTCAGCGCCAACTGGACGAGTTTATTACCAAGTGGGATGCCGGGCACTGACCTACCCGCCCCCAAACCGGCTTAACTTAATTAGAAACCGTTCGATGCAGTGATGTGCCGGGCCGCGTGAGCACACGCTCCCCGTGCCCGGCCTTTTTAAGGAGGATGTAACAATACAATGAGTATCTATGGAGAACGTGCGGTGGCCTGCCACCGTGAAGGGTTTAACTGCTCGCAGGCAGTGGTAAGCTCCCTGTGCGAGGAATTTGGTATTGACCGCGTGACGGCACTGCGGTTTGCGGGTGCCTTTGGCAGCGGCATTGGCCACTTGACCGAAACCTGCGGCGCCGTAACCGGCGCGGTGATGCTGATTGGCATGAAGTACGGAAAAATACTGCCGGATGATGCCCAGGCTACCCCCAAAAGCTACGAGATGGCGCAGCGCTTTTTTGAGGAGTTCCGCGCCCAAAACGATGGCAAGCTGACCTGTAAGGAACTGCTGGGGGCCGACACCAACACGCCGGAGGGGCTGGCCTATGTGCTGGATAACGAGCTTTTTAGCAAGCTTTGCCCCCAATATATCCGCTGCGGCGCAGAGATTGCAGCCCGGATGCTGCGTGAAAACCCGCCGGAGGATGCCAAATGAAAACGCTTATCGTGGGGGGCGTGGCCGGTGGTGCATCGGCGGCTGCGCGGTTGCGCCGCCTGGATGAAAAGATGGAAATTGTGCTGCTGGAGCGCGGCGGCTACATCTCCTACGCAAACTGCGGCCTGCCCTACTATATCGGCGGCGAAATTACCGAGCGCGAGGCGCTGACCCTGCAAACGCCCGAAAGCTTCCGCACCCGGTTTGCCGTGGATGTGCGGGTGGGGCATGAGGCAGTGGCGATTGACCGTGCCGGCAAAACGGTGCGGGTGCGCACCGCAGCTGGCACCAGCTACGAGGAACATTACGATACGCTGCTTCTTGCCCCCGGCGCCAAACCGGCCCTGCCCCCGGTAGAGGGGCTGGATGCCCCGCAGGTGGTTACACTGCGCACGCTGGAGGATGCCTGCCGTATTGAGGCGTTTATCCGGGAAAACCAGCCGAAAACGGCGGCCATCGTGGGTGGCGGGGCAATCGGGCTGGAGATGGCCGAAAACCTGCACCGCGCCGGCCTGGCGGTGACCGTGGTGGAGGCCGCCGCGCACGTGGCACCCATGCTGGACGCGGATGTGGCCTGCGAGCTTACCCACTGCCTGCTGCGCAACGGGGTACACCTGGAAACTGGCCGCCGCATCCAATCGGTTGGGGAGCTGAATGCCGACCTTGTGCTGCTGTGCGCCGGGGTCAAGCCGGAGAGCGAGCTGGCAGCGCAGGCGGGCCTTGCGCTGGGCGTGCGCGGAACCATCGTGGTGGACGAGCATATGCGCACCGCCGACCCCGCCATCTATGCGGTGGGGGATGCCGTGCAGGTGCAAGATTTGTTGACCGGGGCCGATGCCTTTGTGCCGCTGGCCGGGCCGGCCAACCGCCAAGGGCGCATTGCGGCCGATAACATCTGCGGGCACCCCACCCGCTATGTGGGCAGCCAGGGGAGCTGTATTTTCCGCACGTTTGGCACAACGGCGGCCTGCACCGGCCTGAACGAGGCCGCGGCACAGCGCGCGGGCATTGGGTACGATAAGGTCTTTCTATGGTCACCCTCCCACGCGGGGTACTACCCGGGTGCCGATTTTATGAGCCTTAAGGTGCTGTTTGCCAAACAGGATGGCAAAATCCTTGGCGCACAGGCGGTGGGCGGGGCAGGCGTAGATAAACGCATCGATGTGCTGGCCACGGCAATTCGCGCCGGGCTGAACGCCGCCGCCCTTGCAGAGCTGGAGCTTGCCTATGCACCGCCCTTCTCCTCCGCAAAGGACCCTGTCAATATGGCGGGCTTTATGATTGGCAACCTGCTGGATGGAACCGTCCACCAGTATCACTGGCACGATGTACCGGGCTTGCAGGCGCGGGGCGATGTTGCCCTGCTGGATGTGCGCACCGCCGGGGAGTATGCCCGCGGCCACATCGAGGGCGCGGTAAACCTGCCGCTGGATGAACTTCGTGGCCGCCTGGGGGAGCTGGATGCCGCCAAACCCCTCTACGTAAACTGCCAAAGCGGGCTGCGCAGCTACATTGCCTGCCGCATACTGGCGCAAAACGGCTTTACCTGCCACAACCTGGCAGGCGGCTACCGGCTGTATGCCTCGGTGATGAAGGAGCAAGACCTTTCCGGCCTGCACACCGCACCCTGCGGTGCCATGACACAACAAGAACAGAATAAAAAGGAGAAATGAATGATGAACAAAACCGCAGTTATTACGGGTGTGGGGCAGGGCCTTGCCTTCTGCCTTGCAAAAAAACACTTGGAGATGGGCGATGAAGTATACGGCTTAGAGCGCGATAGCATTGACCAAACCCGCCAGCTGGCCAAGCAATACCCCGATACCTTCCATCTGAGCGACTGTGATGTCTGCAATACCCAGCAAATCAAGGCGGCGCTGGCCCCGGCCCTGGCGGCGGGCAAACAGATCGATTACCTCTATAGCGTGGCGGGTATGTTTGAGGAGGAGGACCGCGTGGGCATTGCCGATACCGATATCGATGGCGGCATGAAGATGTTTGAGGTGAACGCCCTGGGCGGCATACGCGTTGTGAAGGAGGCCGCGCCGCTGCTGGGCAAGGGAACCGTGATTGTGCTGGTAACCTCCGAGGCAGGCAGCATCAACAACTGCCGCCGCCCCAATATGTACCTCTACGATATGTCCAAGGCGGCGGCCAACATGAGCGCGCGGGTGCTATCGAACGAGTTCTACCAGCAGGGCGTGCGGGTGTTTGCCATCCATCCGGGCTGGATGAAAACCAAGCTGGGGGGCATCACGGCGGCAGAATCCACCACCGCCATCCAACCGCAGGAGAGTGCGGACGGCATTTGGGATATCGTCAACCGTGCGGCCGAAATCCCTCCGACGTGGGAGTATATGACCTACCAGGGAGATTTGATGCCCTGGTAACGGCAAATAGAAAGAGATAAAGAGGCGAAAGATATGATGAAAGCGCGATTGCTGCCCCTGTATTTTGCGGAAGCCAACGAGCGGGAAAATGCGGAGCGGGGCGAACAGCTGCGGGCGCTGGGCGAACGGTACGCGGGCACGGCAGAGTTTTTGCCTGCGGCGGTGCTGGGCACGCCGGTGCCGGCCGGGGTGGATGCGGTGGTGTTCCCACAGTTGCTTGGCGCCGTGTTTGCCCACAAGGCGGAGATGGAAAAACTGCAACTGCCCATCTTGGTACTCACCTCAGAGTTTGGCACCGTGGAAATGTGGGACTGGGAGATTGTGGCGTACCTGCGTGAGCAATTGGGGCTGCTGGTGCTTACCCCCTACACGGTGGAATTGGCCAACGTGCTGCTGCGGGCCATGGCGGCAAAACGCTACCTGCGCAGCGGCGCCTGCTTCCTGATTTTTGAGGATACGCCGGGGGAGGGGATGCAGGCCAACATCTTTAAGCGCTTTTACTGGTGGGAAACACAGTGTACCGCGCGTATTGAGGCAGCGTTCGGCGTGAAGATTCTTTACCGAAGCTGGCGGGCACTCAACGAGGAGGCGCGGGCCATACCGGACGAGGCTGCCGCGGCACTGTGGCAGGCCCGCGCCGTGCCACAGCAGGGGGTATCGCCCGGCGGCATCCTGAAAGCCGTTAAGTTATACATGGCCATTAAGCGGCAGGTGGATGCCGTGGGCAATGTGGTGGGCGTGGGTGCCAACTGCCTGAATGAATCTTTCCACAGTGATACCACACCCTGCCTTGCCTGGAACTGGATGTATGAGTACGACCATATCCTTTGGGCGTGTGAGGGCGATACCGTTACCCTGATTAGCGAGTACATCCTGCATTCGGCGCTGGAACGCCCGTTGATGATGACCAACATCTACCCGTTCCTGGTGGGGATGGCCGCGCTGAAACACGAAAAAATTGAGAAGTTCCCCGCGATTGACGACCCGGATAACCACGCGCTGGGCGTACACTGTGGCTACTTTGGGATGGTGCCGCAAAGCTTTTGCGCCCAGTGGATGCTGCGCCCCAAGGTGCTGGAAATTGTGGGCGATGACGCGGTGGCGATTGATTGCCGTATGCGCCCCGGCCCGGTAACCATGGCAAAGCTGCATTCGGATATGCAAAAGCTTACCATCATTCAGGCGGAGATTGAAGGCTATGAACAATACCCCGGCTCCGATTGCCGCAACGGGGCGCTGCTGCGCTATCAAAACAACAGCGGCCACCAGGTGATGGAAAGCTTATCCTCGCACCATGCCATCTTAATTGCGGGCGATGCAACGGCACCGCTGTTGCAAATGGCAAAAATTTACGGGTTTGCAACAGAGGTGTTATGAACCCGGGCTAAAAAAGCCGAAGGGGGTGCCATGAAAGCATATTTGATTGGGGTGGATATCGGCACACAGGGCACCAAGGCCGGCCTGTTTGATGCCGAAATGCACTGTGTAGCCACGGCGTTTGAAGCCTCCCGCCTGATTCAGCCTGCGCCCGGCACCGTTTGGCAGGAGCCGGACGAAATTTACGGCTCGGTGCAGCGCACGATAAAAACCCTACTGCAAAGCCCCGCCGCACAGGCAGGCCGGGTGCAAGCGGTGGGGGTAGATTCCCAAATGGCGGGCATTTTGGGCATTGGGGCGGATGGCGAGGCCGTTACCTGCTACGATTCCTGGTTGGATACCCGGTGCGAGCCTTATGTAAAGCAGATGCGCGAGCAAGCGGGTACCCGCATCACGCAAATTACGGGTGGGCCGGTCACCTACACGCACGGGCCCAAAATCCTTTGGTGGAAAAACGAACGGCCGGAGGTTTACCGCCGCATTGCCAAATTTGTGTTGCCGCACGGGTATGTGGTGGGCAAAATGTGCGCACTGCCCGCTGCCGCGGCCACCTTTGACCATACCTGCCTGCAATACTCCGGCTTTGGGGATAACCTGGCCAAGCAATGGTCACCCGAGCTGCTGGGGGCGTTTGGGGTGGAAAGTAGCAAAATGGCGCGCATCGCCTCCCCGATAGAGCAGGCCGGGGGCATCAGCGCGGCGTTTGCACAGGCCACGGGCCTTGCCGCCGGTACCCCGGTGGCGGTGGGGGCGGGCGATACGGCAGCCTCCATCTTTGGCGCGGGCCTGTTTGAGCAAAACCGCCTGCTGGACTGTGCGGGTACGGCATCGGTGCTTTGCACGCGGGTAAATCAATTTGTACCCGATACCCGCTTTGGCACCATCACGATGATGCGTGCCCCCGAGGAAAACCGGTGGTATCCGCTGGCCTACATCAATGGCGGCGGGCTTTGCATCCGCTGGTTCCGCGATCAATTTACCGGCACACCGCCGGCCAGCTATGCCACACTGGAGGCAGAGGCGCGCGCGGTGCCGCCGGGGGCCGAGGGGCTGTGCTTTGTGCCGCATTTCGGCGGCCGGGTACTGCCAAGCAACCCCGCGCTGCGCGGCAGCTTTACCGGGTTAAACTGGAAGCATACCCGCGGGCATCTTTACCGCGCTGTTTTGGAGGGGATTGCCTACGAATATGCGTATTACCTGTGGGTGCTGCGCCAGCTTTACCCCGCCAGCCACTTTGCCGAGATGACGGCGGTGGGCGGGGGTGCGGCCTCCCGGTTATTTTTGGAGATTAAGGCCGACGTGCTGGGCGTGAAGGCTACCGCCACCCAAACCGGGGATACCGCGCTGGTAGGCAGTGCGGTGATAGCGGGCTGCGCGGCAGGGCTGTACCCGGATGCGCAGGCCCCCATACGCAAAACCCTGCAAAGCAGGGAACAGGCCGCGTGGGATGCTGCGCGCCACACGGCCTATGCACCACTGGCCCGGCAATACCGCCGTGTGCTGGATACTGTTTCTGAATTATATTACGTGAGATGAAGGGGATATGCCGTATGAAGGCTGAACTGGGCATTGCGCTGATTGGCGCGGGGCGTGCGGGAATGATCCACGCGCGCAATTTTGCAGCGCGGGTACCGGGCGCAAGGATGGTTGCGGTATCGGATGTGGTGGAGCAAAGCGCCCGCCAGGCGGCGGAGGAGCTGGGCGCCGATGGCTGGACTACAGACTACCGCCAGGTTTTGGAAAACCCGGCCGTGGATGCCGTGATTGTTGTTACACCCACCAAGTACCACCACGAGATTGTGGTGGCGGCGGCGCAGGCCAAAAAGCACATCCTGTGCGAGAAGCCCATGGCCATGAACGCGCAGGAGTGCCGGCAGATGCAGCAGGCCGCCGATGCAAACGGGGTGGCGCTGCAGGTTGGTTTTATGCGCCGCTTTGACGAGGGCTTCCGCCGTGCCAAAGAGATTGTGGAGAGCGGGCAGATTGGGGAGGTTGTGATGGTAAAATCCCTCACACGCGGCCCCAGCACCCCCCGGGAATGGATGTATGACATCCAAAAAAGCAACGGCCCGCTGGCCGAGGTGAACAGCCACGACATTGATACGCTGCGCTGGTTGACCGGCAGCGAGGTGCAAAGCCTGTATGCCATGGCCGGCAACTACCGCTGCGGCGAGATTCGGCCCAGCTACCCGGATTTTTACGATACCGTGCTGATGAACCTGCGCATGGCAAACGGAATGCTTGGCAGCATTGACGGTGCGCAGGGGGTGCAGTACGGCTACGATGCGCGGGTGGATATCCTGGGCACCAAGGGGGCTATCCAGGTGGGGGGGCTGCAAAACACCCGCACCGTGGCCTTTACCAAGGAGGGTGGCCTGCACGGCGATGTGGTAAAAAGCTGGATGAATTTGTTTGAGGATGCCTACCTGCGGGAGGATACCAGTTTTGTAAACTGCATCCAAAAGGGCCGCCCCCCCGAAGTGACCGGGCTGGACGGCTTGCGGGCGGTGCAGATTGTGCAGGCGGGGAACGAATCCATCAAAACAGGGGAAATTGTCAGGCTGTGACAGCCTGCGGAAAGGGAGTGCTGGTATGCTGGCAGCAAAATTGTTTGGCCCGGGCGATGTGCGCGTGGTAGAGTGTGATGTTCCGGCAATTACATCCGATGAGATGCTGCTCCGCGTGGAGGCAGCCGCCATCTGCGGCACCGACCTGCGGATGGTGGCCAACGGGTGGAAGGGTGTGGATGAACGCCACCCCCTGACGCTTGGCCATGAAGTCAGCGGTACCATCGTGCAGGTGGGGCAGAACGTGCAGGGCTACGCGCCGGGTATGCGGGTGGCGGTGGCCCCCAACATGGGGTGTGGCATCTGCGATGCCTGCGTGCGGGGGGATACCCACCTGTGTACACAGTACCAGGCGTTTGGCATCAACCGGGATGGCGGCTTTGCCGAGTATCTGTGCGTGCCGGGCGCGGCCATCGCGCAGGGCAATGTTATGGTGCTGGGCACGGAAACGCCGTTTGCCACGGCGGCGCTGTTTGAGCCAATGTCCTGTGTGCTCAACGGCCAGCAGCGCGCTGGGGTGCGGCTGAACGATACGGTGTTGGTGATTGGTGCCGGGCCCATCGGCGTGATGCACGCCCTGCTGGCACAGGCCAGCGGGGCGGCCCGGGTGCTGATTAGCGATTTAAGCGCCGCGCGCCGGCAGCAGTGCCTGGCTCTTGTGCCGGGGGCTGCCGCGCTGCCCGGCAATAACCTGCTGGAGGAGGTTATGCAGGAAACAAAGGGGCGCGGCGTGGATGTTTGCATCACCGCCTGCCCCTCCGCCGCGGCGCAGGCACAGGCCCCATCGCTGATGGCCATGAACGGGCGTATCCTCTATTTTGGCGGCCTGCCCACCGGGCGGGACGAGGTGTGCCTGGCCACCAACTTTATCCATTACCGGCAGCTATCCATCTGTGGCTCCACCCGGGCCAATGTGGCCCAGTTCCGCGCCGTGGCAAAAATGGAGGCCGCCGGGAACCTTAAGCTGGGCGCACTGGTTTCCAAATGCTTTGCCCTGGCGGATTTTAGCACCGCACTGGCCTATGCGTCCAGCGCGGCAGGGCTTAAAACGGTTATCGTACCGCCCATTTCATGATAGAAAAGGAGAAAATAAGATGCTGCATACAGAACTGACACCGCAGGCACTTGCAAAATACTTTGACCACACCCAGTTGCGCGCCTATGCGGTGAACGCGGATTTTGAGAAGGTGTGTGCCGAAGCCCGCGCCTACGGCTTTGCCATGGTGGCCATCAACCCGGTGCCTGTGGCACTGTGCAAAAAGCTGCTGGCCGGCACGGCGGTACACGTGGGCGCGGCGGTGGGCTTCCCCTTGGGGCAAAACACGATTGCCGCAAAGGCGTTTGAGGCGAAGGAGGCCATTGAAAACGGGGCGGACGAGATTGATTACGTGATTGATATCACTCAGCTCAAGGAAAAAAACTATGGGTATATCGAGCGTGAAATGAATACCATTGTGGCGCTATGCCGCGCGGCAGGTGCAACCTCCAAGGTGATTTTCGAGAACTGCTATCTGACAGAGGCTGAAAAATTATCCCTGTGTGGCATTGCACGGGAGGTGCGCCCCGATTACATCAAAACCTCCACCGGCTTTGGCACGGGCGGCGCAACGTTTGAGGATGTTGCGCTGATGAAGCGTGCCGTGGGCGATGGGGTAAAAATCAAGGCGGCGGGCGGCATCCGCACGTTGGATACGGCGCTGCACATGATTGAGCTGGGTGTTTCGCGCATTGGCTCCACGGCCAGCGTGGCCATTGTGGAGGAGCTGAAAGCGCGGTGAAACGATGAAAGGTAGTTGGAATGCAACGGCGTGGCGGGATGGCCGCGCTGTAAAAACAAGCGGTATCCTTGATTTTGTGCCCGATACCGGGCAGGAGCGTGAAGCCATCAACCTGCACCCGGCGTTCCGCTACCAGACCTTTGAGGGGTTTGGCGGTGCGCTGACGGAGGCATCCGCCTATGTGTACAGCCGGATGCCGGCCGCGCGGCAGGCAGAATTCCTTGAGGCATACTTTGGCAAAACCGGCCTTGGCTACACCCAGGCGCGTATGGCGCTGGATAGCTGCGATGCCGCCCTTGGCAATTATTCTGCCATGGAGGATGCGCAGGATCTTACCCTTGCAAGCTTCTCGCTCGCGCGGGATGCGCAGTATATCCTGCCCTTTTTTGCGGATGCAAACGCCGCCACGCCCGGCGGCATCACGGTGATGCTCAGCCCCTGGAGCCCGCCGCCCTTCATGAAAACGAACGGGCAAAAAAATGGTGGGGGGCACTTAAAGCCCGCCTACGGTGCCCTGTGGGCGGAATATTTTTGCCGCTACATCCAAGAATACCGCGCCCGCGGTGTGGATATCCGCCGCATCAGCGTGCAGAATGAGCCAAAAGCCGCCCAAACCTGGGATTCCTGCGAGTACACAGCGCAGGAGGAAAAGGAATTTTTGCGCGATTACCTCTGCCCGGCCCTGAAAGCGCACGGCCTGGCCGATAGCTTAGAGCTGTACATTTGGGACCATAATAAGGAGCGTGCCCTGGAGCGCGCCCTGGAAATTTTGGACGAGGACACCGCGCCGCTTATTGCGGGCGTGGCATTCCACTGGTATTCGGGCGACCATTTTGAGGCGCTGGCCATGCTGCACGCGCGCTACCCCCGGCTAAAGCTGCTTTTCACCGAAGGGTGTGTGGAGTACAGCCGCTTTCAAAGCGATGCGCTGGCCAACGCGCGGATGTACGGCCACGACATTGTGGGGAATTTAAACGGCGGTGCCTGCGGCTTTATTGCGTGGTGCATCCTGTTTGACCGTGCCGGTGGGCCAAACCATGTGAACAACCTGTGCGAGGCCCCCATCCTGTACGATGCGGCAACCGATACCATGGAGAAAACCCTCAGCTACGAGTATATCGGCCATTTTAGCCGCGCCATTCTGCCCGGCTCTGTGCGCATCGGCATGAGCCGCTACACCGATGCGATCGATGTGACGGCCTTTTGCCGGCCGGATGGCCGCCTGGCCGTGGTGCTGATGAACCGAACGGCGGAGGAAAAACCGGTCAACCTGCGCCTGGAGGGGGCCCTTGCCACCCTGCAACTGCCCGGCGATGCCATTGCCACGGTGCTGCTGGGGTGAAGTTGCACCGCGCCCCGGGCCGTGGGCAGCCAAACCCGGGGGATGGCTGTGGCAGGCGGAATGGCCCGGCGAAAAACACCCCCCACAAACAACAAAATAGACGCAGTGCCCGGTAGGCTTTATACCCCGCAAGGGGGGGCTACCGGGCACTTTTGTTTTTTTGGAAGGTGGGGCGGGGCCGTTTTCTCGGTTTACACAAATTTTAAACACATTTTACGGCGGCTGGATAGATGGCGGGGCGCAGATGCCATAAAATAAGGAGGATGTCCAACAAGAAACGGAAAGGCAGGAAACGGCAACGATGCACAAACGCAGCAAATGCCCGCCGCGCGGTGCGGCGGTGGCAACCCGGCAACCACGGCCCCGGTACCTGTGGTGGGCGTATGCCGCCAGTGTGGTGCTGCTGGCGGGCGTGGTGGCGCTGGGCATCTGGCTGGGGCAGCCGGTGCCGGGGGCCGTGGCAACCAGCGCCAGCAAGCAGATGTTTGCCACCGCGCGGGTGGCCCGCGTTGCCGGGGATGATGCCGTGGCGGATGATGCCCACAGCGAGGGGCGGCGCATCGGCACCCAAACGCTGGAGGTTACCCTGCTTTCGGGCGCGCACAAGGGCGAAACGCTGCCGCTGACCAACTACCTAAGCGCCCTCTTCAACGTGGATGTTGCGGCGGGCGACCGGGTGATTGTCCGCGTTTTGGAGGATGGCAGCGGCGGGTATTACCTCTCCCTTTTCAACTACGACCGTGGGCTGGTGTTGGGCGGGCTGGTGCTGGTGTTCTTTTTGCTGCTGGGCGCGCTTGGCGGCAAAAAGGGGCTGGGCGCGCTGGGCGGGCTGCTGCTGGCGCTGGCCTGCCTGTGGTTCATTTTGATACCCGGCTTGCTGCGCGGCCTGCCCGCGCTCCCCCTCACCATCGGGGTTACGGCGGCGGTGGCGGCATCCTCGCTGGTGCTGCTGAACGGGTACGGGCGCAAAACCTTTTGTGCGGTGGCAGGGTGCGTGTGCGGCGTTGTTACGGCAGGGTTGGTGGCGGCCCTGGTGGGCGCGGTGGCACCCATCAACGGCTGGAACATGACGGAGGCCGAGGACCTGCTGCTTTACGGCGCAGAGCATGGCCTGCACATCCGCGGGCTGCTGGTGTGCGGCGTATTGATTGCCAGCCTGGGCGCGGTGATGGATGTGGCGTTAAGCCTTGCCTCCGCCATTGCGGAGCTGCACAGCAAAAACCCGGCGCTGCCCGCGCGGGAGCTGTTTTTATCGGGTATGCGCATTGGGCGCGATGCCATGGGCACCATGGCCAACACCCTGATTTTGGCGTTTGCCGGTTCCAGCTTAAATATGCTGGTGCTGATACAAACCTACGGCATCCCGTTTTTGCAGCTTGTCAACACCGATTTCATCTGTATTGAGGTGATTCAAAGTATTGCCGGTTCCATCGGCATTTTGCTTACGGTTCCCCTTGTTGCGTTCATCAGCGCGCGGTGTATGGCGCGGGATGCGGCAAGTGCAAATAGATGACAGATAGAGGGTACGCAGCCTTCCCCCGAAAACCCTGACCAAAAAGTGAGCCGGGAAGGCCGAAAAGAAGAGGAGTAAATTGTATGGTACTGAAAGACCTGATGCGCCGCTGCGGCGCACTCGCGCTGGCGCTGGGCATGAGCCTGAGCGCCTTCCCGCTGCGGGCGTTGGCAGAAGCCACCCCGGCCACCCCCGAAACGGCCCAAACGGCCCCCGCCGAGGAAGAACCCCTGCCCACCCTGCCCCTAGAAACCGAAACCCCACCCCCGGAAATGGATGACGAACCCGAAGCGCCTATGGGGGAAACCAGCGTTTTTAGCAGCGAAAGCTTTACAAAAATTACCGCAGCCGAGGATTTTACCACCGGTGACTATGTGCTGGCGGTGGATAATAGCTTTGCCATGAATATTTTGGATGGCACTTGGGTCACCGCGGCCTCGGTTACGCCCGAGGGCGACACCGTGACGAACGCCCCGGTTTGGACCGTGACGGTGGCGGGCGGCACAGCCACTTTAACCGATGCCAACGGCAAAAGCATTGCGCCCGCGGGCGGCAACATCAACGGCATCCAAGCCGGCAGTTACAGCTGGGGCTGGGCCGTGGATGAAGCGGGAAGCTTTACCTTCACCGGCCAAGGGGAAGATACGGTTACTTTGGCCAGCAACAAAACCTCGTCTGGCAAGTTCCGGGCCTACAAAACCAGCACGGCCACCGGCAGCACCGCCGCGGGCTACCCCCACGCTTTCACCCTATACAAAAAGGCCGGTGGCCCGGCCCCCACCGCCGCCCCATCCGACCCGCCCACCACCGGGCTGGCCGGTACCCTGGCCACCACGCTGCAAAGTGGCGACCAAGTTGCCATTGTGCTGCCCAAGGGGAGCCAGGCAATCTCCACGATTGGGGAAGTTTACAACAACAAAAACCAGTTGACCGAGGCCGCGGTAACGTTGGCGGAGGGGGCGATGACCGCCGAGGCCGGCACCACCGCCGCTGTGTTTGACGTTGCCAAACAGGGCGACCAATACGTGTTTGTGTGCGGCGGCAAATACCTGACCGCAGGCGAAACCGGCAGCAATTTAAGCCTTGCCGATACCGCCACCAAATACAGCATTTGGGAGCTGGAGGCGGCCGATAATGGCTATTTTATCAAAAATGCCAACGCTGTATACGGTGAAAAACCGCAGTACATCGAATATTTTAACAACTTTACCACCTACAGCATGGGCACCGATACCAGCATTTACACCTGCCAGTTTTACAAAACCGGCACCACTGCCACCATCCCGGCCTGGCCGCAGGATGCGCCCACCCCCCCGGATGCCGGCACCCTGACAGTGCAGGCGGCCCCCGCCAGCGGCGCAAGCCTGGCCGTGGGCGATACCGTAACCCTGAAAGGGGCACAGGGCACCGAAATTTACTACACCTTGGCCACCGGCACCGAGCCCCCGGCGGACCCCGATGTGGCAAACCCCGCGCAAAAATACACCGAGCCGGTTACCATACCGGCGCTGCCCGCCACCATCAAGGCGGTGGCCTACCGCCCGGCCACGGCGGATGCCGCGGCCCAAACCGGCACGGTTACCAGCTTTAGCTACAAGCAGGCGGTCGGCATTGATGGCTACCAGCTCTATTTTGGCCAGCTGCACGCCCACACCAATATTTCGGACGGTGCGGGCACCGTGGAGCAAGCCTTTGACCATGCCAGCAAGGTCGAAAACCTTGACTTCCTGGCCGTGACCGACCATTCCAACTCGTTTGACAATGACACCAACGCCGGGGTCGGCCTGGCCAACGATTGCACCACCATCAGCAACGAGTTTGCCGAGGGCCGTAGCGCGGCTGCTGCCATCACCGCCGCCGACAATGATTTCGTCGGCCTCTACGGCTTTGAGATGACCTGGTCGGATGGGTTCGGCCACATCAACACCTTCAACACCCCCGGCTTTGAGAGCCGCAACAACGGCGATTTCGGCAATAAATCCGGCAAAACGGACGGCTACCAGCTCTACTACCAAAAACTTACCGAGGTGCAGCAGTCCCTCTCCCAGTTCAACCACCCCGGCACCACCTTTGGCGATTTTCAAGATTTCGCCTTCTACACCGCGGCGGTTGACCAGCGCATCAACCTGATTGAGGTTGGCAACGGCGAGGGGGCCATCGGTGCCAGCGGGTACTTCCCCTCCTATGAATACTACACCCGCGCGCTGGATAAGGGCTGGCACGTAGCCCCCACCAACAACCAGGATAACCACAAGGGCAACTGGGGCGATTCCAACACGGCGCGCAGCGTTGTGCTTGCCACCGATTTAAGCCAGCAGGGCATTTACGATGCCATTGGCAGCTACCGTGTGTACGCCACCGAGGATAACGACCTATCCATTTTGTACACCCTAAACGGCAGCGTGATGGGTTCTATCCTTGGCAAGCAGGAGGATGGCATCCATGTGGTGGCCCAAATTGCCGACCCCACCGATGCCGATAACGCCAAGGTGGAGCTGATTGTAAACGGCGGCCTTGTGGCCGGCAGCCAGGCCTTGGCGGGCTGCAACGGCACCGTGAACTTTGATTTGCCCACGAACGATTATGCCTACTATTACCTGCGGGTGACCCAGGCCGATAAGCAGATTGCCGTAACCGCGCCCGTTTGGACCGGCGAGGGTGTGAACGCGGGCCTGGCCTCCACCACCTGCGATACCGCCCTGGTTGTGAAGGGCGAGCCGGTAACCATCACGAGCGCTTTGTACAACAACACCCAAAGCGCCATGGCCGTGCAAAGCCTGCGCTACAGCGTGAATGGCACCGTGGTGGAGGAGGCAACCGGCGATAAGCTGGCCGCCATCCAAACGGTTGCCCCCGGTGCCAGCGTAAACTATGCGTTTGCCTACACCCCGGCCATGGCGGGCAACGTCACCCTGAACATCGCGCTGGTTGCCATGGTGGAGGGGGCCGAGCAAACCTTTACCGGTGTGCTGCGCCTCAACGTTACCGACCCTTCGCTCGTGACCCGCATTTTGGTGGATGGCACCCACTATAACGACTATGTAACCGGTTACTACAAGGGCAACATGGGCAACTTTGCCACGTTGGCTGCTGCCAAAAACGCCCAGGTTACCATCAAACAACCCGGCGATACCATCACCGAGGCCGATTTGGATGGGGTGGCCCTGCTGGTGGTTTCGGCCCCGCTGCGCACGGCGGCCAACGGGATGCCCGCCACCGTGTTTGAGCCGGAATTTGTCAAATTGGTGGCAGATTACGCCAAAAACGGCGGCACCGTCATCCTATCCGGCCTGGCCGATTATCAGGATAACGTGGGCGGCGCGCCCTACTGCTCCACCGAGCAGATCAACCCCCTGTTGGAGAGCATGGGCGCAACCATGCGCTTGAACGACGATGAGGTTTTGGACGATGACACCAACTACAACGGCGGCACCGCCCAGACCTACCGCGTGTACATGGACGATTTTAACACCGCCGCTTTCCCCGGCCTGTTCGCGGGGATGCAAAGCGGCCAGCGGTACAGTGCCTACTCCGGCGCGTCGGTCAACTTGGGCAGCGGCGGCGTGGCGCTGGTAAAAGGCTCGCCCAACTGCTACTCCATCAACGCCAAGGCCCGCCCGGCGGGTGCCGAGGGCCAGTGGAACAGCGGCAAGCCCACCGGCAGCACGGCCAGCGGCAGCTACAACCCCGATACCGCCGTGGTGCAAAAGGGCAATGTGGTCACCCTTGCCACCGAGGCCGTGGGCAGCGGCCGGGTTTACCTGGCCGGTACCGTGTTCTGCTCCAACTACGAAATTTCCGATTCCGGCAACGTCGATTACGGCGATGCCAGCTATGCCAACAAGGTAATCTTGGGCAATTTGATTGATGACGTTACCGCCCCGGCCACCATCACCCCGATTGCCGATGTTCGCGCTGCCTACAGCGGCGAGGCCGACAAGGGCCAGGTGTTTACCGTGCAGGGCAAGGTTACCGCGGGCAACGTGGAGCCAAACGCCTTCTTTGATACCATCTATATTCAAGATGCCACCGGCGGGCTCGATATCTACCCGGTGGCCTCCACCGATGGCACCTTCCTGCCCGGGCAAACCGTGCAGGTTACTGGCTCCCTGGATGCTTACCAGGGCGATATTGAGCTGCGCACCATCTCGGTTACCATGGTGGATGCCAGCCAAAGCAGCCCGGTGGCCGCCACCGCGTTGACCCTGGCGCAGGCGGGCGATTATGCGGCCAACGGCGGCAAGCTGGCCACGGTTACCGGCAAGGTGAAAAGCGTTAAAGCCACCAACAACCTGCTGGATTATGCCATCCTGACCGATGGCACCCAGGAGTTCCGCGTGTTTTTCAACAACTACATCGGCTACTCGGATAGCACCAGCGCCAAGCTGGAAAGCTTTGTTGCCAAGGATGCGCAGATTACCGCCATCGGCGTGATTTACAACGACCCCGATGGCACCTGCCTGCGTGTGCGTGACCGCAGCGAGGTGACACTGGCGGGTGCCCAGCCGACCGCCAGCCCGACGGCTGCCCCGACGGCCAGCCCGACGGCCAGCCCCACGGCGGCCCCGACGGCCAGCCCGACGGCCAGCCCCACGGCGGCCCCGACCGCGAAGCCCACGGCAGCACCGACCGCGAAGCCCACGGCTACACCAACCGCGAAGCCTACGGCAGCACCGACCGCGAAGCCCACGGCAGCGCCGACCGCGAAGCCCACGGCAGCGCCGACCGCCAAACCTACGGCAGCGCCGACCGCGAAGCCCACGGCAGCGCCGACCGCCAAACCCACGGCAGCACCGACCGCCAAACCTACGGCAGCGCCGACCGCGAAGCCCACGGCAGCGCCGACCGCCAAACCCACGGCCACGCCAACCGCCAAGCCCACGGCAGCGCCTACGGCCAAGCCCACACCCACGCCGGAACCGGTGTACAGCAAGGATGCCAAGGGCTTTGTTACCCGCCTGTACACGGTTTGCCTGCTGCGCACGCCAGATGCCAAGGGCCTGGCCGATTGGAGCCAGAAGCTAAACAACAAAGAAATTACCGGCGCACAGGCTGCCATGGGCTTTGTGTTCAGCGATGAGTTCCAGGCATACAACTACTGCAACACCTGCTATGTTCAAACCCTGTACCGCGCGTTTTTGGGGCGCGAGGCCGATGCCAAGGGCCTTGCAAGCTGGGTTGCAAAGCTGGAAAGCGGCAGCAAGCGGGAGGAAATTTTCAACGGCTTTGTTGGCAGCGATGAATTTACTGCCCTGTGCAAAGCCTATGGCATTGCCCGCGGCGGCAATATGCCGGTGCCCGCCTACGGCACCGTGCCAACCGGCCCCTGCACTAACGACAACACGCCGGACGGCGTGACCGCCTTCGTGACCCGGCTATACAAGGTGACGCTGAACCGCGCGCCGGATGCCCCCGGCCTGAAGGATTGGACGGGCCGCCTGTGGGCACACAAGGCAAGCGGCAGCGAGGTTGCCGCAGGCTTTATCTTCAGCAAGGAATTTACGAAAAAAGGGCTTTCGGACGCTGATTTTGTGGAATGCCTTTACAGCGCCTTCATGGGCCGCCCCAGCGATGCCGCCGGCAAAGCCGATTGGCTGGGCCGCCTGGCCAAGGGCGCAACCCGCCAACAGGTATTTGCGGGCTTTGTGGGCAGCAACGAATTCACGGCCCTGTGCAGCAGCTACGGCATTGTTCGCGGCTGAGGGCGCTGAAATACCCCCCTAAAACCGAAAAATAGAGAAAAATTTAAGCAAAATTGAAACAAAACCAAGCCGAATTTAAACAAAACCAAACAAAAATAAGGCAAAAATAAGGCCAAAATAAAGCAAACCCAAATAAAAATAGAGCGCTCCGCCTGCAAACGGAGCGCTCTATTTTTGGGTGTGGGGGTTGTTATTCGCCTGCCGAGATGGTGAAGGTAACGGTAACGGCAGCCTCCGGCACCGGGGGCAGTGCCAACTCCAGCACAACCGCCTGCAAGCCGCCCACCGGGCTAAACAAACGGCGGGGGTGGCCGCCCGGCAGCCGGTATTCGGCCGGTAGGGCGAAATTGCCGCCGGTGGCGCACGCGCAAAGGGTGAGCTTGCCCCGGCGGAAGGTGGCCTTGCCTTCCGTTAGGGTAAACGCATCGCCGGTGGGCGAAACGATGGGCAGAAGCAAAACTGCGCCGGGCTCTGCCGCCCGGGCCGTAAGGGTAAAGCCGCCTGCCGCCCCCGCCGTATAGCGCAGGTGGTAGGTCCCGGCGGTTTGCGGGGCATCGCTTTGGCCCGCATTTTGGCCCTCGCTTCGGTCCTCGCTTCTGTATAATGTGCCGGTGGCTTCGGCCCAAACCGTGTAGGCTTCGCCGCCGGTGCGTTTTTCCCCGGCGGGGTCTGCCCCGGCAGGTTCTTCCCCGGCGGTCAGGCGGGCGGTTACGTCGTTGCTGCTGCAACAGCCCTTATGCACAAGGCGGGGGGTGGGGCAGATGCCAAACTGGTAGCGGGGCATCTGCATATTGTTTGGCTCGTTTTGGCGGTAGGGGTCCATGCCGCCAAACAGCACGGGGCCCCACTGCCGGTTCCACAGCAGGCTGAGTGCGCCGCCGGTGGGGTGGCCGCCCGCCAAATACTGGTAGTCGTACCCGGTTACGGTGGCCTGCCAGCCCCCCGCCGCCAGCAGCCAGGTGTCTATGGTGGGAAAATACTGCGCCCCGGCGGCATTTTCCGCCGGCAGGGCCAGGCGATGCTCGGGCGGCTGCCAGCCCTGCAAAACCAGCGCCGCCAGCCCTTTGGCATGGCAGATGGTGTGGTGGATGCAGGGTGGCTCCCCGGCGGCGGCAAAGTGGGGGCCGCCGTACAGCAGGCCATCCTGGGTGCAGCGGCCCAGCAGGGCAAGGTTGCGCAAAATGGCCTCGCCAAACAGGGGGTCGTGCTTGGCCAGCACCGCAAACCCGGCCGCGCAGCCATCGGAGGTGCGGCTGCCCCAGTAGCTCCATTTATAGCTGCGGCTGCCAAAGCTGTTGTTCCAACCGCCATCCGGCAGCATAAATTGCAGGTGCGCCCGGGCCGCCGCCAGGGTGGCGGCCAACACCTTGGCATCGCCCGCAAGCTCGGCATACAGTGCCAGCGCGGGGAGAGATTCCTCCACATTATAGCCGATATCCACCGGGCGGCAGCCCTTGGGGGTCACGGCCTCGGTGGGGTGGCCCTCGCCGTACAGCAGGCCGTCCTGCGTAAGGTGCGCTAGGGCCACGGCGGCCAGCGCCCGCCCCTTTGCGGCAAAGGCTTCGGCCTTATCAGGCAGCAGCCGGGCCGCCAGGGCCATGGTGTAGGCGCAGGTTACGGGGTAGTTGATGTTGCCGCCAATCTGTTCAATATTTTGCAGCAGATAGTTGGCCGAAACCGCAAACCGGTGGGAAAAAGCGGCATAGTCCGCCGGGGGTAGGCGGGTGCCGAAATGCAGCAAAATTTCCCCCAACTGGTTGGCGGCAAACACGGTAATCCCGTTCCAGTTGCTGTTGGTATCGTTATTGTAGCTGCCATCCGGCCGCAGCATGGTTTCTGACCAGGCAAACAGCCGCTCGGCTGCGTGCAGGTAGCGCACGGCCCCACTGGTGGCCCATTGGGTGATTAAGGGCAGCACGGCATCGCCGCTGCGGCCATGTACCCGCATACAGGCAGGGCACAGGATGCCGCCATCCAGCCGGGGGTTGCCGGTACCTGCAATTTGGTAGCGCAGCAGCCCATCGCACCAGCTGCGCAAAAGTTGACGCTCCATCGTTTAGCCCTCCGTTTCAATCGTCAGGCTGCGCCCGGAAGGTAGGCGGAGGGTGACCCGGCTCCCCTCCAACAGGGCCGTGGGGGCGGCGGCAAAGCGGGCGCGGGCATCCGGCGTGGTATCGCCAAAAAAGGCGTTTACCACCCAGTGGGTGCCGGGTTGCAGCACCGCCGTAAGCACCGGCATGGCGCAAAGGGGGGCCATCAGGTTGGTATTGGGGAAGGTGCGCAGCATGGCACTGCCGGTTTCCACCCCCGCAAGGCGGCAGGCAGCCGAAGCGCCCCAGGGCAAAAAGGCACCGATGCCGCCGGGCACTGCTTCCTCCTGCCCGGGGATCCGCTTGCTATCGCCCCGGCCGGGGGTGTAGGTGAAGGGTTCCTCCACCGATAGGGCAAAGCCACCATCCGCAATTTGCACGGCCTGCGCGGCTTCCAGCCGGTGTACCCGCAGGTGCCACGGCCCGCCGCAGGGCACCACCCAGCTTTGCACCGCAAGGCCGGGCAGCAGGGTGTAGCGGGTGTAGATGAAATCCTCGGTCAGGCGGTATTCCTCCACTCCGTAGCGCATCCGGTAATGGGGGATGCCCGGCAGGGAGGCCGCCAGCGTGTTATCAAACGCGCCATCCTCCAGGGTGGTGCCCCGGCCCACGCTAAAGCCAAAGCGGTTGGAGTAAACAAATTTTTCGTATTTTTCGCTGATGCCGCCATGGTTCATGCAGTGCTGCCCGGCGGGGTAAACGGTTAGATGGTCGGTGCCGGCGTGTAGGTCGTGGCAAACCAGCATCCGGGGCTTTTCTTGCAGCATCTGGGCGGGGTGGGGCACCGTTTCCTCGGCCCCCTGCCAGAACGGATGGGAGGCAGGCAGGGCCAAAAACAAAAATGCCTTGAACGCCCAGTAGGGCGAGCCGGGGGCGTTGTATTTTTCGCTCATCACCAAATTGGGGTACTGGTAGCCAATCGTCAGCACCCCGGCCCGGTCAAGAATCGGGTATTGTAGCCAGTGGCGCAGGTTTTGCAGCACGGTATGGCGCACCGCCCCCCAGGGCAGGGCCGGGGCCTCTACCCCGGCCAGCGCCAGGGCCGAGAAAAAGGCGCTGTGGGCAAACCGGTAGGTAAGGCTGCGCCCAAACGGAATTTCGGCCCCATCATCGGCAAACCACTGGATAAAATCGCCCGCAAAGGTGGCGCTGCGCGCTTTCAGGGTTTCGCGCAGGCTGCCATCGTCAAGCGGGCTTAGTGCCGCCCAAATCAGGCTGTAAAAGTGCATGGCAAAGGGGATGTAATAGTCAAGCTGGCCGGCGTTGCCATCAAAATACCAGCCATCGCCGGTATAGCAGTGGGCCACCACCTGAAAATCATCCTCCAGCCGCTGGGCGTTCACGGGCAGGCCAAGGCGGGCAAAGGTCATGTTGGTTAAAATGCGGAAAAAACGCCAGTTGTTGGGGTGGATGGCGTGGCTGTTCATCCCGTTCAGCCAGGTGTACACATGGTTTTGCTGGGTTTCGGTCAAGGGGTTCCACAGCACCTGGGGGGCTAAGGAAAGGGCCACGGCAAGGGCCGCGGTTTCCACCATTTTTTGGTCATAATCGTAAATATCGCCCCAGTAGCCGGCATCGGCGGGGTCGGTTCCATGCACAAGGCCGGTGCGGTACAAGGTGGCCCAACCGGCAATTTCGGCCCGGGTGTCGGCGTCCAAATCGGCATTATCGGTGGCAAACAGGGGGCCAAGGCCCCACAAAACCCGCGCCCAGCCCTCCATCCGGGCCGATTTTTCGCCGTAATGGGCCGCCGTGTTGCCCAGGTACAGCAGGCTTTTTTCCTCGCTGTAAAAGGCGCGTAAAGAGCGGCAGAGGGCCAGCAGGGCGGCCACCGCATCCTGCCGGGTTTGCAGCGGGTTCTGCGCCAGGGAAGGTTGAAAAGCTTCCATAAACAATTCCTCCGTATCCTAAAAAATTGGCGGGCCCTCTGGCCCGCCAACACGGTGTAATTACCAGAATAAATTCCAGCTTTTTTGTAACCGAACCAGGGTTTCGTAAAAGAAATAATCCCCCCAGATGGTGCCGGTGCTGCCGGTGTTGCGGTGGTAAATGCCATCCGTCAAGACACAAAGGCGGTCAGGGTCGTGCAGGAAGTAATGGTCGTACAGGCTGCGCACCATCTGCCAAACGGCGTGTTGGTAGCTTTCGGCCAGGGCCGGGGTGCTCCACTTTTCCAGCTCCAGCAGGCCGCAGGTAAAGATGGATGCCGCCGAGGTATCGCGCACATCCGGCACCGCATCGGTGAAGGTGAAATCCCAGTAGGGCACATGGTCAGCAGGCAGGTTTTGCAAAAAAACGGCAGCCGATTTCTGCGCAACCTCCAAAAAGCGTGGTTCTTTGGTATAGGCGTAGGCAAGGGCAAAGCCATACACCACCCAAGCCTGGCCCCGCGCCCAGGTGGTATCATCGTGGAAGCCCTGGTGGGTGCGCCCCTCCACCGCTTTGCCGGTGGCCGGGTCCATCAGGTAGGTGTGGAAGGAGCTATAATCCGCCCGCACCAAATAGTCGGCACAGGTGTTGGCGTGGGCAACGGCCATCTCGTGGTGGCGCGGGTTTGCCGACCAAAAAAGCAGCGGCAGGTTCAGCATGGTATCCACAATAATTTTAACGTAGGGGTCGCCCACGCCAACCTCGCCCCAGGCCTGGATAAACCGGCCTTTTTCGTTGTAGCGCTCGGCCAGCATATCGGCCGCCTGCTGGGCCAGGGCCTTGGCATCCTCGTTCCCCGTCAGCTTATAGAGGGCAACGCTTGATAGGGTATACAAAAAGCCAAGGTCGTGGGAGATATGCAGCCGGTGGGTAAGGCGGTGGCGGAAGCTTGCCAGGTAATCCTCGGCATGGGCCAAAAACGCCTCATCGCCGGTACGGTCGTAGGCCAGGTAGGCCATGCCGGGAAAAAAGGAGGTCGTCCACAGGGTATTTTCCTCCGGCTGGTAGGTTAGGCCCTGCTGGGCCGTGCCGGTAATGTGGGGGAAATGGTCGGTAAAAAGCGGCAGGGCGCGGCGCAGCTTCTCTTCAATTTCGGCACTCATCAGGGCATAGAGCCGGGTATCTTGTAAACAGGCATCGGGGTTCGCTTGTGGCATGGTGTTACACTCCTTATTCTTTTACCGCGCCGACCATTACGCCGGCCGCAAAATACTTTTGTAAGAACGGGTAAACGCAGAGGATGGGCAGGGTGGCCACCATGATGGTGGCATACTTGACGGTGGCCGCGACCGATTCGGTATCGCCGGCACCCGCGCCGCCCGTCATGCTGGAGGTGCTGTTTTGGAGCAAAATCTCGCGCAGGATGACTTGCAGGGGGTACATTTCACGGTCACGCAAAATGGTGGAGGCCCAGAACCAACCGTTCCAGATGCTGACACCGTAGTAGAGCACCATAACGGCCAAAATGGCCTTGGAGAGGGGGAGAACGATGGAGAACAGCACCCGCAGATGGCCCGCGCCGTCAATGCGGGCGGCCTCAATCAGGCTTTCGGGGATGGCCTCAAAGGAGGTGCGCAGGATAATCAGGTTGTAGGTGCTTACCATGAAGGGGATAATCAGCCCCCAAAGGGAGTTGGTCAGGTGCAAATCCTTGAGCGTAAAGTAGAAGGGAATCATGCCGCCGGAAAAGAACATGGTGAAGGTGATTAGCATCATGATGGGCTTGCGGAACATGACGTTGCGGCGGGAGAGAAAGTAGGCAGCCAAGATGGTCATGATCAGCTGCAAGCAGACCCCCACCACCAATACAAACATGGGGTTTAGGTAGCCGCGGGCAATCATGGGGATTTTACACACCCGCTCAAAGGCGGCAAAGCTGAACCCCTGCGGCCACAACAGCAGGCCGGTGTGCTGGGTAAGGCGGGTGCTATCGCTTAAGGAGGCAAACGCCACATAGAGCATGGGGTATAAGCAGATGATGGCAAGCAGGGTGAGCAGAACAACGTTGAAGACATTAAAGACCTTCTCACCGCGCGTTTGTTTGATTTTAACGCTTTGATCCATGGTAAATTCCTCCTTACCAAAGGCTGGTTTCGGTCAACTTTTTGCTTAACCGGTTGGCAATCAGCAGCAAAATCAGGTTGACAACGGAATTGAACAGGCCGATTGCCGTGGAATAGCTCCAACCTTGTTCCAGGATGCCGACACGGTAGACGTAGGAGGAGATAATATCGGCGGTTTCGTAGGTGGAGGGGTTGTACAGCAGGATGGTTTTTTCGTACCCGATGCTCATCAAGGAGCCAATGCGCAGGATAAACATGATAACGATGGTGGGCATGATGCTGGGCAGGGTGACATTGAGCAGCTTTTGGAAGCGGCCCGCGCCATCAATCGAGGCGGCATCGTACAGCTGGGCATCCACCCCCGATAGGGCCGAAAGATAGATGATGGAGCCCCAGCCAATCTGCTGCCAGATATCCGAAAGGATGTAGATGGTGCGGTACAGCGCGGGGTTTTGCAGCAGCGGGCTGCGCGCACCCCCAAAAAATACAATGATATCGTTGATGAGGCCGGTGCTCATGCAAAAATCTGTAAGCATACCGGCCACCACAATGATGGAGATAAAGTGGGGCAGGTAGGTGACCGTTTGGATGGTTTTTTTGAACGGCCCGGCGTGCAGCTCGTTCAAAAGCAGCGCCAAAATAATGGGGGCGGGAAAGCCGAAAATCAGCAGCTCAAAGCTTAAAAACAGCGTGTTTTTGACAAGCCGCCCAAAGAACGGGCTGGTAAAAAAGCGGATAAAGTTATCAAACCCAACCCAGGGGCTGCCCGCAAAACCCAGCGCGGGCTTGTAGTTTTGAAAGGCAATCAGCGCGCCGTACATCGGCTTGTAGCAGAACAAAAAGTAAAAAATTAGCACGGGCAGCACCAGCAGGTAAAGCTCCCAGTTGCGCTGCATATCCTTGCGGGCACGGTAGCCGAAGCTGTGCAGGTGCTTGGGCGCCTTGGCGGTTTTGGTTGCCGTGGCAAGGGCTTCGGGTGTGGCTTGCTTCATAAAAATCACCTCTTAGTGCGTGGGCGGGGCAAAAGCTGGGGCGGGCCGTGCATCCATTACACAGGGCCCGCCCCATTTGCCCAGCCTGTTTAGGCAAACTTATCTTGCGTTGTAGCGTGTTAAGGCTGCGTTTTCAATCTCCAGCGCCTTGTCCAGGCCCATGCTGTTCATGGTGGCAACAAAATCGTCGAAGGTATCGAGGTTTTCGGTGCCCAGGATGTATTTGAGGATCATCTCATCACGGTAGGTGTTTACCTCGTTCATGATGGCGGCAAACTGCTCGCTCTCCTCGGCGGTGGGGGTGATGGGGGGCAGCGCGTACTTGGCGGCGCTCTTCACCAGCCAGGTGGCGTTGGAAACCTTTTGCCCAGCCAGGGTGTAATACTGCGAAAGATAGCGCACATCCTGCACAAAGGGGCCATTGTAGTTGCCACGGATGTTATCTACCATGGCGTTGGCAATGCTTTTGCCATCGGGGTTTTTCAGGATTAGGTCGGTGTAAACGGGCTCGCCGTTCTCCATGTTGTAGCTTACGCCCTCCACACCAAAGTTGTAGTACATATGGCCTTCATCGCTGTAGGCCCAATCCAGCATACGGGCCGCGGCCTCAATGTCCTTGCAGCTGGTGGTAATGGCAACGCCGCCCTGGTTGGGCACAACGTTCTCAATGGGGCCCATCTTGGCGGTTTCGCCCTTGTTCAGGGTGGGCACCGGGCAGGGCTCCAGGTCGTAGTTGGGGTCGGTGGCAAGGGCGGCGTTGCTCCACACGCCCATACGGCTGCCCGCCCAGCCACAGGAGGCACCGGCGGTGCCGTTGCTCATCTTGGCACTTACCTGGTCAAACTCCTGGGTGGCGATATCGGCATCAATCAGCCCTTCGCTGTACCACTGGTGCATGGTGGTAAGAAAATCTTTAAAATTCTGTTCGGCGGCACCAAAATGTACCATGCCGTCATCGCCCACGTAGAACTTTTTGGTGGTGTTGTAGGCAAACTGGAAGGGCAGCACATCGGTCAAGCTGCCCATCTTGTACTCGTAGCAGAAGGGGGCGGCAGCGCCCTTTTTCTCTTTAAAGGCGGTCAGCACATCGTGCCATTCGTCCATGGTGGTGGGCATCTCCAGGCCCAGCTCGGTCAGCCAGTCCTGGCGGATCATCAAGCCAATGGTCACCCGCAGCGCATCATCGCCGCGGATAAAGGGGAACATATAATAGTTGCCATCATCCGTTTTGGCCTGGCGGTCCGCTTCGGGGTTGGCGGCAAGGTAGGCTTTCAGGTTGGGGCAATACTGGTCAATAATATCGTTGAGCGCCAGGATGTTGCCATCGGCAATCGCCTTTTCGGGGCCGCCCGGGTAGTCCATCCAGTGGTATTCCATCACATCGGGCAAATCGCCGTCCGCAAGAATCAGGTTGAACTGCTCATCGCCCTGACCCGTAGGCGGGTGCTGGAAGGTGATGTTCACGCCGGTGCGTTCCATCAGGCCCTTGCCAAACGGGGAATCGCCCATATTAGAATAATCGGAGGACATAATCTCGTTGAGGGTTGTCCAGTAAGTGATGGCATGGTCGCCCGACATCGGGTAGGAAAATTCGGCACCCTCGGCGGTAGAAACCGCGGTGCTATCGGTAGAGGCAGCCGGGGCGGAGCTTGCGGGGGCGGCGCCGCCGCAGCCGGCCAACATGGTGGCCGAAAGGGCAGAAGCGCTCAAGAGGGCAAGTGCTTTCTTTCCAGTGTTCTTTTTCATAAAAATGTGTTCCAACTCCTTCATTTAAGCTTGTTTGGCGTGGGTTAAGCTTGTTTTGGTTCACTTGAACCGGGTGCTGCGCTTGGGCAGGCAATGAACCGGTAATGCCACCTGCACACATGACGTCCTGCGGCAGGCTGCCTTGGTTCCGTGCATTAAGCCTAGCATAGGCGGCACGGCTAAAAAATAGAAATAAACTCAAAAACGTATGCAATATTCCAAAAATGGGATGTGAAATACCGCGAATTTATTGGCAATTCTTAAAAATCCAAAAACAATGCTGTGAAAATGCACAGCTGAAAACCGGCGTTCTTGTGCATTTTGTAAAAAACGCCTTGCTGGCCGGTGGCCCGCCAACACCCACAAAAACAGGCAGCGCCCAACGGTTTGTGGCGCTGCCTGTTTGCCAAACGGCCCAAAAAGCGGTAGCCGCCAAGCGCGGCGGCGTTTTAAGCCGCGTGGCGGGTGGCAAAGGCGTTGCTTTTGGGCGGTTTGTGGTTTACCCCCCGCGGCCGGTGTGGGCCGCTTTGTACTGGCCGGGGGTAAGGCCGGTATCTTTTTTGAATACCCGTATTAAGGAGCCACTATCCCGAAAGCCGACCCGCTCGGCAATCTGCACCACCGAAACCCCCTGGAGCAGCAGCTCCTTGGCGGCCTTCAGGCGTACCTCGTTGATGTAGCCCAGCAGGCTGGAGCCGGTTTCGCGCTTGAAAATGGCCGAAAGGTAGGCCGGGGTGATGTTAAAATGTAGCCCCGTTTGGGAGATATTTAAATCGGCATCCTGGTAATTTTCCCGGATATAGGCCTGCACGCTGTGGCAAAGCTGGGTGGCCAGGGTACTTTCGGCCCGGATATGGCGCACCTTCTCGCACAGTAGGGCGGCGGTATCCAGCAGGTATTGCAGCAGCTCGGGCGCGGTAATATGCTCAAACTGGATAAACTGGATATCCCCCAAATCGGTTACGCCCACATCGTTGGCGCCCTTAATCAGCGCGGCGGTGATATCGTACACCAGGCATTTTTGGATGGAGGGCGAAACAATGGCCTCCGCCCCCGTGATGGGGAACACCTGCCGTATCAGCTTGGCCACGTTCTCGGTGCTGCCGGCGGCCATCAAATCTAACATTTTGTGCTCGGTTTCCAGGGTGAAGGGGTAGGCGTGGCGGGCATCGCGCACCTCCTCGTAGCTCATGATATCGGCATCCTCGCCCGCGCGCAGGCAGGCCAGTGCCTCCAGTGCCTCGGTGTAGGAGCGATGGATGGCGTTATCGCCCCGGTGGGGGCTGCCCATGGCCGCCGTTACATTCAGGTGGAAATATTCCTGGATGCGCTGCTCGGTAAATTGGATATCCTCGGCAAGCTGCTTTTGCCATGCGTCCGATAAATCGGGCAGGCTGAGGATGGCGGTGGCGGTTTCGCCCATATCGGTGGTTTCCAGGGTGAAGTGGTGGCCCGCAACATCCTGAAAAATATTTAAAATGGCAAACTGCGTTAAAACATAGGAGCGGTTTTCTTCCTCGGTGGCGCTGCCAAGGGGCGGCAGGGGGTTTAAAAACAAAACGGCAATATAGCAGGGGCCGGGCAGCTGTAAAGCCGCCTGCCCGGCGGGGTGGGCGGTTCGCGTCCAGGACTGTGGATGCTCCAAGAGGGAATACAGGTAGTATTTGTGCAGCATCTGCTGGCTGTTCCACAGCTCGTGCTGTGCGTCCCCCTTCTCCCGGAAAAACTGCTGCACATAATGGTCAAGCTGCTCGTACTCGTTTTTGCTTTGGGGCAGGGTGGGGGCCTCCCCCGCCTTGGGGGCGTATAACCCCACCAGCCGGTGGAGCGGGCCGTAGTTGTATTTGGTAAGCCGGATGGAAAGGAACAAGCCCAGCAGCAGGCAGAAGAGCATCCCCAAAAAGGTGTAGCCCTGGGTGGTGCGGGCGTTTTGCAGCAAAAGGTCGGTATCGGCCAGCAGCAGGTACCGCCACTGCGATTGTTTGGAGGTGCGCACCAGCATACCGCCCTGCTGCACGAAGGAAAAATTGGCGCTCTCCTTCAAATTGGCATAGCTTAGCCCGCTGGCGGCACGGGTGCCGGTGTGGCAAATTACCATATCGTCCGGGCGCACAACATAGAGGTTTAAGCGCTTATCCCACTGGAACTGGGCCAGCCGCTGCTGAAAAATGGTTTGCTCAATGGCCACCACGGCGGTGGCGTTGCTGCTGCCCAGCCCGGTATCCATGGTGGTGCGCATAAACAGCAGCAGCACGCTGCCATCGTTGCGGGTAAGGGGCACCATATCCCAGTTGGGGTGCTTGGCCCGCACCTGTGCCCGGAACTGATTCTCCGTCATGCCGGCCGATTGGCAGTAAAGCTGGTAAAACAGCGTTTGGCTCATGTGGCCCTTGGTGCTGATGACGGTATCGGGGCGGTTGAGCGCCACAAAAAGCGAGCTGATGTGCGGGTGGCTGACCTGTAAGCTGTTTAGGCTATCCTCGGCATCAATCAGGTTTAGCTGCTCTTTGGGGGTGGCTTTTTCTTTGATGTGGGTTGCCAGCTGGATGGATTTATCCATCAGCATCTGCTCCAGCACCTGGTTGATTTCCTCCACATAGGCATCCAAATCAATGCGCACCTGCTCAAGCGAGGAGCCGTAGATACGCTGGGATTCCTGGGTGATAACGTGCGAGGTATAGGCGTAGAGCAGCAGGCAAAGAACCAGGGGCACTGCCAACACCAGCAGATAGGAAAAAAACCAGCCGTGGCGCACCGACCACCGGCCGGTATTCTGCTTTTTATCAACTTGCTGCATAAGGTTCAGGCTCCTGTTCTTGTTGGGGTATCTTTGGGTTTATGATAAACAATACCGCGGCGGATGTCAACGTTTTGCCCCCGGAAGGGAAAATTGTGGGGGGTCTTTTAAAAATTGAACACCATTTTTAAAAAATATGTATAGATGTTTGGGAGGGGGTTTTGGTATAATAGGGGCAATTACCGGACCCACCCGTATAGTGGGAGAAGGAGAACAGAATGAAAGCTACGCAAATTTTGACGGATTTAACCCAGGGCATCCACTGGCAGGAAACACCCCTTGCCGCCCCCGAGGCCGCCGACCTGATGCACGCCGTGTGCCTGTACCCCCAGCATAAAAAGCAAACCTTTGCGGGGTTTGGCGGCGCCTTTACCGAGGCCGCCGGCTACAATTGGGGCAAGCTGGATGGCCCGCACCGCAAAGCCTTTGCGGCGGCCTGCTACGGCCCCACCGGGCTGAATTATACCCTGGGCCGCACCCATATGGGTAGCTGCGATTTTGCGCTGGGCAACTATGCCGCGGTGGAAACGCCCGAGGACACCGGGTTTTCGATGGAGCGGGACGAAGCCTACCTGCTGCCGCTGCTGCGCGCGGCCCAGGCCGAAACCGCAACCCCCATTGGGCTGTTGCTCTCCCCCTGGAGCCCGCCCGCTTTCATGAAAACGAACGGCGAGATGAACCACGGCGGCAAGCTGCTGCCCGAATACCGCGCCGCCTGGGCCGATTTGATTGTTGGCTATGTTGGCCGCTACCGCGCTGCCGGGTTTGATGTGCGCCAGCTTACCGTGCAAAACGAGCCGGAGGCCGTGCAAACCTGGGATTCCTGCATTTGGAGCGCCGAGGAGGAGGGGGCCTTTGCGGCCGAATACCTGCGCCCGGCGCTGGATAAAGCGGGCTTTGCCGATGTAAAAATTTTGATTTGGGACCATAATAAGGAAGCCTTGCTCCGCCGTGCCACCGGCAGTTTTGCCAAGCCCGAATGGCGCGCGGCCATTGATGGCATTGCCTTCCACTGGTATTCGGGCGACCATTTTGAGGCCGTTGCCCTGGCAACCGAGCTGTGGCCCGAGAAAAAGCTGTGCTTTACCGAGGGGTGCGTGGAATATAGCCGCTTTGCCGACCGTGGCGAGGTGGGCAAGGCCGAAATGTATGCGCACGATATTTTGGGCGATTTGAACGCCGGTACGGTAGAATTTTTGGATTGGAACCTGCTGCTGGATGAAGCCGGCGGCCCCAACCATGTGGGCAATTTTTGCGCCGCCCCGCTGATGCTGGATGGCAAGGGCGAGTTTATCAAGCAGGGAACCTACTGGTACATCGGCCAGTTTAGCCGGTATATCCGCCCGGGCGCGGTGCGCATTGCCAGCAGCTGCTGGGCCGCCGAGCTGGAGGTTACCGCCTTTGAAAATACCGATGGCAGCATTGCCGCGGTGCTTCTCAACCGCAGCGAAAAGCCCCTGCCCGCCAGCCTGATGCTGGGCGAGGAAGCCGCCGCCACCCTGGAGGTTGCCCCCCACACGATTGTGACAATTCAGATAAACTGCGGGTAAACGGGCGGCGAGGGCCCAAAATTGGTACCCTTTGGGTTTGTGATGGGGTTGGCCCACAAATTGGCGGGGTGCCCTTTGGGTTTGTGATGGGGTTGGCCTTAGAACCGTAGGGCAAGGGCTCTGCTCTTGCCGAACCTTGCCTGGCCCGGGGCCTATTTGAATAGGCAACCATTGCGCCCGGCGGGGCAAACGGCAAAGGCAACCGCCAACCCAAAAACCCCGCGCCCCCCCGGCGGCAAGAGCAGAGCCCTTGCCCTACAGAGGTGGGGTTGGGTGCCAGGTGGGCGTTGCGGGCAGATTGGTGCCCTTTGGGTTTGTGATGTGGTTGGCCTTAGAACCGTAGGGCAAGGGCTCTGCTCTTG
This sequence comes from Gemmiger sp., assembly GCA_028710135.1. Classification (GTDB taxonomy): domain Bacteria; phylum Bacillota; class Clostridia; order Oscillospirales; family Ruminococcaceae; genus Gemmiger. Next base: position 108 of record JAQUSS010000002.1, on the reverse strand, counting down.
CCGAACCTTGCCTGGCCCGGGGCCTATTTGAATAGGCAACCATTGCGCCCGGCGGGGGTAAACGGCAAAGGCAACCGCCAACCCTAAAACCCTGCGCCCCCCCGGCGG
>JAQUSS010000197.1 GCA_028710135.1 Gemmiger sp. | reverse complement strand
TGCCCCCACCATAACCCCCACCCCCACCCCTGCGCCTACCCCCACGCCCGTGCCCACCCCTGCCCCCACGCCCGACCCTGCCGAGCTGGAAAAACTGGAGAAGGTTGAAAAAGCCTCCAGCCAGTTGCCCATGTACATTGGCCTGGCCGCGCTGGTGGGCTGTGGTGCCGTGCTTGCGGGGGTGCTGCTAAAGCGCCGGGCGGACGAAAACAAAAAAAATCAGCGCCGCCGCAGTGGGGAAACCCGCCGCCGGTAACGCCTTATAGAAAGGTGCCTGCCCCATGACCGACCATAAATGGAAACGAATTTTGCTTGAGGTTACCGGTTGCTTTATCAGCGCCCTGGGGATGTACAACTTTGCCGTGGCTGCCCAGGTACCGGTAACCGGCATTGCGGGCATCTGCACCATTTTGTACCGGTTGTTTGGGATACCCATTGGGCTGTGCAACCTGCTGTTAAACATCCCCATTATTTTGTTTTGCTACAAAACGTTGGGCAAAACCTTTTTCCTGCGAAGCTTGCGCTGTATGCTGCTGTTTGCCTTCTTTTCAGATTATCTGCTTCCCCTTCTGCCCAGCTACACCGGCAACCGTATGCTTGCCACCATCTGCGGCGGGGTTATCAGCGGGGTGGGCGATGCGCTGATTTATATGCAAAATTCCAGCACCGGCGGCATGGATTTTATCACCATGGCCATCAAATCCAAATACCCGCATATGCCGTTCGGCAACCTGACTTTTGCCACCGCCCTGATGGTGATTGTGGCCAACGGGTTGGTTTTCCGGGATGTGGATTCCATCATCTATGGCTTGATTCTCAACTTTTTGGCCGCCTATGTCATCAACAAAATGATGTTCGGCTTTAACGCCAGTATGCTTGCCCTGATTGTTACCAACCACGGCAAGGGCTGCGCCGATATCATCGATAAAACGGTGGACCGTGGCTCCACCATCCTAAAGGGCTACGGCGGCTGGCGGCAGGACGAAAAAGACGTTGTGATGTGCGCCTGCTCCAACAAACAACTGTACGAGGTGGAAAAAGCCATCAAACAGTTTGACCCCGATAGCTTTATCGTGATGCTTCAGTCGAACGAAGTACACGGCGAAGGCTTCCGCCGGTTGGAGCTGGGCAAAAACGAGGATAAGCGGTAAACCGCTGCCGCCACCGCGCCCCCAAACGGCAAACCGCCCGGCCTAGCCCAGGCCAAAGGCGCGGGCAACCGCCCGGATAAATTCGCCGTGCCACTGCAAAATGGTGCGGGGGCAGCGGTGTAGCTGTAGGGCGGCCCCCTCCAGCGTGTGGGTGCCCTGCCAGTACACAAGGCGTATCAGCCGCAAACGCTCTTGCCCATCGGGCAGGGCGGCGGTAGCCGCGCAGGCAGCTTCCACCGCGGCCAGCTCCCGCTGGGCAAGGGCGGGCAGCGCCCGCAAGGCGGCGTTGGCCACCGGGTCGCCCGGGCGGCTTTTGGCGGCGGGCAGGCCGCTTAACCAGCCGCCGTAGTGTATCTCTTGCAGGGCGCTGCGCTGCCGGCAAAGCGCCGGGTAGCGGCGTATCATGCTTTTCACGTAACCCCACCAGTTGCTGCGCGGTTTATTCATCGGCGGCCTCCTTGCGGGGCGCACGGTGGCGCTGTGCGGGCTGTGGTAGCCTGGCTCGCTGTGGCTGCGTGGCGGCTGGCTGTGCCTGTGCGCTTGCCTGCGGCTGCTCGGCTCGCTGCGCTTGCCCGCTTGTTCGCGGCTGCGTGGCTGCCTGTGCGCTTGGCTTGGCCGTTTGTTTGGCCTTGGCAACGGGCAGGCCCGCTTGCAGCAGGCGGCGGGTGGCCTCGCCCGCGGTAGGGTCTGGGTAATGCTCCCAATTGTAATACATACAATCCTCCTTTGTTTGCACTTGGCAAATTGCTGGCTAACATAGCTAACTTATAAGCCGAGTATATAGCAAACAAAGGGAACATTCAAGAGAAAAAACACCTATTTAGTTAAGTTTGTAAGAACTTACGAAGTATCGACTTTGGCGTTACGAGTTTATTGTGTAAACTGCATCGCTTCGCCGTGCACATGGTGGCCACAGCCTATGGGCCACGGGCTGCACAGCCCACGGCGCACGGGCCATGAGCCACGGCCCACAGCCCTCACAGTGCACAGCCCACAGCCTATACACCACAAAACACCCCCATCACCGGCGGTTTGCCACCGGTGATGGGGGTGTTTGCAGGGGCAGTATTGCATTTTTGGGGCGGTGCTCGCCCGGCAAAGTTAGATGGCCCGCGTCTTTTCCAACAGCCAGGCTTTTTCATCCTCGCTCAGGCGGGGGGCCAGGGTTTCGTAAACGGTTTGGTGGTAGCGGTTCAGCCAGTCTTTTTGGTCGCGGGTCAGCTCCTCCACCAAAACAGGGCCCAAATCAATGGGAACCAGCGTCATCGGGCGGAAGCCCAGCCAGTTGCCGTACTGGTTTTCGCCCAGGGCAACGCATTCCAGCTCGCTCTCAATCCGCACGCCCACCTCATCGGTTTCGTAAACGCCCGGTTCATCGGTAATCGTCATGCCGGGGGTAAACACCACGGCGTTGTTGGGGCGCAGGCTTTGGGGGCCTTCGTGTACGCTGCCCATAAAGCTAACCCCATGCCCGGTGCCGCAGCGGTAGTTTACCATGTGCTGCCACAGCGGGGCGCGTGCAAAGGTATCCAGCGCAAAGCCGGTGCAGTAATCCAGCCACACGGCCTTGGCCATATCAATATGGCTTTGCAGCGTCCAGGTGTAATAACGGCGCTCGTTCTCGGTCAGGGGGCCAAGGGGGTAGGTGCGGGTGATATCGGTGGTGCCACAGTCGTACTGGCCGCCGCAATCCACCAGCAAAAAGCCGCGCGGCGCAAGGCGGGTGTTCACCTCGCCCTCGGCGTGGTAGTGCATCATGGCGGCGTTGGCACCGTAGGCGGCAATCGTGTCAAAGCTATCCTCGCTGTAGCCGGGCTGGGCAGCGCGGCGGCGTTGCAGCATCACCTCAATATCGGTTTCCATCAGGGGGCGGCCCGCCGCCATCGCCTGCTCTAGGTCCATCGCAAACTGCACCATGGCCACACCATCGCGGATATGGCACTCGCGCAAATTGGCAAGCTCGGTTTCGTTCTTTACCCCCTTGGCCGCCGTGATGGGGTCGCTGCCCGGCAACACGGTTAGCTGCGGGTTGCCCGCCAAAGCGGTGTACAAATCAAAGTTGGTGGTGGCAAGCTCGGCCAGCACGGTTTCGGTCTTGGCATAGCTGCGCACAAAATCAAGCAGGGCATCGTAGGGGCGCATCGCAACCCCATTCTCGGCCAGGGTGGCGGCATCGGCCTCGCTCAACCGGCCGGGGGCTAAAAACAGGGTGCAGCTATCCTGGCTTACAAAGGCGTAGGCCAGGGCCACGGGGGTGCAGGGCAAATCCCGCGCGCGCAGGTTCAGC
>JAQUSS010000196.1:2863-3443 GCA_028710135.1 Gemmiger sp. | reverse complement strand
GATATTTACATTTGGCTGGAAGGCTGCGATGAAGATTGCACCCAAAACCTGTGCGCCACCACCCTAAAAGAATTGGCCCTGGCCTTTTGCGGCGTAGGGGGCGGGGAGGGCGGCGGGGAGGCCGGCGGGTGAACATGAACAAACAGCCGCCGTAAACCTGCGGGCCATTTGGGTAACTGGCGGGCAAACATGAACAACCACCTCCGTAGGGCAAGGGCTCTGCTCTTGCCGTCTTTCGGGGGGCCATGCGTTCCCCGGGGAACCTGTGGGCCATTTGGGAAACTGGCGGGCCTGCGTCAACACAATAATGCGCATGGCCATTTGGGGAACCGGCGGGCCTGCGTCAACCACCCTACAATCGATTTTACCGCACGGTTTTTTGGGAAACCTGCAAATACCCTTTAGCATCCACCCCCTGTATTGTAGGGCAAGGGCTCTGCTCTTGCCGAACCTGCCGGGGGGCATACGTTCCCCTGGGAACCTGCGGCCCCATTAACCCCCACATTTGATTTACCGCCCGGCCATTTGGTTACCTTGCAAATATCCTTTAACATCCACGGCAAGAGCAGAGCCCTTGCCC
>JAQUSS010000196.1:0-2763 GCA_028710135.1 Gemmiger sp. | reverse complement strand
TACGGAACCCCGGCAGGGCCACACATTCCCCGGGGAACCGGCGGGCCCCAAAACGCGCCGGGCCTTTGGTTACCTTGCAAATATCCTTTAGCATCCACGGCAAGAGCAGAGCCCTTGCCCTACGGAACCCCGGCAGGGCCACACATTCCCCGGGGAACCGGCGGGCCCCAAAACGCGCCGGGCCTTTGGTTACCTTGCAAATATCCTTTAGCATCCACGGCAAGAGCAGAGCCCTTGCCCTACGGAATCCCGGCGGGGCCACACATTCCCCGGGAAACCGGCGGGCCTGCCGGGGGCCATACGCCCACCGGGTAACCTGCGGGCAAACATGAACACCCACCCCTGTAGGGCAAGGGCTCTGCTCTTGCCGAACCCCCGGGGGCCATACGTCCCCCGGGAAACCTGCGGCCCAAAACCGCCCCCGCCCCGCACAACACAGCCTGAAAGGTGGTGCCAACGCCATGAAGCATACCCCCCTGCGCAGCCAGGCAGCCCTGGCGGTGTTGGCGCTGTTTGCCACCGCCGCCGTGCTAACCGGGGCCACCTACGCCTGGTTTACCCTAAGCACCAACACCAATGTGGAACCAATGCAGGGCAGCGTTAGCAAGGGCGATGTAAACCTGATGATTGCCGCCACCGAAAACGGCGATTACGATGTGAAAACCGCCCTGACCCGCCGCGATACCTGCGAGGAACTGCTGCCGCTTTCCACCGCCGACCTACTAACCTTTTACGCCGCCACCGCCCAAACCAAGGAGGGGATCTCGGTTTTATACACCGAGGTAACCGACCGTGCCGACACCCAGCTTTTGCACGGCGAAGCCTACCTGAAAGCCCAATATGCCGATGCCGATGTGTTTTTTGACCGCAGCCAGCTAAAGTTTGAGGGCAGCGCCCAGCTGCTATCCGCGCTGCGCCTGGGGATGAAAATTACCGGCGCAGCCGATGGCGAGCATACCTATTTTTTTAAGCTGGATGATGTTGGCGGCGCGGGCGGTGCCGCCCAGGATACCACCGGCGCGGGCAACAGCGTGGTTTCGGCTGTGAGCAGCAGCGGCGGGGCCACCTTTGTGCCCGACCCCGCCGAGGGCCTTGCCCCCTATTGCGCCGAGGGCGCCGAAAACACCGACCCTACCCCCGGCGAAAAGCCCCTATGCCGCCTGACCGAGGGCACCCCCGCCAAAATTGAAATTTGGCTATACATGGAGGGCTGCGACGAAAATTGCCTAACCGAGGCCGCCGCCAACAATTTGGGGTTCAACCTGGCCTTTGCCGGGGTAGGCACCGAGGATACCGGCGGGTGATGGCCGATGATGCAGGCCATGCGTTCCCCGGGAACCCGCGGCCCCCATTAACCCCTGTAGGGGCGTGCTTTGCACGTCCGGGAACGTGGCGGGCGGCGTAAACACCCACGGACGTGCACACCACGCCCCTACAATTGAGATTTACCGCGTGGCCTTTTGGGAAACCTGCAACCCACCCTTTAGCATCCACCCCCGTATTGTAGGGCAAGGGCTCTGCTCTTGCCGAACCTGCCGAGGCCACGCATTCCCCCGGAAACCGGCGGGCCCATTAACCCCCACAATGGATTTACCGCGTGGCCATTTGGTTACCTTGCAAATGCCCATCAGCATCCACGGCAAGAGCAGAGCCCTTGCCCTACGGAGCCCTGGCGGGGCCATACGTCCCCCGGGAAACCTGCGGGCCCCATTAACCCCCACAATGGATTTACCGCGCGGCCATTTGGGAAACCTGCAACCCACCCTTTAGCATCCACCCCCGTATTGTAGGGCAAGGGCTCTGCTCTTGCCGAACCTGCCGAGGCCACGCATTCCCCCGGAAACCGGCGGGCCCATTAACCCCCACAATGGATTTACCGCGTGGCCATTTGGTTACCTTGCAAATGCCCATCAGCATCCACGGCAAGAGCAGAGCCCTTGCCCTACGGAGCCCTGGCGGGGCCCATGCGTTCCGCCGGGGGCCACACGTTCCCCGGGAAACGCCCCCCGGTCAACCTGCACCCCCAAACCGCGCGCCCCCCCAAAAAAAAACGAAAGGTGGCCCACCATGAAAATTTCTTCCCGCCCCATTACCCGGCTGTGGGCCATCTGCGCCACGGCGGTGGTCATTCTCTCGGTGTTGGGCACCGCCACCTACGCCTGGTTTACCAAAAACAAATACGCGCAATCTGATACCGTGCAGGTGCAATCGGGCAGCCAAAGCCTAAAATTGGAAATTGCCCCCGCCGCGGGCGGCCCCTTTGCCGAGGAGGCCGATATCACCCAAATTTCCACCGGCAAGGTGCTTGACCCTGTTTCCACCGCCGATTTAACCACCTTTTTCAAAAGCACCGCCATGGAGGGCAACAGCGCCAGCCGCTTTGCCCTAACCGAGCAGGGCTACTACCACGGCCAGGTGTTTTTGCGCGCCACGGCCGAGGGGCAAAGCGATGCCGCCAAGCTGGATATCTACCTGGATGTGGATGGCATTGCCGTAACCGATGGCGAAACCCCGGGCCAGCTGCTGAACGCCGCCCGGGTGGGGCTGGTGTTTAGCGGCGGGGCCGATGCCGCCAAGCCGGTTATTTTTGCACTGAGCCAAAACCACAACCCCGGCACCGATAGCGCCGCCAACACCCTGCTAAACGGCGCCACCCCCAGCGGGGATTTTGTGCTAACCGGCACGGCGGGCAACGTTAGCGCCACGGCAGACCCCGCGCTTGACCCCACCGCCTACACCTTAACCGAAAGCGGCAACAGCCTT
>JAQUSS010000057.1 GCA_028710135.1 Gemmiger sp. | reverse complement strand
TGGCGGTGCGCGGCTCCCAGCAGGTGCTGGCGGTGGCGGGGGTGGCCATCCAAAAAAGCGACCCACCGGATGTGTTTGAAAAAGATTTGATGGTTGCCATTTTGGATGAATGCGGCCTGGCCCTTGAAAAGGAAGCCATGCAGCGGGCCAAGCAGCAGATGGAGCAAACCGCGCGGCAGGAGGCATTGCGCGCCAACCTGCTGCGGGCAATCTCGCACGATTTGCGCACCCCGCTCACCAGTATTTCGGGCAATGCCGGGGTGCTGATGGAAAGCGGCGAAACATTCCCCCCCGAAAAACGGCAAAAGCTGTACGGCACCATCTACGACGATGCCCTGTGGCTGATCAATTTGGTAGAAAACCTGCTCTCCATCACCCGAATCGAAAACGGCACCATCAAGCTGCACCGGCAGCCCGAGCTTTTGGAGGAGGTTTTTGAGGAGGCACTTGAGCATTTGGACCGCAACGCCGCCGCCCACCACATCACCACGCAGGTGGAGGAGGAGCTGCTGATGGCCCAAATGGATGCCCGGCTGATTGTGCAGGTGGTGATCAATATTGTAAACAACGCGGTAAAATATACCCCCGCAGGCTCCCACATTTGCCTTTCCGCCCGGCGGGCGGGGGCGTTTGTGGCGGTAAGCATTGCGGACGATGGCCCCGGCCTGCCGGAAGCCGCCCGCGCCAAGCTGTTTGAAATGTTTTACACCGCCGAGCATACGCAGGGGGATAGCCGCCGTGGCCTGGGGTTGGGGCTGGCCCTTTGCCGGGCCATTATAGCCGCCCATGGGGGCGAAATTTGGCAGGAGAACCTGGCCCCGCACGGTGCGCGGTTCTGCTTTACCCTGCCTGCGTTGGAGGAACCGAACAACCATGAATAAAGCCTTGATTTTGGTGGTGGAGGATGATGTTGCCGTGGGCAACTTGATTGCCACCACGCTAGAAACACAAAATTACCAATACCACCGCGCCAACACGGGGGCGGGGGCCGTGCTGGAGGCACTTTCCTGCCGGCCCGATGTGATGCTGCTGGATTTGGGGCTGCCGGATATGGACGGGGTGGAAATTATCACCAAGGTGCGGGCGTGGAGCAATATGCCCATCATTGTGGTATCGGCCCGGAGCGAGGATAGCGATAAAGTGGCCGCGCTGGATGCCGGCGCGGACGATTACCTGACAAAGCCTTTCTCCATCGATGAGCTGTTGGCCCGGCTGCGGGTGGCTTTGCGCCGTGTGCGGTACGATAACCAAAAAACCAGCGCCGAAGCCAGCATCTACGAAAACGGCGCGCTGAAAATTGATTACGCGGCGGGCTGCGCCTACCGTGGCGGGGAGGAAATTCACCTTACCCCCATTGAGTACAAGCTGCTTTGCCTGCTGGCAAAAAATACCGGCAAGGTGCTTACCCACAATTATATCCTGCGGGAGGTGTGGGGTGGGGCGGTGGTATCCGATACGCCCTCCCTGCGGGTATTTATGGCGACGCTGCGCAAAAAAATAGAGCCGGAGCCGGGGCGGCAGCAGTACATCCAAACCCATATCGGCATTGGGTACCGTATGCTCCGCCAAAAAAACGGCGATGAAGCCTAAAAAATAGGAACGGCGGTTTTGCCCCGCAGCCCTTGCGCTGCTACCCCATGGCTGCGCCGCAGGGGCCGCGCCGTTTGGGGAATAGCCTAAAACGCAAAAAAACGAGAAAAACAGGAGGAATGGGAAATTGCAAACCGTTTTGCCCGGGTATTTGCTGGCCATCAATGTGGTTGCCTTTATTTTATATGGGGCCGATAAACAGCGGGCCAAACAGGGGGCCTGGCGCATCCCCGAGCGGGTGCTGCTGGGGGTTGCCGCGTTGGGCGGCAGCGTGGGGGCGCTTGGCGGGATGTATACCTTCCGCCATAAAACGCGCCACCCCAAATTTACCCTGGGTGTGCCGCTGCTGTTGGCAGCACAGCTGGCGGCACTGTGGCTGCTAAACCCATAAAAACCGGGCATTGCGGCACCGCGCAAAATGCCCTGATTCCCAAAAATGCCCACCGCCCTGCAAGCTGCAAAAAAGCTTGCGGGGCGGTGGGCATTTTTTATTTTTTGTTTTGGCCAAATAAAAACCAGCGGCTGGCGGCCCCAAACAGGCGGTAGTGCGGGGGGCGCAGGGCATGGTCGGCCTCCTTTAGCAGTTGGCGGATGGGCAGGCTTTGGGGGCAGTGGCGCTCGCACTTGCCACAGCCGATACACTGGCTGGCAAAGGCGGGGGCCTTGCGCAGGGATACCACCTGCCAATATTCCCGGCGGGCACTGGCTTTGCCATCGGTATACATGGCGTTGTAACTGCGGAAGGCGGCGGGTATATCCACCCCCTGGGGGCAGGGCATACAGTAGCCGCAGCCGGTGCAGGGGGCCTTCACGTTGTGGTTGATTTCGCTTTTTACCGCACCCAGTAGCGCAAAATCTGCCTGGGTAAAGGCCCCGGGCACCACCTCGCTGGCAATGCGGCAGTTTTCGGCCAGCATCGCCAGGCTGTTCATGCCGGATAACACCACCGTTACCGGGGGTTGGTCCCACAGCCAGCGCAGCGCCCATTCGGCGGGGCTCCAGCCATGGGGGCTTTCGGCCAGCAGGCGGCGGGCCTTTTCGGGCAAAAGCTCCACCAGCTTGCCCCCGCGCAGCGGCTCCATAATAATAACCGGCAGCTTTTTGGCGGCGGCTGCCTCCAGCCCGGCCCGGCCCGCCTGGCTAAATTCATCCAGGTAGTTGTATTGTATCTGGCAAAAATCCCAGTCGTACACATTCAGTAGCTGCAAAAAGGTTTCGGTGTTGCCGTGGAAGCTAAACCCCACCTGGCGTATCTGCCCGGCGGCCTTTTTTTCCGCCAGCCAGCGGCGCACACCGTTGGCCTCCAGCTTTTTCCAGGCGTTCACATCGGTTAACATATGCATCAGGTAATACTCGATATGGTCGGTTTGCAGGCGCTTTAGCTGCTCGGCAAAATATTTTTCAAGGTCGCCATTTTTGCGAACAAGGTATTGCGGCAGCTTGGTGGCAATATGTACCTGGTTGCGGCAATGGTTGCGGGCCAAAATTTCGCCAAGGGCGGCCTCACTGCCCGGGTAGATGTAGGCGGTGTCAAAGTAATTGACCCCCGCCTGTATGGCGGCCAATACCTCCCGCTCGGCCTTGGGCAGGTCAATGCCGCCCCCCTTGGTGGTAAAGCGCATACAACCGTAGCCCAGCAGCGAAAGTGGCTGGCCGTAACGGTCTTGGCGATACTGCATAGCGTGTTCTCCTTCGTATAGATTGCGTTTTGCCTCAAAAAGGGAGCAAACCACCCTCACAGTGCCCGGCGGATAATCTCGTACAATGCGGGCTTCATGTTGTCAATGGTATCGGGCTTACCCTCCATGATGGCCGAGTAGCATACCGACATACACATCCCAATAATGGCCGACATCCGGCGGAAAATATCATCCTCGGTGCAATCGGCCAGCTCGGCGCTGGTGCGTATGGTATCCCGCAGGGTGGCCAGCAGGGGTGTTTCATTGGCGGCAGCCTGAAATTCGGCCAGGGTGGGCAGGGCAAAGCTCCGCTCCATCAGGCGCAGCACCAGCCGCTCCGGCCGGAAATATTCAATCAAATAATCCACAAGCTGCACGGTTTTTTCGGTAAAGCTAAGGCCGGGCAGCCCCTCCACATAGTGGAAGCCTTCGGCCAACAACCGGTAGCTGATCCGCCCCAGCAGGGCTTTCAGCACCGCGTCTTTATCTTGAAAATACAGGTAGAAGGTGCCCTTTGCCACCTTGGCCTGGGTAGTGATATCGCTCACGCTGGTTTTGGCGGCCCCCCGCTCCAAAAACAGGGCATAGGCGGCATCCAGCAGCGCCTGCCGTTTTTCGGCCTTTTTTTGTTCCAATGCACCCATGGGGCACCTCCTTCTTTTATACGGTGGCCACATCATTCCACCGTATAGTATACGTCCACCCGTGCCCGGGGGCAAGAGGATGGGGGGTTTTTGGTACAATCTCCAAAAAACGTACGGTTTTTTTGACCATTGGTCAATTTGTGTATTGACTAATGGTCATTTTTTGGTATACTGTTTTTGGCCGGAAAGATGACGAATGGTCATTTCTTCCAAGATGGCAAGAGATAGAAAGGCAGGGAAGCGCATTTGGAAACAATTGCACGCGGAATTGTAAGGTTTCGCAAATGGATTTTGGTGGTGGCCGTGCTGCTGCTGGTTCCCTCCGCAATGGGGGCGGTGGCAACCCGGGTCAACTACGATATTTTAACCTATCTACCCCCCGAGCTAGACTCCATGCTGGGCGAATCTGCCCTGGAAAGTGATTTTAACTTAGCCTCCACCGGGATGATTACGGTGGAGGGGCTGCCCACCAGCGAACTGATTGCCATGAAGGACGAAATTGCCGCCCTGCCGGGTGTAAGCCAGGCGTTTTGGCTCAGCGATGTGCTGGATGCCGCCGTCCCCGCCGCCATGCTGCCGGCGGATGTGCAGCAGTTTATGTTTGGCAAAAACGATGCCACCCTGATGCTGGTACGGTTTGAGCAGCCCTCCGCCAGCGAAAGCACCATGAACGCCGTCAGCAAAATTGAAAAGCTGCTCCGAAAAGATTGCTTTTTTGGCGGGTTAAGCGTTATTTTGCAGGATACCCGCGCCCTAATCAACCAAGAGATGCCGCTGTACATCCTTTGCGCGGTGGGGGCCAGCCTGGTGGTGCTTTTCCTGGCGCTGGAAAGTAGCCTGGTGCCGCTGCTGTTTATGGTGGGGCTGCTTTTCCCCATTGTGTATAACTTTGGCAGCAACATTATTTTTGGGCAAATCAGCTACATTACCCAGGCCCTTGCCACCGTGCTGCAGCTGGGCGTTACCATGGATTTTTCCATCTTTTTGCTCCACCGGTACGAGGAGGAAAAACACCGTTACCCCACCAAGGATGAAGCCATGACCCACGCCATCTGCAATACCTTTAGCTCCATCACGGCTTCCAGCCTAACAACCATTGCGGGCTTTTTGGCACTGTGTACCATGCGCCTTACCCTAGGGCGGGATATTGGCCTCGTGATGGCAAAGGGGGTAGCGCTGGGGGTGCTTTGCACCATCACCATTTTGCCATCCCTGATTTTGGTGTTCGATAAAGCGGTTTCAAGCCACCGGCACAAGGTGGTGATCCCCCAGCTGAAAAAGGCCAGCTATTTTGTTACCCGGCGGCCCGGGGCAATTTTGGCGGTTTTTGCCCTGCTGGTCATTCCGTTTGGGCTGGCACAAAGCAAAACGGGGGTCTACTACACCCTGTTTGATAGCCTGCCCCAGGATTTGACGGGCATTGTGGGCACCAACAAGCTAAAAGAAGATTTTGGCATGACCACCAGCCATTTTATTTTGGTGGATGAAAACCTGACCAACACCGAGATGCGCGGCCTTTGCGATGAACTGAAGGGGCTGGATGGCATCACCCAGGTGGTTGCCATGGATGAATATACCGGCCCCGGCTTTGATGCCGATATCCTGCCTGCCGAGGTTTCCGAGCTGATGCAGGCGGGCGGCAAAAAGCTGATTTTGGCAAACAGCAGCTATGGCAGCGGCACCGATGCCCTGAACACCCAGCTGGATAACATGACGGCCCTGGTAAAGGCGGCCGACCCCGGCGGGCGGATTACCGGCGAGGGTGCCATGACCAAAGATTTGATTGAGATTGCGGCGGTAGATTTTTCAAACGTTTCGGTTTCCTCCATCGTGGCGGTGTTTATTATCATTCTCATCTCCTTCAAAAGCCTATCCATCCCGGTTTTGCTGGTTGCCAGCATCGAGAGTGCCATCTTTATCAACATGGGCATCCCGTACTTTACCGGCACCAGCCTGCCGTTTGTTGCCAGCATTGTCATTGGCACCATCCAGCTGGGCGCAACGGTTGATTACGCCATTTTGATGACGACCCGCTTCCAGGAGGAGCTTGCCGCCGGGCGTAACACCCGCGCCGCCGCCCAGCAAGCGGTACAATTTTGTAGCCAAAGCATTCTTTCCAGCGGGCTTACCTTTTTTGCCGCCACCATCGGGGTGGCAGCCATCAGCCGGATGGAGCTGCTAAAAAGCATCTGCCTGCTGATTGCGCGCGGGGCGGTTATCAGCATGGGGGTTATCATCTTTGTGCTGCCCTGCCTGCTGATTTTGCTGGAGCCGGTTATCCGCCACACCACACTGGGCTGGGCCAAAAAACCTGCCACAAAACAAACGGTGTAATTACCATAGGAATAGGAGCGTGTTTGTAATGCTTTCTCATAAATCGAACCTTTGTAAGCGGTTGTTCAGCCTGGGGCTTGCCGCCGCCTTCCTCACCGCAAGCGCCCTGCCTGCCGGTGCGGCGGGCACAGCGCTCACCAAGGAGGAAACCGTATACCTTGTGATGAACGGCGATGGCAGCATCCAATCCACCACCGTGAGCGACCATCTGCACAGCGATGCCGGCCTTGCCACCGTGGAGGATTCCTCCACCCTGCAAGATATTGAAAATACCCAGGGCACGGCAGAGTATACCCGCCAGGGCGATGCCCTGATTTGGAACACCGATGATACCGATGTATATTACAAGGGCACCACCGACCAAACACCCCCCGTCACCGCCGAGATTCAGTACCAGCTGGATGGCAAAACGGTGGCAGCCGATGCCCTGCCCGGCCAAAGCGGGCATTTGGTGATACGCATCAACCTCACCAACCACGAAACCGGCACCATTGAAACAAACGGCGTTACCCGCCAGGTTTGCACCCCCTATGCCGCCGTGGTGGGGGCCGTGCTGAACAGCAGCTTTACCAACGTTACCGCCGAGCATGGCCTTGTGCAGGGGGATGGCGGCACCCAAATTGCCGGGTTTATCTGCCTGCCGGGGGTACGCGCCTGCCTGGGAGATTTGCTGGGGGAGCAGTTTTCGGGCCTGACCGAATACCTGCTGGATAGCGTTACCCTGGAGGCCGATGTAACCGAGCTTACCATGCCCAGCATCATGGTGGCCTGCGCCACCGATACCTCCATGCTTGCGGATGTGGATGGCATTGCCGGCCTAGATAAGCTGGACGGCTTGCAGGAGGATATGGACGCGCTGACCGATGCGATGGACCAGCTGCTGGATGGCGCTACCCGCCTGAGCACGGGCGCTGCCAAGCTGGATACCGGCGCGGCAACCCTCAAGGCGGGGGTAACCAAGCTGGATAACGGCGCCGCCACCCTAAACAATGGCGCTGCCCAGCTGAACGATGGCGCGGCCACCCTGGACGATGGCGCGGGCCGCCTTGCCGATGGCACCGCCAGCTTAAAAGAGGGCGCTACCAGCCTGGATGATGGCGCAGGCACCCTGAAAAACGGTGCCGATAGCCTGTATGGCGGGGCGCAAAGCCTTGCCGATGGCGCCGCCAAGCTAAAAAGTGGTGCCGATACCCTTTCGGGTGGGCTTGGCCAGCTAAGTGGCGGCCTTGCTACTTTATCGAGCGGGCTTTCCACCCTATCGGCCAACAGCGCCGCCCTCAACGCCGGTGCGCAGCAGATTGCCGATGCGGTGCTTGCCACCGCCAACAGCCAGCTCAAGGCCCAGGGGGCCATCACCGAGGATATGACCTGGCAAAACTACGCCGATGTGTTGGCCGGGGTGCTGAACATCAGCGATGAGATGCGGGCCGCTGCCCGCAACCAAATTTCGGCCCAGGTGGGCGCCGCCGGGGTAACCCTTTCGGATGCCGAGCTGGATACCCTATTGTACCTGGTGGCAACCAGCGGCAACAGCGATTTGACTGCCGCCGTTACCACCGCCGCCGGCCAGATGGCCCAGGCCAGTGCCGATGCCGCCGATACCGGGGCCATTGGCCAGGCCAAGCAGGCCTTGGCCGCGGCTGCCAACCAGCCCGCCGCGGTGCCCGCCGTGGCCACTATGCTCAAAGCGCAGGCCTATGCGGGCATCTGCCAGCAGTTGGCTGCCGCCGGGGCCGATGCCGCCGCACAGCCCGTGGTGGTGCTGCTGGCCGCCCGCCGCGTCCCCGGCTGCACCACCACCGCCGAGGTGAACACAGCCCTGGGCGAGGCCGCCGCGCTGCTGCAAATGGCAACGCCCGAGGCCGCCGATGCCGCGGATATTGGGGCGGTAGCCGCTGACCTTGCGGCTGACCCCAACCCCCTGCATTACCCCGAGGTAACGGCCCTGCTTGCCGCCGGGCCGATGGGCGAAGCCTACGGCAAGGTGGCCGCCGCGCTGGGCGATGTGGAGGATTCCACCGCCGCGCTGCTTATCACCATGGCCAGCCAGGCCACCCAAACCGCCGATGGCTGCGATTTGGCAGCCCTGCCTGCCGCGCTGCAAGCGGCGGGGGCAACGGCCACCAACGCCGCCACCGTAAGCGGGGTGCTTGCCACCGTTGGCAACCCTGGCAGCGAGGGCTATACCAGCTACCAGCAAACCATCCAGCTCTTTTTAACCAACTTAGTAAAGGCGCAGCAGGGCGGCGCGTTGGATGCGGTATCCAACCTTTCCACCCAGTTGGCGGGGGTGCAAACCTTTATCGCCAGCCTGCGCCAGTATACGGGCGGCGTAGATACCGCCGCAGCCGGTGCAGCCAGTGCCAACACCGTTACCGCCCAGCTTGCCGCCGGTGCGGTGACCTTGGATGAGGGCCTTGCAACGCTGAACGGCGGTGCCAACACCCTGCAAAGCGGTGCGGCCCAGCTTGCGGGCGGTGCCACCAGCCTGAAGGAGGGCACCGGCACCCTGAAGGAGGGCACCGCCACCCTGCAAAGTGGTGCGGCAGACCTAAAGGGCGGCACCGCCACCCTGAAGGATGGCACCGATACCCTGCGCAGTGGCGCATCGGCCCTGAAAACCGGCACCGGCGATTTGAAAACCGGCGCAGCCGACCTGAAAAAGGGCACCGCCGAGCTGAATACCGGGGCAAAAACCCTGGCCGATGGCCTGAACCAGTTTAATGAGGAGGGAATTGAAAAGCTCCTCTCCGCCCTTGATACCGACCAATTGGCCGAATTGAAGGATGTTGCCACCGCCATGAAGGACCGCCAGCAGCAGGCCACCAGCTTTACCGGTGCGCCCGAGAATGCCCAGGTTTCGACCCGCTTTGTGTTAAAAACAGCCGAGCAAACCAAGGCTGCCGCCCCTGATACCGCCACCGCTGCCAGCACAAAAACCACCCTTTGGCAGCGGATACTGGCCCTGTTTGGCCTAAATAAAAAGTAAAAAGTAGAAAATAAAAAGATAGCCCTACAAGGCAAACCCCCGCGCCACCTGAAACCAACCAGGGATGGCGCGGGGGCTTTGCCGTGTAGGGCTATTTTTAAAACAAAAGGGCAGGGGCTGTGGCTAGGGCTGCCGCCCGCCCACCTTGCTGCGCTGCAAGCAGTAGCGCAGGGGCTTGAACAGCAGCAGGGCCACGGCAAAATTGCCGCCGCCGTGCAATAGGTCAAAGGGGATGCCGGTTACCCACCAGGCAAACCCGGCAGCCAGGCTGCCGTTTAGTATCGCGTAGGAAATGGCATACAGCCCGCCATAGCAAAGGCCAAACACCCCGCTTACGGTGGCCCAAAACACCACACCACGGTTGCCGCGCAGCAGCCGTGCCGCCGCCATCAGGGGCAGCCAGATGTAAAGCTGGGCAAACCACCAGATGCCAAAGCCGTTTAGCAGCCCGTAAACAAACACATAGGTGTATACAGCCCCCGGGGCAAGGGCAGGGTATTCCAGCGTATACAATAGAATCAATAGGCTTACCAGCTCAATGTTGGGCAGGCCATCCAGCGCAAATTTGGAGGCAATTAAAAGCGCCGCCAAAAACGCCGATAGCACCAGGTTTTTTGTGCGCTGCATCATTCGTAGCCGGTGGTAAGGGTAATTTCAAAATGGTCGCCATCGGCCACGGGGGTGGTGTCCACCCCGGTCATCAGGGTGGTTCCGTTTTGGGTAAAGCACCACCATTCCTGCTTGGCATCATCGGCGGTTACCCCGTTCACGGTGGTAACAAACAGCCCATAGTCGGATTCGGTGCCCGTTACCAGCTTTTGTTCCTCCAGCGCCTGGCGCAAAAATTCGGCATCGGTGGTAAAGGTAAAATCCTCGGTGGCATCGGCGCACACCACCTGCACCGTCAAGGTTTTGCTGCCGCCAATGGCGGTTGCCTTGGGGCCCCAAATGGCCCAGCAGGCCAGCAGGGCTGCCACCAAAGCGGCAGCAATAACCAGGATGCGCAGGGTATTCTTTTTCGGTTGGGGTGTCGGTTGGGGTGTTTGGGGCATGGTGGTTCCTCCTAAAATACAGTTTTAAAATGTTAAACAATCCAGGCGGAAAGGGTATCGTACAGCTTTTGCGGCTCAATGGGCTTGGCCAGGTGGGCCGTCATCCCCGCCGCCTGGGATTTTTCCATATCCTCCACAAAGGCGTTGGCCGTCAGGGCAATAATGGGCACGGTTTTTGCATCGGCGCAGGGCAGGCTGCGGATGCGGGAGGCAGCCTCCAGCCCATCCATCACCGGCATACGGATGTCCATCAAGATGGCATCAAAGGTGTGGGGCGGGCTGCCCGCAAATAGTGCCAGGCCATCCTGCCCGTTGGTGGCGGTGGCCACCGTCATCCCGCGTTTTTCCAGCAGGCGGGTGGCAATTTGCACGTTCACGGGTTGGTCCTCGCACAGCAAAATGTGTTTGCCCGCCAAATCCGCCGTATTGCGTTTGGCCGGGGCGGCGGTGGGCGCTGCCACAACGCCGGGGCGGAAATGCAGGGTGAAGGTGGTGCCCTTGCCGGGCGCACTCTCGCACAAAATATCGCCATCCATCAAGGTAACCAGCTGCTTAACAATGGCAAGCCCCAGCCCGGTGCCGGTTTCGCCGTTGGCAAGGGGGTTGCGCTCCTGCTCAAACTCTTTATACAGCTTTTTTTCCACAAAGGCGGCCGACATCCCAATGCCGTCATCCTGCACCGTAAATTCCAGGGGCAGCACCCCATCCTCCACCGGGGCGGCTTTTACGGTAAAGCGCACATGGCCGCCCTTTGGGGTAAACTTGATGGCGTTGCCAATCAAATTTACAAAAATTTGCTGTATCCGCAGCGGGTCAAACAGAACGGCAATGCCGGGCGGGGCATCCTGCTGGAAGGTTAGGCTTACCCCGCGCTGCTCGGCCTTGGGCAGCAGCAGGGTATGCAGCGCCTGCTCAAAATCGGCATACAGGTAGGGCTCGGGGTGTAGCTCCAGCTTGCCCTCCTCAATTTTATTCATATCCAGCACATCGTTAATCAGCCCCATCAGGTAATGGCCCGAGGCTTTGATTTTTGCCAGGTACTCTTTTGCCTCGCCAACATCCTGCGCATCCTGCCCTAAATCGGAAAAACCGATGATGGCGTTCATCGGGGTGCGCATATCGTGGCTCATGTTGGACAAAAATTCGCTTTTTGCGGCGTTGGCCTTTTCCAACAGGGCATATTGCCGCCGCTTGCGCACCCCGCTGATGCCCAGCAGAATGGCCGCAAACAGTGCCACAACAAACAGGCTACACAAAAACACCATCTGCAACGGGTTGTTGCGCGCCATCAGCTCCACCACATTTTTGCGGTTGTGGGTGTTGGCCTGGGCATAGTAATCCGCCAAGGTTTCATCGGATACACTGCGGATGTATTTGTTTAAGGCCGCCAAAATTTCGTTATCCACCCGGGTGGAAAGGGTGATGCAAATATCACTCTTGTACCCCACCTGGGGGTTGACCAGCAGGGTGGCAAATAGGTCGTACACATAATAGTTGACGCTGGAACGGTTGGCGTAGCCCACATCGGCCCGCCCGGTATTTACGGCCTGCACACAGTCGCGCACGGTATCGCAGTAGAGGATATCCCGGTGGGGCACGGTATCGGCCAGCTCAGAGGCATTTACCAGGGCAACCGTGGCTTCGCAGGGGGGCTTTTGCAGGTTGCTTTTTTGAAAGCTGACCACATCCACCTCGTCCAGCGTGCGGGTGGTAACCAGCCCCAGCCCGGCGGGGTAGCTGGCGTTTACGGGCAACCCCAAAATTACATCGTAGGCGTTGTTTTGCATGGCCGTGGCAAAACTGGTGGTGTAATCGTACCATTCATAGTCCAGCGTCAGGCCGGTTTCGGCGGCAAATGCCTCCAAAAGGGAAACAAGAACACCGCTAAAGCCCCCGTTCTCATCCTGCATCACAAAGGGGGCCGAACCCGGTATGCACAGCACCCGAAGGTTCTTTTTGGCAGCCAGGGCCGCCCGCTGGGCCGCCGTTATCGTGAAGGTGGTATCAATGTTGCTAAAATATTTGTTCTGTAAGTCCGATTGAAAATAGGGGAAGGCGTAGGCGATGGCCTCCAGCGCCTGATCGAGCTCGGCCATCAGCGCGGTGTTGCCGGGGGTTGTAACAAAATAGTAGGGGCGCGCCGCAAAGGTGGCAATGGTGCGGGTGCCAATAAAATGGCTGAGGGAGATGCCCGATACCGCATCGGCCTTGCCGCTGTTCAGGGCATCCATCTGGGCGGGCAGGCTATCGCAGTAGACAAAGCGATAATCTACCCCCTCTTTTTTCAAAAACTCTTCCACCTCCCGGTTGCGGGTGGTGGCTTTTTGGTACACGGCCACCCGCAAGGGCGAAATATTGCGGAAATTGGTGGCGTTGATGTTTACATCGTTTTCCAGCACGGATAGGGTGGTGTACACCCCGCCATAGCTGTTTTGGGGGAACTCGAACATCTGGCGGGTCGCCTCGGAGGCAATGGTTTCGCCCAATAGGTCTACCTTGCCGGAGGCTACGTCCTCCATCGCGGCAAGAATCGATTCGTCGCTGCTCATTCCGTCATAGCGCACAAACTCGTAGTTCCAGCCGGTGTACTGGGCAATTTTGTTCAGGTATTCGTAGCTGTAGCCAAGGAAATCCCCGGCGGTGCCTTGCTCCGAAAAGCCATCCTGCTGGGGCAGGGCCACCCGCACCGTTCGGCCGGTGCTGCCGGGGGCGGCGGTTTCCGCCGTGGTGGCGGCAGCGGCGGGCGCTGAAAAAATAAAGATGCTGAGGATGCAAAAGAAAGCCAGATGGAAGGGCCGAAGCCACCCGTGGCTTTTTTGCAAAGGGGGAAACTGAGGGGCTGCCATGCTTTCTCCTCCTTCCGCAATGGGGGCGTTTTTTCTATTCTAGCACATTCCACGCGGCAGGGAAGCCATTATCACAAAAAACAGGGGGAAACGGGCAAAAAAAGAAGATTGCGCGCCGTTTTTTGGCCGCTGCCGGGCATTTGCGGCGGGTAGGTAAGCCCTGCGGGGCTTAAATCAGGTGCAGGCGCTCGGCCGCCGCGCCGGCCTCGCTGCGGCGGCTGATGCTCAGTTTTTGCAAAACATGGCTGACATGGGTTTTTACGGTGGCCAGCTTGATGCCCAAAATCTCCCCAATTTCGTTGTTGCTCAAATTGTGGCAAATCAGCTTGAGCACCTGTAGCTCGGTGGTGGAAAGCGGCTCCGAAAGCGCGGCGGGCGGCTTTAAAAAATTAGGGTAATTTACGGCCTGTATTTGGGTGGCCTGCAAAAGCTTGGCCAAAAAGGCAGGGCTGCCCTTCCACGGCACGGCCCGCAGCAGCGGCAGCAAAACCGCGCCGTGCTGGGCAACCGGGGTTACCAGGGCATAGCGCTGGCAGGCATCCAGCGCCTGGCAAAGCTCGGTTTGCCAGGTGGGGTCGTTTTTTTGGTAATGGGCAATGGCCATCAGCAGCTGAATATAAATGGTATCCATAATGCGGGCGCACTGGTGGCAGTAGGGCAGCAGCCGGGCCAGGCCCAGCAGGGCTTCCTCCGTTTCGCCCCGCGTTAGCTGCACCAGGGCAAGGGTCAGGTATTGGTAGCGCCACAGCCCACGCACCCGCAGCTCGTTGCGGGGGGCCTTTTCGTGGTACCAGCGCTCGGTCGTTTCGGCGTTGCCCACCCGCAGCTGAATGCGGCAAAGCATGGCATCCAGGTTGGGCAAAAAGCGGGTATGCCCCTGCTCCACAAATTTGGCGCGCAAGCTTTCTAAGGATTCCAGCGCAGGGCCCGGCTTGCCCTGCAACACCTGGGCGCGGGCCAAAAGGCCAACGGCCACAAACTCAATATCCGGGGTACCGGCGGTTTGTATCTCGCCCAGGCGGGACATTAGGGTCATCATATGGCCCAATAGGTCGTCCCCTTTTTCCAGCTTGCTCTCGCAGATGGCGCAATCGGCCAGGCCCACCCCGTCCTTGCCCAAAAGGGTTTCCACCGGCAGGCGCATGGTGGCGTACATTCGGTCGTCTTTTTTGGCCCAGCTGCAAAAATCCTTGCCGCCGTTCATGATGCTGGGCAGGCGGCTGGTTACCGATAAGCTGGGGATGTGGGCTTCCTTGTTCATGATGGCGCGGAACGCCAGGCGGATAATATCCGTGATGCCGCGCACCCCGCGTTGGGGCAGGGCAATATCCAGGTAAAGCAGCTTGCCCTGCACGGCGCTGTACTCGGCATCGGTGCGGTTCATCTGGCTGGCATACTGCTTTAGCGCGGTATACCACCGCTCGGAGGCTTCAAAATCCAAACAGAGGGATTCGAGCATCGACATCCCGCACATCAGCGCCGGGGAGCGAAGAATCTCGGCGTGGGGGAGGGCGTAGTAGTATTTTTCAAGCTCGTAATAGTGGCCAAGGGCGGGGGTTTGCTCGGCATTTTGGGCAAGCAGCGCGCTGATTTTATGCGTTTCGCCCGCTTGCTCGTAGCAATGCAGGGCCTCGGTAAGCTCGCCCTGTAGCTCGTAATAGAGCGCGGCGCGGCCAAACAGGGTTTTTAAATCCTCCTCGGTGCATTCAAACGTTACCTTCCACTGCAAAAATGCAAGAAAAATATCATAAAAATGGTAGCACTGTACCCCATCAAACAGCAGCATATTGGTGTTTTGCAGTAGGTCGGCCAGCAGCTCGCCTGCATGGCTGTTGCCGCTTACCATGGTGGCAAGCTCCACATTAAAGCGCTTTAAGGGGGTTAAATCCAGCAGCAGGCGGCGGGTGTCCAGGCCCAGCCGGTGGTACACCATCTCGTCGTAATAGGCAAACAGCTCCCGCCGTGCGGCATCGATCAGTGCGGGGGTGTAGTGGGCGCGCCCCTCCAGCTGGTGGCACAGCAGCGAAAGTGCCACCGGGTACCCCTGGGTTTCCTGCTGGATGGCGGCAACCTCCCGCTCGGGCAGGGTACAGCCGTAGGCCACCAGCAGCCGCCGGGTGGCGGCAAGGTCAAAAAACAAATCCTCGGCGGTGAAGGTGAATAGCATCCCCGCCAGTTGAAAGGGCATTAGCCAGCTGGGCAGCCGCCCGCGTGAAAGCAGAACAAAATGCAGGTTGGGCTTGTTGCGAATCAGCGCGCACAACGCCTGCTGCTCGGCCTCGCCGGGCAATCGCGAAAGTTCATCCAGCAAAACTGTATCGTGGCCACGGGCGATGGATTCGGTGGATACAGCAACATCCGCCTGTAATGCAAATACGCTGTGCCCGCCCAGCAGGGCGTTGACGGTGGTGGTTTTGCCACAGCCGCAGGGGGCGCTGAAAAACAGCACCCGGCAACGCTCCCACGCGGCGGTAAATTTTTCTTGCAGGGATGCCTTTATAATGGTAGACGCAGGCTTCATAAGGCTCGTCCTTTCTTCTTGGCTTTGCGGGTTCCGCGTTTATGCTGGTAATCAAAACTAAGTATAGCGAAACGTGAGAGAAATGTCATCCCCCCAAAGTATGAGAGGCGGTGTTTTATCCCCCTTGACGGCCATACAATAAAACCCTATAATACTGGTAGGATTTATAAAGGGGGGCTTTTGGATGGCCGGTAACGGAAAAAAGGTGTTAATTGCAATGAGCGGCGGGGTAGATTCCAGCGTGGCGGCCTGGCTTTTGTGCCAGCAAGGGTACGATTGCCTGGGCGTAACCATGAAGCTGTACGATAACGATACGGTAGGCCGCTGCCGCAGCAATACCTGCTGTAGCTTAGACGATGTGGAGGATGCCCGCAGTGTGGCCTACCGGCTGGGGATGTCCTACTATGTGTTTAATTTTACCCAGGATTTTGGGCAGCAGGTTATCCGCCGGTTTGCCGAAAGCTACGAGGCGGGCGCAACCCCCAACCCCTGCATTGATTGCAACCGCTACTTGAAATTTGACCGCCTTTACCACCGCGCCAGGGAGCTTGGCTGCGACTTTATTGCAACCGGCCACTCTGCCCGCAT
>JAQUSS010000195.1 GCA_028710135.1 Gemmiger sp. | reverse complement strand
TGCAGGATGATGCCGTGACAACCTTAAAAACCGACGGCCTAACGGTTGTTGTAAACCCGATTCAGGATGATAGCGTGGCGGCGGGAACGGTGGTGCGCACCGAGCCTGCCGCGGGCGAACAGATTGCGGGGGGCACCACCGTAACCGTGTATGTGGCCCAGGCCAAGATGGATATCAACCGCACGGTACCCAGCCTGACCGGCATGACCCAAACGGATGCGGTATCCTCCTTGCGGGGGTTAAACTTAATCCCCAGCCTGGTAGAGCAGGCAAGCGACCAACCGGCGGGCACGGTTGTAAGCCAAAGCCCAAGCCCGGGTTCCGCCGCCCAGATGAACGCCACCATCAAACTGTATGTTTCCACCGGCATCAGCCAGGAAGTGTTAGACCAACAGGCAGCGGCGGAAGCCGAGCGCCTGCAACAGCAACAACAAGCGGATGCGGCGATAAACGGTTGGGATGAACAGGATGAGAACGGCAACTGGTACCATGTAAACCCGGATGGCACCCGTGCGGATGGCTAGGGTAGCCCGGCGCCCACAATATAGAACCCTGACGCAATGGGGCGTGCAACCAACGGAGGGAACAAATGGATAATATAATTGGCAGTAAATTGGATGGCCGCTACCTGGTTGAGAGCTTGATTGGGGTAGGGGGCATGGCAAACGTTTACCGTGGCACCGATAGCAAAACGGGTGACGCGGTGGCCGTGAAGGTGCTGAAGGAAGAATTTTTGGATAATGAGGAGCTGGTGCGCCGCTTCAAGAACGAATCCAAGGCAATTTCTATCCTTGACCACCCCAATATCGTGAAAGTGTACGATGTATCGGTAACGGATACCATGCAGTACATCGTGATGGAATATATTGACGGCATCACCTTAAAAGAATACCTCAAGCAGCGCGGCGGGCCCCTTACCTGGAAGGAGGTCGTCCACTTTGCAACCCAAATTTTAAGTGCGCTCGACCATGCCCATTCCAAGGGGATTGTCCACCGGGATGTTAAGCCCCAAAACATTATGCTGCTGGCCAATGGCTCCATCAAAATGATGGATTTTGGCATTGCCCGTTTTTCCCGCGCGCAAAGCCAAACCGTCAGCGATAAAGCCATCGGCTCGGTGCACTATATTAGCCCCGAGCAGGCAAAGGGCGATAAAACCGATGCCCGCACCGACCTGTACGCGGTGGGTGTGATGCTGTACGAGATGTTAAGCGGCCGCCTGCCCTTTGATGGCAGCGGCGCGGTATCCATTGCCATCAAGCAAATTTCGGATGCCCCCACCCCGCTGGCCCAAATTGCCCCGGATGTACCGCAGGGGCTGCGCCAAATCACCGAGCGGGCAATGGCCAAAGACCCTGAGGAGCGCTACCCCTCGGCGGCGGCCATGCTGGAGGCTGTAAACGAGTTTCGGCGTGACCCGGCCATCCACTTTGCCTACGAGTACGCCGCCGATGCCACCGGAAAACCTGCCGGCAAGCCACAAACCGGTGCAGCGGCCACGGCAAGCATCAAAACAGCCGCCGCCCGCACCGGCACCGGCACAGCCGCCCGCAAGCCTCGCCCCAAGCGGAAAAACAATAGCCGCCCCTTCTCGGTACTGCCCATCTTTGCAGGGATGGCGGTTGCCTTTGTGATTGGCGCGTTTATTTTGGTTTATTTGATTTTTGCAAACTCCACCAACCCCCTGTTCAGCAACCGTGCCGATGTGCAGCTGATCAGCTTTGTGAATATGACCGAGGACGAATTCCGCGCATCGGAATATTACACCAAGCTTTCGGCCGTGTGGGTGCATGAATACAATGCCGACTACGACGAGGGAACCATCTACCAGCAAAACCCCAAAGCAGGCCGGACGGTTAAGGAGGGGCAAAAGATAACCCTCAAGGTTAGCAAGGGAACCCAGTGGGTAACGGTGCCCAACACCACCAGCATGGTGCAGGAGGATGCCGTAACTACCTTAAAAACCGATGGGCTGACCGTTGTTGTCAACCCCATTCAAGATGACAGCGTGGCAGAGGGCACGGTGGTGCGCACCGAGCCTGCCGCCGGCGAGCAAATTGCGGGGGGCACCACGGTAACCGTGTATGTGGCCCAGGCCAAAATGGATACCGGCCGCACGGTGCCCAGCGTTACCGGCATGGATAAAACGGATGCGGTATCCTCTTTGCGCAGCATCAACCTGATCCCCAGCTTGGTGGAACAGGCAAGCGACCAACCGGCGGGTACAATCATCAGCCAAAGCCCCACGGCGGGTTCCCTTGTAAAGATGAACGCCACCGTCAAGCTGTATGTTTCTACCGGCATCAGCCAGGCTATTTTGGATCAACAAGCCCAGGCTGCGCTGGAGCAGCAACAGCAACAAGCGGCCGTTGATGGCTGGTACGACCAGGACGAGAACGGCAACTGGTACCATGTGAACCCGGACGGTACCCGTGATGGCTGATAAAACCGGGGGCAATGCCCCCTATATTGCAAAGGGCATCGGCGGCTTTTATTATGTGCGCACCGATGCCGGTATGCTGGAGTGCAAGGCGCGGGGTATCTTTCGCAAGCGGGGGGTTACCCCCCTTGCGGGCGACCGGGTGGTGTTAAGCCCGGATGGCACCATGATTGATGAAATTTTGCCGCGCAAAAACGAGTTGGTTCGCCCGCCGGTTGCCAATTTGGATGTACTGTTTATTGTGGCAAGCACGGTGCAGCCGGTGCCCAGCACCCTGGTGCTGGATAAGCTGATGGCAGCGGCCATCTATAAAAACATCCAGCCGGTGCTCATCATCACCAAAACCGATATTTCCGCTGCCGGTACCCTCCAGGCGGACTATGCCCAAAGTGCCATCCCTGTCATCACCCTCAACTACGATACCGGCGCGGGGCTGGATGATTTGCGCGGCTGGATTGCAGGGCATCTATCCGCATTTTGCGGCAATTCCGGGGTGGGCAAATCCACCCTGCTCAACACGCTGGCCCCCGGCCTTGCCCGGCAAACCGGCACCATCAGCCACAAGCTGGGGCGTGGCCGCCACACCACCCGCGAGGTGGAAATTTTTGAGGTTTGCGGGGGCCGCCTGGCCGATACCCCCGGCTTTGCCAGCCTGGAAAGCCAAAAGCTTTGCCACATCCCCAAGGAGGCATTGCAACACGCCTTCCCCGAGATGGAACCCTATTTTGGGCAGTGCAAATTTACCGGCTGCTCCCACCGCACCGAAAAGGGCTGCGCCGTGCGGGCCGCCCGGGATGCGGGCAAAATTGCCCCCACCCGCTACGAGAGCTACCTTACCATGTACGAGGAAGCGAGCCAGGTGAACGAATGGGAACATTAAAGCAACAGGCCGTTATCCTTTCGGCATCAGCGCTGGGGGCGGGTATGGCGCGCTACATCCCGGCAGGGGCCTTTGTGGTTGCCTGCGATGCGGGCTACCGCCATGCCCAGGCAATGGGCATCACCCCGGATTTGATTGTGGGGGATTTTGATTCTGCT
>JAQUSS010000194.1 GCA_028710135.1 Gemmiger sp. | reverse complement strand
CGGCCACCACCACATCAAAATGGGCGGCGCTATCCAACTGTTCAATGGCGGCCTGGGCAGCCGTTTGGCGGCGGGGGCGGCCCAGCACCAATTGCCGGAAGGCCGCCGCCGTGGCCGTGGGGTGGCAGGCAAGGCGGGCCAGCCGCAGGGGGGTGGGGCTACCCCGGCGGTTGCCGTTTTCCAGCGCGCGGTTCATCAGCCGCTCGTCCGAAAATGGCAGCCGGGTCACCGTTACCCCTTCGGGCGGGGGCGGTGGGGGCGTTTGGCCATCCCACAGCTCCAAAAGCTGAACGGTGTGCCCAAACCGGGCCAACTGTGCGGCCAGGCGGCGGCCCAACTGGGGGTTGACGGCGTGGGGGAACTCCACACTGTCCAGCACAAACAAAAAGGTCATGGGTTGCACCTCGGGCAATTAAAATGTTGCGGCAGAA
This sequence comes from Gemmiger sp., assembly GCA_028710135.1. Taxonomy (GTDB): domain Bacteria; phylum Bacillota; class Clostridia; order Oscillospirales; family Ruminococcaceae; genus Gemmiger. The sequence continues at coordinate 3,074 of JAQUSS010000194.1, read as the reverse complement.
AGCGGGTACGGCCAACACACAGGCAGCCGGTGGCTATTGCCGGTCGGTCAAAAAATGGCGGCAAAACCAGCCGTAGGGCCCCGGCAACCGGGCGGTTGCCACCGCCGCCAGCCGTATGGCGGGGGGCAGGGCCGGGTTTTTGCCCAGCCGTGGGTCGCACAGGCCCTCGGCCAAGGCGGCACGTAGCTGGGCAAGCTGGGGGGCGTAGCCGGCGGCATCCTGGCGGCGCAAAATCATGCTGGCAAGGTAGGTTAGCTTTTCGTAATAAAAGCAATCGGCCGTTTCTTGCAGGGGGGTACCGGCGGCAAGGGCGCGTATCCGCCCGGCAATCTCCTGCTGCTGGGCAAGGCTTTGGGCGGGCAGGGCGCGGTGGCTGGCCGATTGGCTGTGCTGCCGGTAATGGTAGCCCGCAAAATCGCAGTAGACAATGCCGGGTATCGCGGCAAACACCTGCCAGTTGGTAAACAAATCCTCGTTGTAGCGGTAACCGGCATCCAGCAGGGCGGGGGTAAGCAAATCGGCCCGGTAAAGCTTGTTCCACAGGGCATAATCTACCCGGTGGTCCCGCAGCAGGGCCTGCTGGTGGGCCGGGGCCGCCAGGGTGGTGTAGCCGGTGGGCGGGGCCTCGTTGGGGGCGGGGGCATCGGTAAAGGGGGCGTAGCGGCAGCAGGCCACCGGCATCCCACTTTCCCGCACGGCCTGCAACAGGGTGGCCAGCATGGCCGGGTGGTAAAGGTCGTCCGCATCCGCAAAGGCAATATAATCGGCCTTGGCGGCGGCCAAACCGGTGGCCCGGGCCGCCGATACCCCGCATTGGGGTTGGCAAAGCAGGGTAAAGCGGGCATCCCGCGCGGCAAACTGGCGGCAAATTTCCGCCGAGGCATCGGTGGAACCATCCTCCACCAGCAAGCAGCTTAGGTTTTGGTGGCTTTGCCCCGCAAGGGAGGCAAGGCACACCGGCAAAAAAGCGGCGGCGTTATGTATCGGCACAATCACGGCAATGCGGGCGGTATCCACCGCCGGGGCGCGGAAGGGGGTGGGCGTCATTTTGTCACCTCAGCGTAGCGGCGCAGGTAAAATTCTTGCAGGGTGTTGGCGGCGGTGTGGATGTCAAACCCGGCGGCCATTGCCTGGGCCTGGGCGGCGGGGTTGCGGGTAAAATCGGCACCCTTGATGCACCGCACCCAACCGGCAGGGTCGCTCAGGGGCAAAAAGTGCAGGTTATCCGCAAAGGCGGCCCCATGGTCCACCGTGTCGGATACAAAGCAGGGTAGCCCGGCGGTTTGGGCCTCCACCAGCACCACCGGCAACCCCTCAAACAGGCTGGGCAGCATAAAGGCATCCATGGCATTGTAAAAATCGGCCACTGCGGTGCGCACTCCGGCAAAAATCACCCGGTCGTCAATGTGCAGCTCTTTGGCCAGTGCGCGGGCGTTTTCCTCCAGCGGGCCGGTGCCCAGCAGCAGCAGCTTGGCGGTGGGCAGCTGCTGGTAGAGCGCCGCAAAAATCCGCAACAGGCCATCGTGGTTTTTCTGGGCGGAAAACCGCCCCACATGGCCCAGCAGCAGCTCGTTTTCGGCAACGCCCAGGTGGCTGCGCAGGTGGGCGCGGCGCTTGGGGTCGAACTTGGCAAACAGGGCGGTATCCACCCCGTTGGGCAGCACGGTAAAGGGGTGGTTGCCAAACAAAAACTGCCCGGCTAGCTGGCTACAGGCAAAGCAATCGGTCAATTCATGCACAAAGCTGTGGCTCATCCAGCGGTCAAGCTGGCCCACCAGGTTATGCTCGTAGGCGGTGTTGTGGCTGTGGCCCACCCGCACCGGCACCCCATGCCGCCGCGCGGCCTTGTTGTAGTATTTGCCAAAGCCACTGTAGTGGCCATGCACAATTTTATATTCGGGGTGGGCTTCAAAAAAAGCGGAAAGCTGGTGCAGGTAGCGGGGCAGGTTATTATCCTGGCGCACGGTCAGCTTGGTAATTTGGCCGCCAAGGGCCTGTATCTCGTAATCGTAAAAGCAGGGCTTATCGTAATGGTACAAAAAGTCAAACTGCACCTTGGTACGGTCAATGGTGCGGTAAACGTTCATCACAAAGGTTTCCATCCCACCGGCATCCATGGCCGGCATCACCTGCAAAACGCGAATCGGTGCCAACAGGCAACCCTTCTTTCTAACATACTATAACGGCGCAGCGCCTGCGCTGTGCAAGGCCAAAGGCCAACGGGGCTGCGCGGCAGCAGGGGGGCGGGGGTTATGCTTTCCCCTCGTTTTCAAGCTGCTGGCGGCAACCCGCCAAAGCGGCCACGGCCTCCTCCGAAAGGCGGGGGTAGGCGGGGGCGCACCTTTTTAAGGTATCCACCATAATTTCCGATACCAGGTACCGGGTGTACCATTTTTGGTCGGCAGGCAGGGCATACCAGGGGCTGTGCGCGGTGGCGGTTTCGGTAATCACTTTATCAAAGGTTTTGGTGTACTCGTCAAACAGGGCCCGCTCCTTCAAATCGCTGGAGGAAAACTTCCAGTTCTTGTTGGGATCGTCAATCCGCTCCAAAAAGCGCTTTTTCTGCTCGTCCTTCGATACATGGAGGAAAATTTTTACCACCTGGTACCCGTTCTCGTGCAGGTATTCCTCGTAATTGCGAATTTGGCGGTACCGTTTTTTGAAAAAATCGTCCTTGTCATCGTTCAGCACACGGGCGGGCATCTTGTAATTCTTTTGCAGGTCATGCACCTGCACCACCAGCACATCCTCGTAGTAGCTGCGGTTAAAAATGGCAATTTTGCCCCGCTCGGGCAGGCAGCGGTTGACCCGCCACAGGTAATCGTGCGCCAACTCCTCGCTGCTGGGCTGCTTAAAGCTGTGCACCACCACCCCCTGGGGGTTCATGCCGGACATAACGTGCTTTACGGTGCTATCCTTCCCGGCGGCATCTAAGGCCTGCAAAATCAGGATAATACCCTCCCGGCCATCGGCGTACAGGGCATCCTGCAAGGCGGCCATCTGGGCCATGTTGCGCTCGGTTTTTGCAAGAATCTCTTCCTTGGCATCCCCATCCTTGTGGGCATCGGCATCCA
>JAQUSS010000056.1 GCA_028710135.1 Gemmiger sp. | reverse complement strand
ACAGCAGCCCGGCCTTTGATGCCGCCATGGATGCCGCCAAAACGGCCGATGCCGACGCGCACATTGCCGCGCTGCACCAGGCCGAGGACATTGCCATGGAGGATGCCGCAATCATCCCCGTTGCCTACTACAACGACTTCTGGCTCCAGAGCCCGTCGCTGCAGGGCACCTGGCATAGCGCCTACGGCTACTGGTACTTCCAGTACGGCTACGTTGCCGGCTAATTCGGCAATATAACCCCAAATAGTAAATAGAACCGCCCCGCGTTGCAAGCTTGCAGCGTGGGGCGGTTTTTGGTGCGGGGGGAGGGAGGGCGAGTGCGGCGGGGTTGTGTGCGCAACCGGCGGCCCCCGCCCGGCGGGGGGTGGCGCGGTATGGGTGGGTACCGTGGCAACCCGGGGGGCCTTGGGCCATGGCGGGGCGGCCACCATGTATGGTGGCCCTACGGAGGTGGGATTGCAATGCGAGGGCAGGCCCGGGGGGCATCGTGAATGTTGCGCATGGTGGCGGTCGTACCGTAGGGGCACGATATATCGTGCCCGCCCAATGGGGGTGTCGGGCCTTGGCAAAATCCACCCGTGCACCGTGGTAGGGGGGCGGAAATTTTACCGCGCGGCGCGGCGCGGGGTGCGGCGCGGGGTGCGGCGCGGTGGGGTGCGGTATGGGCGGCCACCGTGGCAACCCGGAGGGCCTTGGGCTGTGGCGGGGCGGCCACCATGTATGGTGGCCCTACGGAGGCGGGGGTAAGGTCGCAATGCGTGGGCAGGCCCGGGTCGCGGCGCGGGGTCACCATGACAAACCAGGGGACGGTGGGCCGTGGGTGGCCACCGTGGCAAAATGGATGGGGCGCGCGGCGCGGCAGGTCGCGGTGCGGGTGGCCACCATGGCAACCCGGGGGGCCTTGGGCCGTGGCGGGGCGGCCACCATGTATGGTGGCCCTACGGAGGCGGGGATAAGGTCGCAATGCGTGGGCAGGCCCGGGGTGCATCGTGAATGTTGCGCATGGTGGCGGTCGTACCGTAGGGGCACGATATATCGTGCCCGCCCAATGGGGGTGTCGGGCCTTGGTAAAATCCACCCACGCACCGTGGTAGGGGGGCGGAAATTTTACCGCGCGGCGCGGCGGGATGTGGTGCGGCGCGGGTGGGCACCGTGGCAAAATGGATGGGCCGCGGTGGGATGCGGCGCGGGCGCGGCCACCGTGGCAACCCCGGGGGCATTGGGCCGCGGCGGGGCGGCCACCATGTATGGTGGCCCTACGGAGGCGGGAAATTACGGTGTGTGGGGGGCGGGTGCCAGGGTTGCGCGGCGCGGGTCGCAATGCGTGGGCGCGCGGGTCTTACAGGCGGCCTGCCTTCAACAGGGCCAACACCTCAAACAAATCGCTACAGCAGGCGCTGCACAGGGCGCGGATTTCCTCCGTTGGGGGCAAAAGGTCGGGCACCATCACCGTTACGGCCCCGGCGGCGTGGCCGGCCCGGATGCCGTTAAAGCTATCCTCCAGCACCAGGCAATCGGTGGCGGGCAGGCGCAGGCGGCGGGCGGCCTCCAAAAAAATGGCGGGGTCCGGCTTGGAGCGGGGAACCTCCGGCCCGCAAACAATATCGTGGAAATAGCGGGCGGTGCCGGTGTTTTGCAGGTTGCGCTCCACCATGCCGCGCGGGCTGGAGCTTGCCACAATGCGGGGCATCCCCACTTCCTCCAGGTAGGCAAGCAGGGCGGTCAGGCCCGGCTTGAGCGGGGTGTGCTTTGCAAAATGCTCGTACCCAAGCTTAAAAACCTCGTCCTGGATGCGCTGTGGGTCGGTGCCGGGGTAGGCGGCGGCAATATGCCGCAGCATATTTTGCCCCGCCATCCCCCGCGCCTTGGCAATAAAATCCTCGCTGGGGGCGGGCAGGCCCAGCGCCTGGCAGGCGGGGGCCCAAAGGGTGGTCCAAATGCGCTCGGTATCAAACATCAGCCCATCCATATCAAAAATAACGCCTTTTACCATTGTGGGGCCTCGCTTTCTTATCAAAACACCTAAAAATCAAGGGCCGCCATGGCGGCCGTGCGGCGGTTGCGCCGCGTTTGGGCGGTTCGCTATGCGGCTGCTTTATTTTACCCCATTGGCGGGGGGATGTCAAAAAAACGCCGCCCCGCCGGGGCTGGGGCGCGATTTGGCGCCGCACCGCCGCATTAGGGGCACTGCGCCCTACAACAAGGCCTGAATTTTGCCGCCGGGGCTTGTATTTAGCACTTTACAGCGCTATAATAAAAGGAATCGGCGGCCACTTTTTGGCCACTCGCCCCCGGTTGCCGCGCGGTGGCAAGGGGCGGCGCGGATTTGAATCAAGTGGTTTTTTAGCCAACTGCCCCGGTTGCCGCGCAGCGGCGAGGTGCAGGGCGAATTTTAATGAAGTTGTTTTTTTATTGCCAAGCAATGAAAAATAAGCAGCCTTGCGGGTTGTGCGTCCGCCCGGCTGCCAGGAACTGTGAACGATAAGGAGAGATGGAGAATGTTGGATATCAAGGTTACGAAAACCCCCACGCCCAAGGCGAAACCGACGGACGAAAGCAAGCTGGGCTTTGGCAAGCTGTTTACCGACCATATGTTTTTGATGAACTATACCGCCGGCAAGGGCTGGCACGATGCCCGCATTGTGCCCTACGGCCCGCTGCCGATGGACCCTGCCTGTGTGGTGTTCCACTATGCGCAGGAGATTTTTGAGGGGATGAAGGCCTACCGCACAGCGGAGGATGCCATCCAGCTTTTCCGGCCGGAATGCAACGCCACCCGCTTCCAAGATTCGGCCGAGCGGCTGTGCATCCCCAAAATCCCGGTGGAGGATTACATTCAGGCGGTTGCCACCCTGGTGGATGTTGACCGCGATTGGGTGCCGCATTCGGATGGTGCCTCGCTGTACATCCGCCCGTTTGTGTTTGCCACCGATGTGGGGCTGGGCGTACACGCCAGCAAGCAGTATCTGTTTGCCATCATCTGCTCCCCCTCGGGCGCGTATTACGCCGAAGGGCTTGACCCCGTTAAAATTTATGTTGAGGATGAATTTATCCGCGCAGCCCCCGGCCTGACCGGCTTTACCAAGTGCGGCGGCAACTATGCGGCCAGCATCAAGGCGGGCGAGATGGCCGAGGAAAAGGGCTACAGCCAGGTGCTGTGGCTGGACGGCGTTGAGAAAAAGTACGTGGAAGAAGTCGGCTCGATGAACATTATGTTCAAAATCGACGGCAAGGTATACACCGCCGCCTGCACCGGCACGGTTCTGCCCGGCGTTACCCGCCGCAGCATCATTGAGCTGCTGCGGGATTGGGGGTACGAGGTGGTGGAAGGCAAGCTGGCCATTGCCGATGTGATGAAGGCAGCCGACGAAGGCAAGCTGGAGGAAGTGTTTGGCACCGGCACCGCCGCCGTGGTTTCGCCCGTGAAGGAGCTGGATTGGGAGGATAAGAAGGCCGTGATTGGCGGCGGGCAGATTGGCCCGGTCACCCAAAAATTGTACGATACCCTTACCGGCATCCAGTGGGGCAAATTGCCCGATACCAAGGGCTGGACCGTTAAGGTAGAAAAACAGGCATAATTTTTTGAATAGGTACCCCGGTGGAGCGCCGGATGCAAGCGGCAGGGCCTTTGGCCCTGCCGCTTGTGCGTGGTTTGGGGGGATTTGGTTGGACGGGGGTGGGGGCCATGTGATGTGCCCGCGCCGCACATATCTGCCCCACACCCGCACCTCCGTAGGGCCACCATACATGGTGGCCGCCCTGGCATGGCCCGGGGCCCCGGCAAATGGGGATTGCCGCAACCGTACCCCTGCCCCCCGGCACCCCTATCCATTTTGCCACGGCCCGTTGCCCCCATCGGGCGGGCACGATGTATCGTGCCCCTACGGCGTGGGTTGCAGGCCGCCCTGATAGGCCCGCGGCCTTGCCAAATGGGCATTGCCACGGGCCGCGACACACCCCCGCCTCCGTAGGGCCACCATACATGGTGGCCGCCCCGCCACGGCCCGAGGCCCCGCCAAATGGGGATTGCCAGGCCCGCGCCGCCCCCATCCTTTCCACCACGCCCCGTTGCCCCCGTTGGGCGGGCACGATGTATCGTGCCCCTACTGTTCAAAATGGGCGGGGTGTGGTAAAATGTTTATATCTATCCTTTTGCACAATCGGTTCTGCGTTCCAACATCTAGGGAGGCAAATTTGAAAAATATACTCGAATTGTTGGAGGCTACGGCGGCTCGCCTGCCCGATGCCCCGGCATTTTGCGATGAAACCCAAACCTTTACCTGGGCCGAAACCCTGGCGGCGGCCCGCGCCATCGGCACGGCGCTGGCGGGGCAGGGGGCAACGGGCCGGCCGGTGGCGCTCTACCTGGCGCATACGGCCCCCTGCATTTTGGCCATGCTGGGGGTGGTGGCGGCGGGCGGCTTTTATACCGTGCTGGATACCGCCCAGCCTGCCGAGCGCATTGCGCGGATTACCACCCAGCTTGCCCCGGCCCTGCTGCTGACGGATGCCGCCCACCTGCCTGCCGCCGCGGCGCTGGCGGTGCCCACCCTCACGCTGGAGGATGCCCTTGCCACCCCGCCGGATGCCGCCCGGCTAAATACCATCCGCACGGCGGCGGTGGATGCCGACCTTGCCTATGTGCTGTTTACCAGCGGCTCCACCGGGCTGCCCAAGGGGGTGGCCATCACCCACCGCAACCTGCTTGCCTACAGCGAATGGGCCGCCGCCACCTTTGCCATCAGCGAAAAAACCGTTTTTGGCAACCAGACCCCCTTCTATTTTTCAATGTCCGTCACCGATATTTACGTGGCGCTGCGCACCGGGGCCTGCGTGCAGGTGCTGCCCCGGCGGCTGTTCAGCTTCCCGGTGCAATTGCTTGATTATCTCACCGCCAAAGGGGTCAACACCCTCTACTGGGTGCCCTCGGCACTGGGGATTGTCGCCAACTGGAAGGCACTGGACTATACCGCCCTGCCGCCCCTTACCACCATCCTGTTTGCGGGCGAGGTGATGCCCACCGCCAAGCTGAACTACTGGCGGGCGCACTACCCGGCGGCCCGGTTTGCCAACCTCTATGGCCCCACCGAAACCACCGATATCTGCGCCTACTACGAGCTTACCCGGGCGTTTGCCGATGACGAGGCGCTGCCCATTGGCCGCGCCTGCGATAACTGCGCCCTGCTGGTACTAAAGGACGGCAAGGCCGTGCCCCCCGGCGAGGAGGGGGAGCTTTGCGCCCGGGGCAGCTTTTTGGCGGCGGGCTACTATGCCATGCCCGAAAAAACCGCCGAGCGGTTTATCCAAAACCCGCTACAGCCCCATTACCCCGAGGTAATTTACCGCACCGGGGATTTGGTGCGCTGGAACGAGCGGGGCGAGCTGGTTTACTGTGGCCGAATCGACCACCAAATTAAGCACAGGGGCTACCGCATTGAGCTGGGTGAGGTGGAAACCGCCGCCTTTGGCCAGGAAAAGCTGGAAAGCTGCGCCTGCCTGTACGACCCCCCGCGTGACCGTTTGGTGCTGTTTTACCAGGCCAAGCGCGATGTGGCCGAGCCACTGCGCCAGCGCCTTGCCGGGCGGCTGCCCAGCTATATGTGCCCGGCGGTGTATTGCCGCGTAAAGCGGATGCCCCAAAATGCCAACGGAAAAATCGACAGAAAAGAACTGCAAACGCTGCTTGAAAAGGCGTAAAGTGGAAGCTGGAAGCTGCCTGCGGGCAAAACCCCGGCGGCAATAAACCAAAATGCTAAAAACGCTAAAAAAGCTAAACATGGCCCGCCCGATGCGGCAGGCCACACCGAGAGAAGAAGGAGAACGCCATGCACACAATTGAAGAAATTCTTGCCATTTTGGCCGAGGTTAAGCCGGGGCTGGCCCCCACCGCCGAGGAGGAGCTGATTAAAACCGGGCTACTGGATTCGGTGGAGGTGATGTCGCTGGTGATGTCGCTATCCGAGGAGTTTGACATCGAGATTACCCCGCTGGACTTGAAGGAAGAAAACTTCCACACGGCCGCCGCCATTTTGGCGCTGGTGGAACGATTGGAAAACGAGTGAGCTAAATGGCCTACAATACATTTCTCTACTTTGGGCTGTTTTTGGGGGCTGCCTACCTGGGTTGGCTGGTGGCCCCGGCCCGCCGCCGCCCGCTGGTGCTGCTGGCGTTCAGCCTGCTGTTTTACTGGTTGAGCGCGGGGCGGTACATCCTGTGGTTTGTGGCCGCCGCCGTTATTACCTGGGCGGTGGGGCTTACCCTTGGCCGGCTGGACGAGCTGGTTGCGGATGCTGCCCCCCTGCTGCCCAAGCCGGAGCGGAAAGCCTATAAGGCCAAGGTTGCCGTGCTCAAACGCTCGGTGCTGGGCGCGGGCTGTTTGCTGCTATTGGGCTGCTTGGTTTGGCTAAAATATTCGCCCTTTTTGCGCAAGGTGCTGGTGGCCGCGCTGGCCAGGGTGCCCCTCTTTGGCTGGGTGGGCGATTTGCCGGTGCCGCACTGGGTGCTGCCCCTTGGCATCAGCTTTTACACCCTGATGGCCCTGGGCTATTTGGTGGATGTATCGCGCGGGGTCTGCCCGCCCGCGCGGCGGCTGTGGCAGGTGCTACTTTACCTTTCGTTCTGGCCGCATATTGTGGAGGGGCCGTTTGACCGCTACCGCGATTTGGCACCCACCCTGCTGGCCGAAAACCAGCACCCCACCTACCAAAACCTTGCCTTTGGCGCACAGCGCATTTTGTGGGGCCTTTTTAAAAAAGTGGTGGTGGCCGACCGTGCCAACGCCTATGTCAAGGCTGTGTTTGACGATTTTGTGCAGTATTCGGGCGGGGCCACCCTGCTGGGCACGCTGCTGTATACCCTGCAACTGTACGCCGAATTTTCGGGCTGCATGGATATTGTGCTTGGCAGCGCCGAAATTTTTGGCATCCCCCTGGCTGAAAACTTCCGCCAGCCGTTTTTTGCATCGTCCATCGGTGAATTTTGGCGGCGGTGGCATAGCACCCTCGGGGCCTGGCTGCGGGAATATCTGTTCCAGCCGTTTATCATGTCTAAGCCGGTCGTCCGTTTTGGGCGGTTTTGCCGGGCTAAGCTGGGCCCGGCGGCAGGGCGCACCCTGCCCGTGGCGCTGGGGCTTACCGTTACCTGGGCGGCCATTGGGCTGTGGCACGGCGCGGGGTGGGTATACCTGGTTTACGGGCTATACTATTGCGCGTTGCAGCTGCTGGGCCAGGCCGCCGAGCCGTGGCTTTTAAAGGCCATGCCGGGGCTACCCGCCTGGCGGAAAACCTGGTGGTACAAAACCTTCCAAATTGGGCGAACATTTTTGCTGGTGAACGTGGGTATGTTGCTTTTCCGCTCAAACGGTATGGCCAACGCCCTGTATATGCTGCGGCACCTGGCGGTAAAATACAACGCCAGCCTGCTGATTAAGGTGGATGCGCGGGATATGGCGGTGCTGGCCCTGGGTGCAGCGCTAATTTTGCTGGTGGATGTTTTGCACGAGCGCGGGGTATCCATCCGGCGGGGGCTGGCCACAAAGCCGCTGCCCCTGCGGTGGGCCGCCTACATTGGCGGGGTGCTGCTGGTGCTGGTGTTTGGCGCCTATGGCGACCATTACGACCCCGCCGCCTTCATCTACGCGCAATTTTAACCGCCGTTACCAACGTTACCAACGCTTTTGTAAGGAGAACGAACTGTGTCCAAAACCTGGTTGAAGCATCTGCTGCGCACGGCGGCCTTTTTGCTGGCCCTGCTGGTGGCCGTTGGTTTGGTGGGGGAATATTTAAAGCCCCACTCCAACCGTTACCTGACGGGCTACACCGCCGGCGGCATTTTGGGCGAAGATTTTGATACCATTGATGTGCTGGTGCTGGGGGATTCCAACGCCGCGCAGGGCATTGCCCCCATGGAATGGTATCACCAGGCGGGCATTACCGGCTACACCTACGGGGTGGGTTGGTTTTCGGTTTACAATGCCTACTATCGCCTGCGCCGCATTTACGATGAACAAAGCCCCAAGGTGGTGGTGCTGGGCACCGCCATCATCTATAGCAAAAAGGGCAACGAAACGCGGGTACAAAACGCCGTGGGCGATATTATGGACGAGCTGTTCCCGCTGGTTCGCTTCCACGATAACTGGAAGTATCTGACCCCCAAAAACCTGCTGGAGGAGCACGATTATACCTGGCGGGATATCAACAAGGGCTTTACCCCCCTAACCGGAGTGCACAGCTATGGCGGCGGCAGCTATATGGACGATAAGGGCGTGGCCCCCATCGACCCGCTGGTGCAGCTTTACCTGCGGCGGATTGTGGAGCTGTGCGCCCAGCACGATACCAAGCTGGTGTTTGTTACCGTGCCCTGCGGCAACGCCTGGAACATGGCCCGCCACAACGGCACCGCCGCCTTTGCGGCGGAAAACGGCATCCCCTATGTGGATTATAATTTGGACCATAACCTCAAGGCCATCGGCTTTGACTGGCAGACCGATACCCCCGATAGTGGCGACCATCTCAACGTGAAGGGCGCGTGGAAGGTATCGCAGGCGATGGGGCATTACCTGGCCGCCAATTATGCTTTGCCCGACCACCGGGGCGAGCCCGGCTACCAGGATTGGGATGCCGACCTTGCCGAGTATCTTGCCAACCGCCAGCTACAGCAGGCCAGTGTGGAAACCGCCCTGGCCGCTGCGATGTGAGTGTGCAAATTGCACAAAAACACGCACGCCTTTTACAGCAATTTATACTACGCAAGGGGTTGCATTTTTCGATAAAATCCGCTATGATTGTTACATCGAAAGCAAAGGCGCTTCGGATACGGTGAACCGCTTCCGAAGCGCCTTTTGCAATTTCGATGACAATAGAAGAATAAAACCAGAGCGCCCGGCAGGAGGTAAGAAGCTTGCTTGTAGAGGGGTGGGTTTCTGTCAGGCCAAACGGCAGGCGCTCTGTTTTTCTCCTTCTTTTTAATAAAGGCGGGACGGGGCAGTGGCCGTCCCGCTTTTATTTTGTGCGTTTTTTGCGTTGTGGCGTTGCCACCATAGGGCGCAACCGGCGGCCCATACCGTGCCGGGGTGTTGCCCCGTACCGTAGGGGCACGATACATCGTGCCGGCCCTATGGGGGCAACGGGCCTTGGTAAAATCCGCCCCACGTAATCCCGGCGGCGGGCACCGTGGCAAAACGGGGGGCGCGTGGCCGTGGCCGGGCGGCCACCATGTATGGTGGCCCTACGGAGATACGCCGCATATGACGCGCCCGGCGGCCCATATGGTACCGGGGTGTTGCCCCGTACCGTAGGGGCACGATACATCGTGCCCGCCCTATGGGGGCAACGGGCCTTGGCGAAATCCACCCCGCGTAATCCCAGACGGCGGCGGGGTGCCGTGGCAAAACGGGGGGGCACGTGGCCGTGGCAGGGCGGCCACCATGTATGGTGGCCCTACGGAGGTACGCCGCATATGGCGCAACCGGCGGCCCCGCATCGTGCCTGCCAACCGGGGTGCATCGTGAATGGCGAAACCGGCGGCCCATACCGTGCCGGGGCAAAATTTTTGCCGCGCATCCCGGCGGGGTGGGTTGCGGTGCGGTGTGTGGGGGGATATAATAGGAATGACAGGTGCGTGCAACCGGCGGCCCATACCATGCCCCGGGAAAACACATCCGTTTAGGCCATCCCCTATCAGGTGGAAAAACCAGGAGGTCACGGCAGATGGAACCGTTACCACAGAAAAAGAGAATGCGGTTGCAAGGGTATGATTATTCGCAGGGGGGCGGGTATTTCATCACCATCTGCACAAAAAACCGGGAACATTTTTTTGGTGAGATACGGGGCGGCATCATGTACCTGAACCAAATTGGCGAAATTGCCAGCCGCCACATCCGGCAGATTGAAAACCATATCGCCGGGGCCATGGTTCTCAAATTTGTTGTGATGCCAAACCATATCCACATCATTTTGATGGTGGATTGCCCCATTATAGGGGCGGCGGGCACCCTGCCCGCCGGGCCGGTACTGGATACCCTGCCGGCATGGCCGCCCCGCATGGTGCCCCTGCGGGAAAAATCCAAACAAACGGTGCCAAGGGCAATGCAGCAATTCAAGGCATCGGTTACCCGCGAAACCCGGGTAAAGGGGCTGTGGCACCCGCGCTTTCACGACCATATCCTCCGCAATGCGCAGGAGTGCCAGGAAATAGGGGCCTATATCGATACCAACCCCTTGAACTGGGCGGCGGATTGCTTTTATCAAAACGAAACCACGCCCGCGTGGGTATAACGCGGGGTATTTAAAAGGGCGGCTGCCGTTGCATTTGGCGTATACACGTCAAAAATGCGCTGCACCCGCCCCTAAATTTTGTGAATTCCCCGCAATGCGTTCAATAACCGCAAAAGAGAGGCTGCGTGTACGCCAAAAACATCGATACCAGGATGTTTTTTGCCGCACGGCAGCCTCTCTTTTTCTATTTACAGGGTAATATCCCCCACCAGCATTTGGCCGGTGGCGTCGATGGCGTATACGGTGTGGCGGGCCGGTGGGTCGGCGGGGGCAAGGGCAATGCCCCCGGCGGTGGGGGTGGTAAAATGGAAGGTTTTGTGGGCCGTGGTGGCGTGGGGGGTGGTGCCCGCCACCGTCCAGGCCAGCACGCCGGTGGGGGCGGTGGCCTCCCCACAAAAATCATCGGCCAGCAGGCGGGGGGTGCCGTTCAGCAGCAAATGATACACGCCCGGGGCATCGGGGCCTGCCGGTTGCAGGGATACCAACCGCCGCGCGGGGCGGGCTTTCTCCTGCGGGGCGCGGCAGGGGCGCAAAAATAGCGCCTGGTTTGTCCAGCCAACCAAAAAATCGTCCACCGGCAGGGTGGTTTCGGCGGCAAAATCGGTTTCGGCCAGGGGGTCGTTCAGCAACACCGACTGTGCGCCGGTGGTGGGGTCGGTCACAAAGCCGCGCAGGCTTACAAACCGGCTCTCGGGCAGGCCGGCGGCCTGCTGGCTGGGGGTGGTGGCAAGGGGCACCACGGCCCCGTACCCGGCCCGCAGCTCGGCCCGCAACGCGGCCAAATCGGCCCAGCGCACCCACGCGGGGAACCCCCAGCACCCCGCCACGGCGGCACCAAAGGCCAGGTTGGGGCGGCCGGGGTTCTGCCAGTCAAACAGGGCCAGGGCAAATTCCTCCGGCAAAATATCCGCCCCCCAGCGGTTGGTCAGGCTGGCAAGGCCAATGGCCAAATCCATCTGGCTGCGCAGGTGGGGGGCGCGGCGGCTTACCGCGTAGGGGGGCAGGTGCAGCCGGGTGTTCACCACCCGCCCGCCGCCGGGTATCTGCCCCGCAGGGCGCACACTAACCCCCAACAGCCGCACGGCGGGCGTGGCTTTATCGTCCCGGGTGTACAGGTAGATGCGCAGCTGGGCCTGGGTGGCCGTTTTGGAATCCAGCGCCAGGCTATCGGGCGCAAGCACCAGCGGGCCCCGCGCCATCGGCTTGCCGCCCAACCGGCGGATAAAGGGGCTCCACCGGCCAAAGCTGCACCAGGCCGTCCAGTTGCCATCCACCAGCACCCGGGCCTGCACCTCCACCGCCGTGCCCTGGGGGGTATCGGTGTTCCAGCTGGGGTACAGGGTATCAAACACCGGCATGGGTATGGCGGGGCTGGTGTAGCAGCCGTAGGGCACATAGGCACCCTGCACCACATCCAAAATAATGCGGCCCCCGGCCACCGTTACGTTATCCAGCTCGCCCTGCATAAAGGCTTCGGTATCCTGCAACAAAAACAGGCTTTTTGCTTCCATGGTAATCTCCCTTTTCTATTCGCGGCGTTCTCGCGGTATTCTGGGGGGCGTTGGCAGCGCTGCGGGGCGGCAAATTTGGCACCGGCTTTGGCACCGGGCAAAACCGCACAAGGCCCGGCGCGCCCAAAACGTTGTTTTTATTTCCTTCATCATACCGTTTTGCGGGGCGGCTTGCAAGGGCGGGCAAAAAAATGGTAAAAATAAGTTTACAATTTCGGCACAAAACTGTGCTACAATAGCTAAATGCTGCTGCACCGGGCGGTGCGGCGCGCCCTATTACCCGAATACGATGTTAAGGATGTGTTTGCCATGGCATGGGTCACGAAAGACAGCCAGGAAGATTATCAACAGGATGCCACCCCGGCGCGGGTCTACACCAAAAAAGAGAAGGCCGCCAACTGGTGGCTTTACCACCGCTGGCAGGTGTTGGCCGTGGCGGTTGGCGTGATAACACTGGTGTGGATTATTAAGGATACCGTCTTTCAAACCCAGCCGGATTATCAAATTTCCTGGGTGGCGGAGCAAGACCTGCCCGAGGATACCGTCAACGCCCTGACCACCGCGCTGCAAAGCTACGGCGAGGACCGCAACGGGGATGGCCAGGTGGTGGTGCAGCTGAACCAGTACACGGTGAATTTTAACGCCGAGGAAAGCGACAGCGACCCCTACACCCAGATGGCGGGCATCACCAAGCTGAGTGCAGATTTATCCTCCGACGATGGCAGCTACATCTTTTTGGTGGCGGACCCCCAGGGCTTTGAGGCCCAAACCTCGGCCCTACAATACATCGATGGCACCCTGCCCGCCGAACCCGCCGAGGGCGAGAGCATTGCCGATTGGGAAAATTTGTACTACCTTTGGGACGATTGCCCGGTGCTGGCCGGGCTGGAGCTGGGCAGCTACACCGGCTACACCGTGATGGACGATGTGACAGGGGATAGCCAGGCGCTGCTACAGGGTGTTTATGTGGGCCGCCGCGGCTTTTGGAGCGATAAGAAGGAGAACCCCTACACCGCGGATGAAGCAATGTGGCAGGCGCTGACCGCCGGTGCCACCCGGCTGCCGGGGGCCACCAAATGAAGCCCCCCCGCCCGTTTTTTTGGCGCAGGCGCCACCGCGGCTGGGCCGTGCAGGGGTATATTTTAAAAAAAGCGGCCCCGCCGCCCCCCCAACCCCCGGCCCTGCCGCCCCCCCCAAACGCCCCTGCCCGATAACCCCTACCGCCGCTTTTACACCCAAAACCGCAGCTTTGAGGAGCTTGCCAAAAACCGGCGAAAGCGGTAAAAGCGGCGGTGCCAATTGGCGAAAATTTGCCTAAAAAATTGCCTGAAAAATTGGTGAAAAGCCGGGTGAAAATAAAACAAGGCGCAAACGCTGCCGCCTGCGGCGCGCTGCCGTTTATAAAGCACCTGAAAATGGCCGAGGGGGCGTGTGCCGCACCCCCCTTGGCCGTTTTTTATTTTGGGTGGCGCGGGGGTGAGAAACCCCGCCCGCCCCGGCAGGATTTTTGCGTGAACGGGTTGGCATACAGACCCCTTTATGGTATACTTACACTATATATCGCAGTAGGATGGCACGGTGGGGGAAAATTATGGATCGTTTGCAGCAGGCACGGGAAACAATTGACGCGCTTGACAGCCAGATGGCGGCCCTGTTTGAGGCGCGGATGGAGGCAGTGGCCGAGGTGGCCCGCTATAAGGCCGAAACCGGCAAGCCGGTGCTGGATGCCGGGCGGGAGGCCGCCGTGGTGGAAAAAAACACCGCCTACCTCCAAAACGAGGCACTGCGCCCCTATTACCGGGCGTTTATACAGGATACCATGGCGGTATCCCGCGCCTACCAGCGCCAGGTACTGGGGCGGGATACGGTTGCCTACCAAGGGGTGGAGGGGGCCTGGGCGCACATTGCGCTGCGGCGGCTTTACCCCTTTGCGCGGGCGCTGGCAAAGCCCACCTGGGCCGATGTGTTTGACGCGGTGGAAACCGGCACCGCCGCGCTGGGGGTGCTGCCCTTTGAAAATTCCAACGCGGGGGATGTTTCCGCCGTGCTGGATTTGCTGTATGCCCACCCGGCGCTCTTCATCACCGGGCTGTACGGCTTGCCCATCCGGCAGGACCTTTTGGGGCTGCCGGGTGCCCGCCTGGGGGATATCCGCACGGTTGTGAGCCACCAGCAGGCGTTAAGCCAAAGCAGCCCCTTTATCAAAGCCTACGGGCTGGAAACCGTGGTGTGGGGCAACACCGCCGATGCCGCCCGCCATGTGGCCGAAACGGGGGATGCCACCCTGGCGGCCATTGCCTCGGCCGAAACAGCGGGGCTGTATGGGCTGCAAATTTTGGCCGAGGGCGTGAACGAGGATGGCGATAACACCACCCGCTTTATTGTGATTAGCCGCCAGGCCCCCACCGCCGGTGCGCGGATATCGCTGCTGTTCACGGTGGACCATAAACCCGGCAAGCTGGCCAAGGTCATCCAACTGATAGGGGAGCAGGGCTTTAATATGGAAAGTATTAAAAGCCGCCCGCTGCCCCATGTGCCGTTTGAGTATTATTTTTACGTACAGCTCGTCTGCCCCGATGCGGATCCGGTGCAGGCGGCCAACAGCCGCCACCAGCTTTTGCAGAGCCTGGATACCCTTTGCCGCACGGTGCGGCTGCTGGGCCTGTTTGATGTGGGCGGCCCCACCACACCTGGGGAGGCGTTATGATGAAATTAACGATGCAGCTTAAAGAACGTAGCTACGATATTATCTTGAAACAAGGCTGCTTAAAAAACCTGTACCAGTTTGCCAACCTCAAGCACCGGCGGGTGTTTGTGGTAACCGATAGCGGTGTGCCGCCCCAGTATGCCCAAACGGTTTGCGCCCAGTGCGAGCAGGGCACCGTTTACACCGTGCCCGCGGGCGAGGGCAGCAAATGCCTGAAGGTGTTTGGCCAGGTGCTACAGGCTATGCTGGATTTTGGCATGACCCGGCGGGATTTGGTGGTGGCCGTGGGCGGCGGCGTGGTGGGAGATTTGGCGGGCTTTTGCGCCGCCACCTTTATGCGCGGGGTTGATTTTATCAACTGCCCCACCACCACCCTTGCCCAAATCGATTCCTCCATCGGGGGGAAAACGGCGGTGGACCTTGGCGATACCAAAAACAGCATTGGGGCCTTTTGGCAGCCCAAGGTGGTGCTGATAGACCCCGATGTGCTGGCTACCCTGCCCCGCCGCCAGTATGCCAACGGCCTGGCCGAGGCCATCAAGGCGGGCTTAATTGCCGACCCGGCCCTGTTTGCCCTGT
Organism: Gemmiger sp.; assembly: GCA_028710135.1. Classification (GTDB taxonomy): domain Bacteria; phylum Bacillota; class Clostridia; order Oscillospirales; family Ruminococcaceae; genus Gemmiger. The sequence goes on along the minus strand of JAQUSS010000056.1, from coordinate 1,548 downwards.
TTGAATGCCCCCACCCCGAGGAAAATATTGAGCAGATTATCTACCGCAGCCTGCTGGTGAAAAAAAGCATTGTGGAGCAGGATGAGCGGGAAACCGGGGCCCGGGCCGCGCTCAACTTTGGGCATACCATCGGGCATGGGGTGGAGGCCGTGAAGGGCGTGAAGGGCCGCCGCAAAAACGGGCTGTACCATGGCGAGTGTGTGGCGCTGGGTATGCTGCCCATGATTGAGGATAAGCCCTTAATCAAGCGCACACGGGCCATCTACCGGGCGCTGGGCCTGCCCGCCCGCACCGGCTACAACGCCCAAAAGGTGCTGGAATATATGCAGCACGATAAAAAAAGCACCGGGGCTACCATCACGGTTATCAAGGTGCCGGGGCTTGGCTGCTGGCGGGCCGATACCCTGCCCATGGCCGCCCTGCCCACCTTGCTGGGCCTGGCCGGGGCGGAGGATGCGCCCCAGGCAAAACAGCCAAAACAGGAAAAACCGGCAAAACAGCCCAAAACCAAGGCGGAGGAGCACGAATGAAAAACACCTTTGGCAATGCCATCAGCCTAACCATTTTTGGCGAGAGCCACGGCCCCGCCGTGGGTGCCGTGCTGGATGGGCTGGGGGCGGGCATCCCGGTGGATACCGATTTTGTTGCCTATTGTATGGAGCGCCGCCGTGCCCGGGGGGATGGGCTTTCCACCGCCCGCACCGAGCCGGATAAAGTGGAATTTTTATCCGGCGTGTATAACGGCCACACCACCGGCACGGCCATCACCCTAGCCATCCAAAACACCAACACCAAAAGCAACGATTATGCCAAAACGGCGGCGCTGCTCCGCCCCGGCCATGCCGATTATACCGCCTACGCCAAGTACGAGGGCTTTCAGGATGCGCGGGGCGGCGGGCATTTTTCGGGCCGGGTAACGGCGGCCTGCACGGCGGCGGGTGCCTTGTGTGAGCTGGCGCTGCGCGGGCTGGGGGTGCGGGTGTACACCCACATTGCCGAGGTTGCCGGGGTGGCGGATGCCCCCCTCTCGGCGGGGGCGGGCCAGGCCCTGGCCGACCCCCCGGCCGACCATTTTGCCCTGCTGGATTCCACCAAGGAGGCCCCCATGCAGGCGGCCATCCGGGCGGCGGGCAGCGCGGGGGATAGCGTGGGCGGCATTTTGGAAACCATCATCACCGGCCTGCCCGCCGGGGTGGGCGAACCTTTTTTTGATACGGTGGAAAGCGAGCTTGCCCACCTGCTGTTTGCGATACCGGCGGTAAAAGGGGTGGAGTTTGGCGCGGGCTTTGCCTTTGCGGGGCTGCGCGGCAGCACCGCCAACGACCCCTTTACCATGCAAAACGGGCAGGTGGCCACCGCCACCAACCGCAACGGCGGGGTAAACGGGGGCATTGCCAACGGGATGCCGGTGGTGTTCCGCACAGCGGTAAAGCCCACGCCCAGCATCTACCAGCCGCAGGATACCGTGGATATCACTACCCGGCAAAACGCTCGGCTGCAAATACAGGGCCGGCACGACCCCTGCATTGTGCCCCGCGCCGCCGTGGT
>JAQUSS010000193.1 GCA_028710135.1 Gemmiger sp. | reverse complement strand
AAACCGGTAATCGGCCGTTAGCAGCACAATGGCCGCCACAAACACCAGGCCAAAGGCATCCGGCATACCGTGGGTGGCAGGCCACAAAAACATGGGCCACAGCACCACCGCCAGCATACACAGGGCATAGTAGGCCGTAGCCCGCCACCCCGGCAAGGGGAGCGAGAGCCAACCCCGCAGCTTTTTGGCCACCATCAGCAGCCCAAACCAGGCCGGCAATAGGCAGGTTAGCGAGTAGCTGACCATAAACCCGTTGACGGTGCGGGGCAGCACCAGGGCCGGCAGGGTGACAAACAGGTTGATAAACATTTTATAATCGGCTGCCAGCAGGTTTTCGGCCAACAGGCGCAGGCCATAAAACCCGTTGGTGGAAAAACTGCCAAACAATAGCTGCTGCTTGGCATAGTAGTTGATGGCATCCTCGCCATAAACGGTTTGGCGATAAAAAATTAGCCCCCACAGCACGGCCAGGCCCACCGCGGCCCCCACCCCAAAGGCGATGCAAAAGGGTGTATCCTGCCGCAGCGCCTGCCCGGGGAAGGCAAGCCGCCAAACGGTGGAGAGAAGCAGGTACAGCCCCCCCATGCAGATGCCCCACAGCAGCAGAAGCAGAAGCACCCCGCCGTAGGCCGTGATGGCCCCCCCGGCCACAATGGCGGCCAGCAGGGCCATGCCCCCCAGCAGCCAGCGCCCTGCCCGCGGCCAGGCGGAAACGGTTTGGCGCAATTTTTGCAGCAGATTGCAACGCATAGGCGCTCCTTTATGTGACGAAAAACAGCGTAATCAAATAGCGTAATAAAAACAGAAAAAAACAGGGCCGCGAAGAAAACATCTTCCACGGCCCGGGATTTTATTGATCGTCATCCATGCGGTTGAGTGCATCCAGCAGGCTTTGCGCTACCTTTTGCCGCCCGCGCACGGTGCGGCGCAGGCGCTGTGCCGGGTCTGCCGGGCGCGGCTGTGCCGCCGGGCGGGGTTGGGCCGCGGTGCGCAACGGGCGCTTGGGCCGCAAAGCGGCAGCAGGGCGCAGTACCCCCACACGGTGGGGTGGCTCCACCAGCGCCGGGTCCCAGCGGTTGGTGCCGTAGGATAGTGGCATATCGGCCATATCGGCCATATCCGCAGCCGAGGGTGCAGCGGGTGCTACCGGTGGGGTGGCGGGTGCCGGCGGGCTGGGCGGCAGGGGCGGTTCCCCCCCGGTGCCACCCGGCGCTTGCCCCGGGGCTTCATCGGCATCAAAGCCCTGCATACGGGTATCCAGGGCGTTCACATCCTCCATCACATCGTCAAGGGCATGGTAGATGGCGGTGGTTGCATTTTCCAAATCGAGCGCGGCGGAATCCAGCTTATCGTCCACACGGGCCAAACGCTCCCGCAGCAGCAGCACACCGGCGGCAATGCCACGGGCATTCTCGGCCATGCGTTCCTTTTGGGCGGCTGCCTCGCGCTCCAGCGCGGCCTGTGCGCTCTCGGCGTAAAGGCGGGCATCCTCCAAAATTTTGCGGGCTTGCACCCGCGCATCGTCCCGCGTGGCGGGGGCTGTTGCGGGGTTGGGCGGCGGTGCCTGGGCAGCTTGGGCCGCCTGGTTTTTCGCCGCCGTGGCGGCAGCCTGCTGGGCCGCAGCTGCCTGCTGCTGGGCTGCCTGCAACGCCTGGTTGGCCGTGGCAACCTGTGCCTGGGCCGCTTGCAGGGCCTGGTTGGCCTCGGCAGCCTGGGCTTTTGCGGCGGCGCGCTCGGCCTCCCGCTCGGCCTTCTCCTGGTTTTGATGCTCCATCAGGGCATCCACCTGCTTTTGCAGCCGCTCGTTCTCGGCGCGCAGCATCTCAATGGCCTTATCGCGCTCGGTGCATTGGCTGCGATAGCTGCCGGTGCGTTCCTCGGCGGCCTGCTTTTGGCGGGTAGACTCCTGGATGGTTTTTTCGGCGCTTTCGGCACGGGCCATGGCGTCGGTATATTCCTGCTGTAGCTTTTCTACACAGATGCGGGCATTGGTCTGCTCTTTTTTCAGCTTATCCAGCTGTTCCTCCAGGTGGTGTATCTGCTCCTGGTAGGTCAGTTCCTGCTGCTGCGCCTCGTTGGCAAGGGCGTTCATGTAGGCCAGCACATCATTTTTGTCAAATCCGAACAGGCTGGATCGAAACCCTTCCTCCTGGATGTTCGGCATCTCCGATGGCATGGCGCTCCCCCTTTTTTGCTGCCAGCTCCGCATTTTTTAGCTTCCCGGTGGCCTGCCGCACGGGCAAGGCGGCCGTATCCCGCGCAGAAATCACTGGCTACAATTACTGGCGCTTGTTCAGGATGCTTAACAAATCATTGAAGTAATCGCCGTCGTCCTCACTGTCCGTAGAGGATTCGGGGGCGGCGGTGTCGATGCCCGCACCGAACACATCGCTACTGAACACCGTACCCGGCATTTCGGTAGGAATCTCGGGGGCGGGGGCAGGTGCCACGGGGGCAACCGGCTGCACCGGCTTGATGGGCGGGCGGCCACCGCCTGCCTTGGCGGCAGATGCCTTGGCTTCCATGGCGGCCTGGATCGGCTCGTCCACGCCCGGGGTATTCTCGAAGCCGGTGGCAACCACGGTAATCTGCATCTCGTCCGACAGGCTCTCGTTGAAGGCAGTACCCCAGATGATGTTTGCATCCGGATGTGCCGACTGGGTAATCATCGAGGCAGCGGTTTCCACATCGTCCAGGCCGATATCCGGGCTGGAGGTGATGTTGATGATAACGCCGCGCGCGCCGGCAATGCTGGTTTCCAGCAGCGGGCTGGAGATGGCGGCCTTGGCGGCATTTTCGGCCTTGCCTGCGCCCTTGGCTGCGCCAACACCCATGTGGGCAAAGCCCGCATCCTTCATGATGGAGCGAACGTCGGCAAAGTCCAGGTTGATGAAGGCGGGCACGTTGATTAGGCCGGAGATGCTCTCCACACCTTGGCGAAGAACATTATCGGCGGCCTCAAAGGCGTTCATCAATGTAATTTTTTCCTGGCTGATCAGCTTTAACCGCTCGTTGGGAATCACAATCAAGCTATCGACGTGCATCATCAGCGAGGCAATACCCTGCTCGGCCAGGCCCATCTTGCGCTTGCCCTCAAACCCGAAAGGCTTGGTGACAATGCCAACCGTCAGGATGCCCAAATCGTGGGCAGTTTCGGCCACAACGGGTGCAGCCCCGGTGCCGGTGCCGCCGCCCATGCCGGCCGTGATAAATACCATCTGCGCGCCCTTCAGCGCGTTCGATATTTCGTCCTTGCTCTCCTCAGCCGCCCGCTGCCCCACCTCGGGGTCAGCACCGGCGCCGCGGCCTTTGGTCAGTTTGGCGCCCAACTGCACCTTTTGGGTGGCTTTTGAGTTGACAAGCGCCTGCTGATCGGTGTTCATGGCAACAAACTCGACCCCTGACAGGCCAGCCTCCACCATACGGTCGACTGCGTTGCCGCCGCCACCGCCTACACCAATGACCTTAATATTGGTAACATTCTGCATCTCTTCATCGAGAACGAACGCCATAAGTGTATCCCCCTACGCTTCAG
>JAQUSS010000055.1 GCA_028710135.1 Gemmiger sp. | reverse complement strand
ACTGCATCGCCCGTATTGCCTGCTCCTGCTGGGTGCGGGCGGCATCAAACTCCCGGTTGCCGCCCTGGCCCTCCTCCACACATTTTAACAGGGCCGAAAGCCGGTCTGCCGCTTTCAGCAGCTTGCGCTCGGCATCGTTTAAAATTTCGCCCGTCAGGTAGGGGGCAACACTCTGCTGCAATTCGGGGGGCAGCAGCCCGGCCATGGCGTTGGCGCTCTGCTTTTCCAGCGCCTTGTAGGCGGTGCGCAGGGCATCGTTTTTGTACTTGACCGGGGTGGGCATATCGCCGGTTAAAATTTCGGGTGCATCGTGGTAGAGTGCCGCCGTGGCCACCCGGTCGGGGCGGATAGCCGCCCCGGTGCCGGTGCAGTGCAGGGCAATTAAGGATAAAATGTGGGCAAGCTGGGCGGTATCGGCGGTATGCTCGCTCAAACTTTCGGGGCGGCCGTTGCGCATCAGGCTCCAGCGGGTGATGTATTTCATCCGCGCCAGCAGCGCGTTGAAGGGATAGGTTTTCATGGCATTGCCTTCTTTCCGGTGATTGTTTATAATAGGGGAGTACCCCTTTTATCGTTTTTTATCTTTTGCCTTTTATCTTGTAGTATGGCCAGGATGGCACTATAAAATAGTATACCATATTGCCCACCCAATGATAAAGTGATGCAAAGATAAAGTGATACCTGCTTACCGCAGGGCCTGCAAACCTGCAAAGGAGATGAGGTGGGTGGCGTTGCCACAGCTTACAAAACAAAAAAGCCGCTACTGGCAGGTGTTTTTTCTCTGCCTGGCGGTTTCAGCAGCGCTGTTTTTGCCGCACTGCATCATCGATGGCCTTTCGGGAGAGTTTTTCCACTATGCCGGGGATTTTAACGACCAACAAATCCCGTTTTATGCCTACGCCAACCGCTTTGTCAAGGCGGGGGGCAGCTTTAGCTGGGCGACCGATTTGGGCAGCGGGTTTGATAACGCCTACTCCTTCTACCTGGCAGGCAGCCCGTTTTTTTGGCTGAGCCTGCTTTTCCCCGATTGGCTGATGCCCTGGCTGATGGTGCCCTTCCTCTGCCTAAAATTTGCACTGGCGGGGGGCGGGGCCTACCTTTGGCTGCGGCGCTGGCCCAAAAACGAGAGCATGGCGGTGTTGGGGGCCTGCCTGTACGCATTCTCGGGCTTTGCCGTCTACAACATCTTTTTCAACCACTTTTTGGATGTGGTGGCGCTTTTCCCCTATCTGCTGGCATCGCTGGACGATGCGGTGCTGGATGGCAAGCGGGGAATATTCCCGCTGTGGGTGGCCATCAACCTGCTCAACAACTACTTCTTTTTTGCGGGGCAGGCGGTATTCCTTGTCATCTATTTTATTTGTATGTGCAGCGGCAAAATTTACCGGCTGAACTGGCGGCTGTTTGGCCGCCTTGCGTTTGAAACCCTGCTGGGCTGTGCCCTGGGCTGCCTGCTGCTGGTGCCGGCAGGGCTTTCACTGCTACAAAACCCGCGCACCATCGACCCATTTTCGGGCTATGGCTACCTTGTGTACGGCAAGGCCCAGCAATACCTTGCCATTTTGTACAGTATGTTTTTGATGCCCGATGCCCCCTACCTGACCGATATGTTCAGCGAGGGGATCACCAAGTGGACCAGCCTCTCGGCCTTTTTGCCCCTGTTTGGCATTGCGGGCGGGCTGGCGTTTGCCCGCCTAAAGCCCCGCCACCCGTTTACCCGCATCCTGCGTGTGTGCGTGGTTTGCGCCTTTGTGCCGGTGCTAAACAGCGCGTTTTACGCCCTAAATTCCAGCTATTATGCCCGGTGGTACTATATGCCGCTGCTGGTGCTGGCGGCGGCCAGCGTGGTGGCGATTGAAAACCGCCGTGCCGATTTTAAGGCGGGCATTTTTACGGTGGCGCTGTTTACCCTAAGCGCGGCGGCGTTTGCCTTGGTGCCCGCCAAAAACAGCGAGGAGGAAACCGTACTGGGCGTGGTGGATAGCCAACCCCGGTTTTGGGCGCTGTTTGGGGTAAGCGTGCTGGGCATCCTGCTGTTTGGGTTGATTTTGCACTTTTTCCGCAACCCCAAATACCCGCAGCGCCGCCAAAAGCTGGCCACGGCGCTATTGGTGGGGGTGCTGGGGTTCAGCTTTGTGTATGGCACGGTGCATCTTTCGATGACAAAATACGGCCAGTGGAACCACGATGCCGCCTATGTGCAGCAAACCTACCGGGAGGCCGAGGATTTGAAGGCCGCCCTGCCGGACGATGCCTTCTACCGCATCGAAGCCTACGAATGCTACAACAACATGGGCCTGTGGCTGGATAAAAGCTGCATCCAGTTTTTCAATTCCACCGTAGCCCCCCATATCCTGGAATTTTACCCCACCGTGGGGGTGAAGCGGGATGTAAACTCCAAACCGGCGGTATCGCTTTACGCGCTGCGGGGGGTATTGGGGGTGCGCTACACCCTGGTGCCCGTGGCCCAGCAGGCCGCCTGGAACAAGGAGGGGGCCGAGGGCTGGGCCCTTGCCGCCACCAGCGGCAGCTACCTGATTTACGAGAATAAAAACTGGGTGCCCTTGGGCCTGACCTACCAATATTACCTGACCGAGGAACAGTTTAAGGCCGTGCCCGAAAGCGAGCGGGGCAACCTGCTGATGAAGGCCCTGGTGCTGAGCGAGGAGCAGATTGGCACCTATGGCACCATGCTGGAGCCGCTGCCCAAGGAGGAACGCGAGGGGGCAAGCTATGCCGCCTACACAGCCGATTGTGCGGCGCGCCGGGCCACGGGTGCCACCAGCTTTGTGGCGGATAACAGCGGCTTTACCGCCACAACCAACCTGGAAAGCGAAAATTTGGTGTTTTTCAGCGTGCCCTACGATGATGGCTTTGCCGCCACCGTAAATGGCCAGCCCGCCACGATTGAAAAGGTGGATAACGGCCTGATGGCCGTGCTGGCCCCGGCGGGGGAGAGCGAAATTGTGTTTACCTACCACACGCCAGGGTTGGCCCTGGCCGGGCGGGTGGTGCTGGGGGCCGCCGCCGTTTATGTGCTGTATGTATTTTGGCTGTTGCGCCGCAAAAATGCCGCCGAGAGCGCAAAAAAGAAAGCAAGAATTTTGATGGAAAACGAGGAAAATAAATAAGATGGATCACGCACAGCAAATTGCCGCCGAGCTTAAGCTCGATGTAACCTATGTGAACGGGGCAATCGGCCTGATTGATGAGGGCAACACCATCCCCTTTATTGCCCGCTACCGCAAGGAAGCCACCAACTCGATGGACGACCAGGTGCTGCGCCAATTGGGGGAGCGGCTAGAGTACCTGCGCGGGCTGGATACCCGCAAGGCCGAGGTTACCCGCAGCATTACCGACCAAGCTGCCATGACCCCCGCGCTGGAGGCATCCCTGGCGGAGGCCAAAACCCTGGCAGAGGTGGAGGATATTTACCGCCCCTACAAGCCCAAGCGGAAAACCCGCGCCAGCATGGCCCGCGCCCGCGGCTTGCAGCCCCTGGCGGATTTGATTCTCCGCCAGAGCCCGGCCATTGACCCCCTGGCCGAGGCCGCCAACTACCTGAATGACGAAGTGCCCGATGCCGAGGCCGCCCTGGCCGGGGCGCAGGATATTTTGGCCGAGGCCATCTCGGACGATGCCGCCTGCCGGGCCGAGCTGCGCCGTTTTTACCGCGCCTTTGGGCTGGTAAAAAGTGTGAAGGCCAAGGAGCAGGACAGCGTGTACGCCCAATATTACGAGTATAGCGAGCCATTCTCAAAAATACCAGGCCACCGGGTACTGGCGATGAACCGTGGCGAGCGCGAGGGCTTTTTGAAGGTGAGCATCCAGGTGGAGAGCGAGCGGGCCGCCGGGATTGTAAGCAGGCTGTTTGCCCACAAGGCATCGGGCGGGGCCAGCGCCCTGGTGGTGGAGGCCGCCGCCCAGGATGCCTACAAGCGGCTGATTCACCCCAGCCTGGAAACCGAGCTGCGGGGCGAACTTTCGGATATGGCGGCCGAGGGGGCCATACGGGTATTTGGCGATAACCTGCGCCAGCTGCTGCTGCAACCCCCCATCCGGGGCAAGGTGGCGCTGGGGCTCGACCCCGGCTACCGCATGGGTTGCAAGGTGGCGGTGGTAGATTCCACCGGCAAGGTGCTGGATACCGCGGTGGTGTTCCCCATACCCGAATTTAAGCGGGTAGCCCAGGCAAAGGCCACCATCAAGGGGCTAATCCTAAAAGATGGGGTAGAAATTTTGGCCATTGGCAATGGCACCGCCGGCAGCGAAACCGAGCGTTTTGCCGCCGAGCTTATCCGCGAATTGGCCGAGGAAAAGGGCTTGCACCTGCAATACATGGTGGTAAGCGAGGCCGGGGCCAGCGTCTATTCGGCCTCCAAGCTGGCGGCCGAGGAGTTCCCCCAGTTTGATGTAAACCTGCGCAGCGCGGTATCCATTGCCCGCCGCCTGCAAGACCCCCTGGCCGAGCTTGTTAAAATTGAGCCCAAGGCGGTTGGCGTGGGGCAGTACCAGCACGATATGCCCCAAAAACGCCTGGACGAAACCCTGGATGGCGTGGTGGAGGACTGTGTAAACTCGGTTGGCGTGGATTTAAACACGGCCTCGGCCCCGCTGTTGCAGCGGGTGGCAGGCATTACCGGGGCCACGGCCAAAAACATTGTGGCCCGCCGCGAAACCGAGGGCGCGTTCACCAGCCGTGCGGAGCTGAAAAAGGTGAAGGGGCTTGGCCCCAAGGCCTTTACCCAGTGCGCGGGCTTTTTGCGGCTGCCGGGTGGCAAGCATCTGTTGGATGCCACCGCCGTCCACCCCGAAAGCTACCCCGCCGCCAAAAAGCTGCTGGAAGCCTGCGGCTACACCGAAAAGGATATTGGCACCGAGAAAATCTCTGCCCTGCCCGAAAAAGCCAAGGCACAGGGGCTTTCGGCACTGTGCCAGGCCACAGGGGTGGGGGAACCCACCCTGAAGGATATTATGGCCGAGCTGCTAAAGCCCGGGCGCGATGTGCGCGATGCCCTGCCCCCGCCCCTTTTGCGCAGCGATGTGATGAGCCTAGAGGATTTAAAGCCGGGGATGGAACTTTCCGGCACGGTGCGCAATGTGATTGATTTTGGCGCATTTGTGGATATTGGGGTGCACCAGGATGGGCTGGTGCATATTTCCCAAATATCAGACCATTACATCCGCCACCCGCGCGAGGTGCTGAAGGTGGGGGATATTGTGAAGGTGAAAATTTTGGAGGTGGACACCGCCAAAAAGCGAATTGCCCTGACGATGAAAAACCTGCCCCAATAATTGTTTTACCGCCAAGAAAAAAGGAAACGTTTCCAATATTGCGCATAATATGTATTATTGTTGCTAGCAAAAACGCAGAGAAAACCTTAAAATTCGGCAAAACAGGGAATATTTGGGCCAAAAAAGCGTAGTTGCCGTTTAAAAAGAACAAATATTCACGCTTAAAATATAAAATTTGTGTTAGCAACCGGCTGCGAGCTGGATATGTTTGTTAAACCCGCCAAAAGGAAAAATGAATTATTGGCCCTTTTGTGCATCCCGTAGAAAAAAGCCGTTCCCCGTATGGAAGGACGTTCCAACGGGAAACCTTGTGCTATAATGCAATTGTAGGGTAAGAGCAAGGCATACGGCCTGCCTTCCCTGCAAGGGAATCATATGGAGGGATTTATATGGTGAGACAAGTCAAGGTTTCCAACTTCTCGGAAGTCCAGGAAATCGTGTCTGCCGCCGCCAAGTGCTACAATGATATCGGCGTGCATGACATGAAGGGCAGTATTGCTGATGCGAAGAGCATCCTGGGCATGATGAGCCTGGATTACAGCCACCCGGTCAAGATTGTGTGCGAAAGCGAAAACGATCTGAACCAGGTCGTAAAAGCTGTCCGGCAGTGAATTAAGTAAATTTTAATACGGAAACCAAAATCAAAGCACCAAGGCCGCCCCTTTCGGGGCAGCCTTGGTGCTTTGTGGTTTTGTGGCCTTTTGAGGCGGTGCAGTGTTTGCAACCTTTGCGATATGCGCCTATGCGGTAAAGAAGCAACCACATAAAGGTAGCTGCGCCGCTACGGTTTCACAATCGCGGTAGAAACATTTGAGGAAAGACGTTATAATGATATTTCAAAAAATGCGTAACGTTTTCAAGGTACACTTCTCCTATAAGCGAAGGAGGTGAAATGGTGGAAGATTTTGAAAAAGTGTATGGCTTATACTACCCCGATGTTTTCAAGTATTTGCTATCTCTAAGTAACAATTCCGATGTTGCACAGGAACTAACACAGGAAACATTCTTTTTGGCGATGAAGTCTTTTCAGAACTTTAGAGGAGATTGCAAAATACAAGTATGGCTATGCCAAATTGCAAAACATTCCTACTATGCGTACGTAAAAAAGCTCAAAAAAGCCGTTCCTTTGGATGACCCCGATGGTATGCAATTTCCCGAAGGTGATTCTTTTGAGGTTACTTTGGCGGATGAATCAAGTGCAATGGAAATCCACCGGCTATTGCACGAATTGCCCGAACCGCATAAAGAAGTATTTATGCTACGGATATTCGGAGAATTGTCCTTCCGTAAGATTGCAGATATTTTTGGGAAAACCGAGAGCTGGGCAAGAGTGACGTTTCACCGTTCTAAACTGAAAATCATTGAAAAAATGGAGGAAAAGCCATGAAAACATCCTGTGAACTGATTAGAGATTTATTGCCATTGTACTATGATGGTATTTGTTCAGATACAACCAAAAAAATTGTAGAAGAACACCTTGCAGAATGTAGTGAATGTTCGCTTATTCTTGAAAAAATGAGCGTCAGCTTGAAAAGCACCAATTCCGTCCGGCAGGAAAGCGAAGAAAAAATATTTGGCGGCGTTGCAAAAAAGTGGAAAGCGTCGCTTTGTAAATCTTTTGCTAAGGGAATTTTGCTGGCATCCTTGTGCTTTATTCTTTTCTATGCCGGGCGGTATGGTTTATGCCAAGCAAATTTCATTGCGGCTGATAACAATGTAGTGGATACCACAGAATATACCCTGAAAGACGATGCAAATAATATTGCGGTTGTGTTAGAAACAACCGATGGTTATTTAGGGGGAACAATTGTTTCTGAAACAGATGAAAAGGGAAATGTTTACCTTTCTATCGTGCGCCCGATTATTAAAGAAAAAAATCGGGATAAGGATAATCTTAGAGTTGTATATACCGTCAATATTGAAAATAAAAATGCTGTATATTATGGTTCGCCGGACAATCGGGAACTGTTATGGGATAAAAACACGGACCTTCCCCAAATCGCATATGAAGAATTGCAATGATGCACTCTTCTCGTAAAATGGCAGAATAAAAAATAGCCGGGAGGCTATTTTTTTAGCCAATTGCTCCGGTTGCCGCAAAGCGGCGAGGGGCAAGGCGAATTAAAATAAGTTGTTTTTTATTGCGAAGCAATAAAAAATAGCCGGGAGGCTATTTTTTTAGCCAATTGCTCCGGTTGCCGCAAAGCGGCGAGGTGCAAGGCAAATTAAAATAAGTTGTTTTTTATTGCGAAGCAATAAAAAATGCAATTCTATTGCACAAATACTTCTTTATCGCACATAAGCAAACGGTGCGGGTGGCAAGCACAACGGGGAACCCAAAGAGAAACCGCTTGGCCTTGCCGCTGGTTTTGCCGTTGGCCGCCGCTGCTTACCGCTGCCGCGGTAGTGAGCATTGCCGCCACCGCAACCCCCCCCCCTTATCGCTGCCACGCAAAACGCAGCGCTACCGCGCAAAAATAGCCCCCCGGCATCTGCCGGGGGGCTATCGATATGCTAAAAGAGAATAGGGGCTGCAAAACCTTAAAACAGGCCGGTGATTTTGCCGTTGGCATCGCAGTCAATATCCATGGCGGCCGGATGGCGGGGCAGGCCGGGCATCGTCATGATATTGCCGCAAATCACCACCACAAACCCTGCCCCGGCGCTCAGGCGTACCTCTCGCACATTCATGGTAAAATGCTCGGGCGCGGCCAGCAGGGTGGCATCATCGCTGAAGGAATATTGGGTTTTGGCAATGCAGATGGGCAGGTTGCCGTAGCCCAGGGCGGCCAGCTCGGCCAGGGTCTTTTGGGCGGCGGGCGCATAGCGCACGGCATCGGCGCGGTAAATCTTTTTGGCAACCGCCTCAATTTTTTCGGGCAGGGTGGCTTCCAGCGGGTAGGTAAATTGCAGGGGTTTGTGCTCCAGGATGGAAAGCACGGCCTCCGCCAGCGCCTTGCCGCCCTCGCCCCCCTTGGCAAACACATCGGATAGTGCGCAGGGCACCCCGGCCTCCGCGCAAATCTGCCGGATAACCTCCATCTCTTCCACCGTATCGGTGGGGAAGGCGTTGATGGCAACGCAAACCGGCAGGCCGAACTGGTTTTTTAGGTTATCGATGTGGCGGGCCAAATTGGCCCCGCCCTTGCGCACCAGCGCGGCGTTGGGGGTGGAAAGCTCGGCCTTGGCACAGCCGCCGTGGTGCTTTAGCGCCCGTATGGTGGCAACCAGCACCACCGCATCGGGGTTCAGCCCGGCCATGCGGCATTTGATATCCAAAAACTTTTCCGCGCCAAGGTCGGCACCAAAGCCCGCCTCCGTCACCACATAATCGGCCAATTTCATGCTCAATTTGGTGGCAATCACGCTGTTGCAGCCGTGGGCAATGTTGGCAAAGGGGCCGCCATGCAGGATAGCGGGGTTATTTTCCAGCGTTTGCACAAGGTTGGGGTCAATGGCATCCTTCAGCAGGGCCGTCATGGCACCGGCGGCGCCTAGCTCGCCCGCCGTAACCGGCGCACCCTCGTAGGTGTAGGCGCAAACAATGCGGGCCAGCCGCTCCCGTAAATCGGCAAGGTCGGTGGCTAGGCAAAAAATTGCCATAATTTCGCTGGCTACGGTGATATCAAAGCCATCCTCCCGCGGGGTGCCGTTGGCCTTGCCGCCCATGCCATCCACAATAAAGCGGAGCTGGCGGTCGTTCATATCCACGCAGCGCTTCCAGGGGATGCGGCGGGGGTCAATGTTCAGCGGGTTGCCCTGCTGGATGGAATTGTCAATCATGGCGGCCAGCAGGTTGTTGGCGGTGCCAATGGCGTGCAAATCGCCGGTGAAATGCAGGTTGATATCCTCCATGGGCACAACCTGGGCGTAGCCGCCCCCGGCAGCGCCCCCCTTGATGCCAAACACCGGCCCAAGCGAAGGCTCCCGCAGGCAAAGCATGGTTTGCTTGCCCAGGGCGTTCATGGCATCGGCCAGGCCCACGCTGGTGGTAGTTTTGCCCTCGCCGGCCGGGGTGGGGCTGATGGCGGTTACCAAAATCAGCTTGCCATCGGGGCGGGCGCTGTGTATCAGCTTATGGTCAAGCTTGGCCTTGTACCTGCCATAGGGGATAATTTCATCCGGGGTAAGGCCCAGCTTTTCAGCCACCTGTGTGATGGGCTGCATTTTGGCAGCCTGTGCAATCTCAATATCACTCAACATCTGCAATCCCTTGCCTTTCTTTCAGTGCCTACTCTATCTGTTCATTCTAGCAAAAAATGTACGCGAATACAATACAGTTTGCCCCGGCTAAATTGCTTTTTGGCAATAAAAAAGCGGCGAAACCGCCGCAAAATGCAAAACTATAAAAAAACAATGCGCCGCCGGAACCCAGGGGTTGCCGGGGCCAAGCCAATGCCAAGCCAATGCAAAACGCGGGCCAACCGGGCCAGCCGGGGCGTATCTGGGCAAACCGGTGCAAATCTGCCGGGCGTGGGCGTGGCCCGGGTGGCAAAGCAAGGCAACAGCCGGGGGCCCTATTACACGTTGCCCCGCCGGATGCCCCATTTTTTGAAAAAGCGGCCCATGCTTTTTAGCTGCATGGCAAACTTGCCGGCATCCCGCATAGGCTCCCGGTGCCAGGCGTGTACCGCCGCAAATTGGGGCAGCAGGTACACCTTGCCGTATTCCAGGGCCTTTTGGGTTAAATCGGCATCCTCCACATACATAAAATAGTCGTTATCAAAGCCGCCCATCCGCTTAAAAATGGCGGTGCGTATGGCGGCAAAGCTGCCGGTGCAAAATTCAATCTCATGCGGTTGGCTCAAATCCTCGTCCTGCATGGTGTAATGGTCGTTCGCGGTGGCAAAAACCGAGCCGGGCAGGTGGGTGGCAAGCTGGCGGGCCAGCAGGGTATAGGGGGTGGGCTTGCGGCGGGGCAGGTGCTGCACCCGCCCATCGGGGAAATAGAGCTGGGGGGTGGCCATCACGGCATCCTGGTTGCGTATCATCCAGTTGGCAATGCCGTTTAGGGCATCGGTTTCCAGCAAAATATCGGGGTTTAAAATAAAATGGATGTCGCTTTTTAAGCGAGGCAGCACGGCGTTATGCCCGCCGCCAAAGCCCAGGTTTTCGGGCAGGCAAAGCAGCTGCACCCGGGCATCGCCAAAATCGGTGGCGGCTAGGCGCTGGGCGGTATCGTCCGGGCTGGCATTATCCACAAGGTACAGGGTAAAATCCGGGTTGGGGGTGTGCTGCAACACACTTTTGGCCGCGGCAATCACCTCATCGGGGTTGCCGTAGGATACAATACAGGCACTTAATACAGGCATGGTGGCGGATACTCCTTATCATGGGCGGCCCAGGCAAAAGGTGCCGGTGCGGCATAGATAGCGTGCAACAAATTGCGCGGCGGACATGGGTTTATCGTACAAATACCCCTGCAAAAGGGCGGCCACCGCATCCACGGCAATGGTTTCCAGCGCTTTGGTTTCAATGCCCTCCACACAAACCCGTATGCCAAGCTGGTTAGAAAGGCTTAACAGGGAGGTTAGGATGGCAAAATCGGTGTGGCTGGTGGCGGCCTCGTGGGAGAGGGTATAATCAATCTTGACCCAATCGGGGGTCAGGGATTTCAAAACCGTAAAATTGGCGTAGCCGGTTCCAAAATCATCCAGTGCGGTTTGGATGCCATGGCTTTGCAGGGCAACCATGGTTTCGTACAAAAATTGCAGGTCAGCAATGCGGCAGCTCTCGGTCAATTCCAAACAGATGGAACCGGCCGGCAGGCCGGAGCTTTTAAATAGCCGGCAAACGCGCGCACAAAAATCTTTTTGCACAATTTGCTGGTACGATACATTGATGCTAAAGCCGGGGAACCCGGGGCAAAGCACCCGCCAGGCGCAGCACTGGGCAATTGCTTGCTCCAATACCCAGGTGCCAACCGGCACAATATCGCCGCTGCTTTCCAGCAGGGGCACGAACTCGGCAGGGCCAACGCCGGGGTAATCGGGGTGGTTCCAGCGCAGCAGCACCTCGGCCCCCGGCGGCGGGGGCGAGGCTGCCGGGTTGGGGTTGAGTAAGGGCTGGTAGTAAAGCGAAAAGTTTACGCAACCCTTTAACACATCCTGGTGCAGGGCCGCGCTCATCCCGCTGCGGCGGTGCTCGGCGGCGCTGAGGGCGGCCGAGTAGAACAGCAGTTGCCCCGGCTGGGTGCGCTTGGCGGCGTTCAGCGCCATATCCACCTGGCTATACAAAATGTCCAAATCGGCGCCGCCCGTTTCCATCAATAGGCAGCCGCCCGTCAGGGATACCGGCAGCGGTTTATCATCCAGGGTCAGGGCATCGGCCAGGCGGCGGCAAAGGGCAAACACCTCCTCCATCTGGGCGCGGGTGCCCCCCGGCAGGGTGTAGGCAAATTTATCGCCATCCATCCGGTATAGTGTGCCCTGCGGTAGGTGGGAGGATAACACCGCCGCCAGTGCGTGGAGGGTGCGGTTGCCAAACTGGTAGCCGTAGGTATCGTTAATTTGGTGGAAGTTATCTAGGCCCAACAGCAGCAGCCCGCCCACGCAATCGTTGCCCCAAAGGGTTAAGCGGCGGCGCAGCTCGTGGATGGTATACAGCCCGGTTACATAATCGTACTTGGCAACGGGGCCAAGGTTATTCATCACCCCGCCAAACAGCACGGGCTTGCCCGCCGCATCGTACTGCAAAAAGCCCTTGCAGCGCACCCAAAGGTAGGTGCCATCCTTATCCTTCGCCCGGTATTCGCAGCAGTGTACGCCGTTGGTTTTGCCCGCAAAGGTATCCTTGATGTTTTTCTCATACCCGGGCCGGTCCTCGGGGTGGATATGGGGAAGCCAGGCGGTATAGGCATCGGCCATATACTCACCGGGCATCCCAAACTCCTGTACGGCATTGTGGCTCCAGCGCGAATACCCACTTTGTAGGTCGTGCAGATAAAAATAGGTGTCCGAGGCACTATCCGCAAAGAGCGTAAAAAGCGGAGAATCCAAGAGAGGATCGTGTGCAGACGGCATGGTGGGCTCCTCCTAATAAAAACGGATGGGCTGGGCAATAGGAATCATTTATACCATGATTGTAGCATATTTACCAGTGGTTTGTCACTCAGTTTCACGCAAATTGACGGATAATTAACAGGAAAAGCCGCACAGCGGCAAAGCTGTGCGGCTTGGAAGCGGATTCGTTGCATTTTAACAAATCAGCGCAGGGTAAGGTTGCCGTTTTCAAGGTCAACCGTCAGGGTATCGCCGGGCAGGTACCCGCCGCCCAACAGGGCCTTGGCAATCATGGTTTCGAGGTGGCTTTGGATATACCGCTTCAGGGGGCGGGCACCGTAAATTGGGTCGTACCCATCGTCGATGATTTTTGCGGTGGCGGCGGGGGTCACAACCAAATCAAGCTGCTTCTCGGCCAGGCGGCGGCGCAAATCGGCCAGCATCAGCGCAACAATACCGCCAATTTCCTCCTTAGTAAGGCTTTGGTAGTAAACAATATCATCCAAGCGGTTCAAAAATTCGGGGCGGAACTGCCGTTTGAGCAGCGCATCAATCTGGGCGCGGGCCGCTGCCGATAGGGTGTTGCTGCCTGCGGCGCGGCTTTGCTCCAAATCCTCCAAAATAATATCGGAGCCAAGGTTGGAGGTTAAAATTAGGATGGTGTTTTTAAAATCAACCGTCCGGCCCTGGCTATCGGTGATGCGGCCATCGTCCAGCACCTGCAACAGGATGTTAAATACATCCGGGTGTGCTTTTTCTACCTCGTCAAACAGCACCACGCTGTAGGGGCGGCGGCGAACGGCCTCGGTAAGCTGGCCGCCCTCCTCGTACCCCACATAGCCCGGGGGCGCGCCAATCAGGCGGCTGACGCTGAATTTCTCCATATATTCGGTCATGTCAATCCGAATTAGGTTCTTTTCATCGTCAAAAAGAGATTGTGCCAGCGCCTTGGCCAGCTCGGTTTTGCCAACGCCGGTTGGCCCCAGGAACAAAAAGCTGCCAATGGGCCGGTTGGGGTTGGCAATGCCCGCGCGGCTGCGCAAAATGGCATCGGCCACCTTTTGCACGGCCTCGTCCTGGCCAATTACCCGCTGGTGCAGCACATCCGGCAGGCGAAGCAGCTTTTCGCGCTCGCCCTCCACCAGTTTTTCCACCGGGATGCCCGTCCACCGGGCAACAATCCGCGCAATTTCTTCATCGGTAACACGGTCGCGCAGCAGGCTGTTTTCCTTCTTTTCGGCGGCAATTTTTTCTTCCTCCGCCAACTGCTTTTGCAGGGTGGGCAGCTTGCCGTACTGTAGTTCGCCCGCCTTGCCGTAATCACCGGCGCGGGTGGCTTTCTCAATTTCGGCCTTGGTTGTTTCCACCTCGGCCCGCAGGCTTTGCACCTTGCCAATGGCGTTTTTCTCGTTTTCCCACTGGGCTTTTTTGCTGTTAAAGCTATCGCGCAGCTCAGCCATTTCCTTCTCCAGAGCGGCAAGGCGCTGCTGGGATAGCGGGTCGGTCTCTTTTTTCAGGCTGGCCTGCTCAATTTGCAGTTGGGTGATGCGGTGGTTCAAATCGTCCAGCTCGGCGGGCATCGAATCCAGCTCGGTTTTCACCATGGCGCAGGCTTCATCCACCAGGTCAATGGCTTTATCGGGCAGAAAACGGTCGGTGATATACCGGTCGGATAAGGTGGCGGCGGCAATCAGCGCGCCATCCTGGATTTTTACACCGTGGAACACCTCATACCGCTCTTTCAGCCCGCGCAGGATGGAAATGCTATCCTCCACGGTTGGCTCCTGCACGATAACGGGTTGGAACCGGCGCTCCAGCGCGGGGTCTTTCTCAATATACTGGCGGTATTCATCCAGGGTGGTGGCGCCAATGCAGTGCAGCTCGCCCCGGGCCAGCATGGGCTTTAGCAGGTTGCCCGCATCCATGGCGCCATCGGTTTTGCCCGCGCCCACAATGGTGTGCAGCTCATCAATAAACAGGATAATCTGGCCTTCGCTCTTTTTTACCTCGTTCAAAACGCTTTTTAAGCGCTCCTCAAACTCGCCTCGGTACTTGGCACCCGCCACCAGCGCGCCCATATCCAGGCTGAAAATGCGGCGGTCCTTGAGGTTTTCGGGCACATCGCCCCGCACAATCCGCTGGGCCAACCCCTCGGCAATGGCGGTTTTGCCAACGCCGGCCTCGCCAATCAGCACGGGGTTATTTTTGCGTTTGCGGCTCAAAATGCGAATCACGTTGCGAATCTCGCCGTCCCGGCCAATAACCGGGTCGAGCTTGTTGGCCTTTGCAAGGGTAACCAAATCTTGGCCGTATTTTTCCAGGGCATTGTAGGTGCCCTCCGGGTTATCGGAGGTAACGCGCTGGTTGCCCCGCACGCCCGAAAGCTGGGCCATAAATTTTTCCTGGGTGATGCCAAACGCCTGGAACAGCTCCTTGGCAACCTTGCCGGGGCGTTGCAGCAAGCCCAAGAAAACGTGCTCCACGCTGATGTATTCGTCCTTCATCTGCTTGGCCTGGGCCTCGGCGGCGTTCAGCGCCTGGTCCAGCTCCTGGGAGATGTATACCTTTTCCGGGTCGCGCCCGGTGCCGGTAACGTGGGGCAGGGCGGCCACCTTCTCGGCGGCGGCCGCGCTAAAGGTGCCAGGCTCCACCCCAAGCTTGGTTAAAAGCTGGGGGATCAACCCATCCTGCTGTTGGGTAAGGGCGGTTAACAGGTGCTCCTGCTCCAGGGCCTGGTTTGAATATTCCACAGCAAGGCGCTGGGCGGCTTGCAGGGCTTCGGTTGTTTTTTGGGTAAATTGATTGGTGTTCATCATCGTTTTCCTCCTTTACGAGTCACGATACAAATGGATTTTTAGCAAACAAGCGGCTTGGCATTTTGGGTGGAAACGGGTTTTCAAAATGCAAAGTTCCATTTAGCTATGTCGGTATTAAACCTTCGTTAGCACTCTACTTGTTTGACTGCTAATATTATAGCACCTGCACCGTGGGAGTCAATAGTGAACACAAATTATTTACAATTCTTTATTGCCAGGGGTAAGTTCCTCCACCGCCGTGCCGGTATAGGGGGTGGCGTAGGTGGTTTTATCGCGGGCAATCTCTTTGCTGCGCCGGTCAAAGGCGGCATCGCCCTTGTGCAGGGCCGTCACGCCGGTAATGTTCCCCAGGGCATCCCGCACAACGGCAATATCCACGCTGCCCTCCGCCCGGGTTTGCACGCTGGAAAGCATCTCGTCGGTGTAATCGCGCACGGGTTCGCCCTTATAAATATACAGCCCATCCGCCCCCTTGGTAATGCCCTGGGCCGCGTACTCCTGCGCCAGCGCCTCCTCGGTAAGGTACAGGTCAATTTCCAGCCGGAAGGCACCCGGCTCCACCCCAAATTCCCTGGCCAGTGCCGCTTTCAGCTTGGTGGCCAACAGGGCGGGGTCGCCGCTGGTATCGGCCTCCTGCACATCAAAAATCACGTCATCGGCCCGCTTTTGCGGGTTGTTGCCCAGGGCAATATCCCGTGTTAGGCTGGCCTTTACCATCCACTTGCAGCCGGTGGTTCCACAGTAGCTGCTTAGTTCGGTGGCAAAGGGGGCCTGCCCGCCGGTGGCAAAAATGACGGTGCCGCCCACCAGCAGCAACGCCGAGAGAATAAGCGCAAGGGCCGTTGCCTTTTTGTATTGCAAAACGCCTTTGATTCGCCGCTCTACCACAATTTTGGAAAAGGCACTGTACAGCAGGGTGGGGCGGTTGCCGGTAAGGGCCATCGATAACAGGCTGTAGGCATAGCTTTGCCGTTGGTCGGTATCGGCGCGGGAAAGTACCGCCGCATCGCAGGCGGCTTCCAGGTCGGCACAAAGCATCTGCGACATCCACCACACCAGGGGGTTATACCAGTTTAGGCACAGCGCAACCAGCATGGCGGCCTTTACCCAGTTATCCTTCCGCTTTACGTGCAGGGCCTCGTGGGTCAAAATATCCCGCAAAAGGCCGGTGTTTTCAAAATCCATCCGGGTGGGCAGGTAGATGCGGGGGCGCAGGGTGCCGCACACCAAGGGGGAGGCAATCTCGTCGTTGGTAAACACCAGCAGCTCGCCCATCTGCATTTCTCGCAAAATACCGTTGATGGTTTCGTTATGCTCCACCAGCAGGCTGTTTTTTAGCTTTTTGGTGTATTGCTTTTTTTGGCGGAGCAACAGCAGGGCAGTTACCGCCCCGCCCAAAAGCACCACCCCGCCCAGCAGGGTTTCGGCGCGCAGGGCTGGGAAAAGCGGCGTGTAGGCGGCAACCGCCGTGCCGGATGCCGCCGCGGTATCGGTAACCGTTACCTCTGCGGTTCTGCCTACGGCCTGCTCCGCCAGGGCAACGTGGGTTTCCGGTGTAAGGGGGAACTGCCAACCCGGCAGCGGCGCGCTGAGGGGGCTGGAGAGGGAGAAGGGGACAAGCAGGCGCACCAGCACC
>JAQUSS010000192.1 GCA_028710135.1 Gemmiger sp. | reverse complement strand
CTGGGTTTCCGCCACAAAGCCGGGTGTAAAGCCCCACAGGTTCATGGATACCACGCTATCTGCGGGCAAATCGTTCCAATCAGCCCCCTCATTCTCCGTGTAGTGGATGCCGCCCGGGTAGATTTCAATGTGGGTGCGCTCCGTCACACTGGCCAGGGTATGGTCTGCATTTTCGGCGCAAACGCCACGGGCAACATGGCCGTTCTCCGTAACGGTATTTTGCAGGGTGTAGCCCACCATCGCATAGCGGTAGCAGGTATCATCCGCGTGTGTGGCCAGGTAACGGTAAATTTCAGCAAAGGCCGTGGGGCCGTAATAATCGTCGGCATTGATCACCGCAAACGGGGCATCAATCACATCGCGGGCCGCCAAAATTGCCTGGGCCGTGCCCCACGGCTTTTCCCGCCCGGCCGGCACCGTGTAGCCCTGGGGCAAATCCTCCAGCTGCTGGTAGGCATAGCGCACCTCCATGCGCCGCGCCATGCGGGTGCCGATTACCTCCTTAAACGCCGCTTCAATCTCTTTTTTGATGATAAAGACAACCGTTTCAAACCCGGCCCGCCGCGCATCGTAGATCGAATAATCGATAATTACCTCGCCATGGTGGCCTACCGGGTCAATTTGCTTTAGCCCACCATAGCGGCTGCCCATACCGGCTGCCATCACCACAAGAATGGGCTTTTTTGCTTGTGCCATAACATTCACCTCATACCATATGTTTTATTTTAGGGAGGGGGTTTTTACCAGTACATATCCCACTCGGGGTTTTGCAGGCGGGTAAGTGCCTCCATAAAATAGTAGTCGCCCCAGATAACACATTCATCCACGCCGGAATTTTTGCAGGTGTTGTAGGGTGTTTTTTTGGCGTAGGTTCCGTGGAGGAGCTGCCCGTTGGAGATTGCAAAATCCTTGACCTGGTAATGGTCGATCAGGGCTTTCACCAGCCTTTTGGCCATCCCGGTATAGTAGGCTGCATCCTCGGCAGGCAGGTATTTGCTCATCTCCAAAAAGCCGCAGGCCGCAATGGCGGCGGAGGAAGAATCCCTTGGCTGGTCGGCTTCATCGCCGTTGCCAAACATCAAATCCCAGTACGGGCAAAGGTCATCGGGCAAATGGCTGAGAAAATAGCGCGAAACCCGGTGAAAATAATCGATATATTCGGCGCGGCGGGTGTTTTTGTAGGCGATGGCCGTGCCATAGATGCCCCAGGTTTGGCCACGCGCCCAGGCGGAAGCATCCTGGTAGCCCTGGCAGGTAGCGCCATGGTCAAACGCGCCGGTATCCGGGTCAAAAAAGATGGTATGCCAGGTAGAATCATCCGCGCGCACAATATATTTCATGGCGGTGTGGATGTGTTTTTCCGCAATGGTGCGGTAGCTGGCATCGCCGGTGGTTTCGCTGGCCCAGTACAGCAGCGGAATGTTGAGCAGGCAATCAATAATCAAACGGCTGTTATCCCGCGCGTTCATGGGGCCCCATGCTTGCAGGTATTCGCCTTCGGGGCGGTAGCGCGTCAAAAGCTGGTCTGCCGCCTTCAGCGCTGCCTCCTTGCCGTGGGGGCTGCCCGTCAGCTTGTACGCCGCCACGCAGGAGGGCGAATAGAGAAAGCCCATATCGTGGTGATCCACATAATGGTGGATGTTCATCCGCTCCAAAAAGGAATCCACCTGTTTTTCTCCGGCGCTCAAAAACATTGCCTTTTGTTCGGGGGTTTGGGCATTTTCGTAGGCCAGCCAAACCTCGCCCGTCCAAAAGCCGGTCGTCCAATCGGTGTTGATGCCCGGGGTGTAAAACCCATGCTCGCTGTTGGCAGCGGGGAAGCTGCTTTCAAACGCGGGCAGGTTCTGTGCAACCTGCCTTACCGCCTGCTGCATGGCGCGCTGCAGCTCCGCACCCTCCACCTGGGGGGCACTTGCCAGCTGCGCGTTATCAATCCATTTATTCAATGTATTCTCTCCTCTCCTTCTCACCACTGCAATACCGTCATGGCCTGGGGGTGCTGGGCCAAATCACAGGTCATCACCTGGCCTAGGCCGTAAACACCTTCAAACCCATTAAAATCGGTATCGTTGCCCACATCCTGGTGCAGCAGTACAATTGCCTGGCGCTGGTTGCCAATTTCAACCAGATACCCCTCCCCCTGCTGGGGGGTAAGGGTGGTATGGTATGCCTTGTTACAAACGGTTTGGGGCGCAATATGCACCGGCTGCCCGTTGCCACAGCGCACAAGGATGGTTGTGACGGCCCGGCTGCCCGGCGCACAAATTACCGCGCGGCTGGCGCTACTTAGCTGGTTATAGTGGCGCGACAAACACGTTTTCTCGGTTTGCAGGGGCAGCGGCTGCCCCCCTGCATAGGCCTGCATACAAAAGCCGGTGCGCTTTCCCTGCCCGTTCAGGCGGTTGCCCTCGGTTTGCAGGGCGATATTTTCCGCAAAGTGGAAATACTGATGCAGTGTTTCCGGCACAGGGCCCAGCACTTCGTCACAGATTACAAAAATCGTGTGGCGGATGGCCAGCACACGGCGGCGCAGCAGCATTCCTGCCCCGGCATACCCTGTGTGAAGCCCTTCTAATAAAAAGCTATCCCCCACTTCGGTTACAGTGCTGCCCAGCGCGGGTGGCAGTGCTTTGTACAGCCAGGAATCCCGGCTAAGTACCGCTTCCCTGCCATTGATGACCGGCACATTGTGGGCAGCCGCCCCCTTCAGCTGGTAGCGAAGGGGTACATCCTGATAAGTATAGCGGCCGCTATCGGTTAAAACCTCCTCGCCATCCAGCCAAAGGTCAAGGTGCAGCCGATCCTGGTGGCCATGGCCACCGCCCAGTGGGCCGGTGCGCAGGTGCAGCCAATCGGCATCCGGCCCCCACGCCGAGCGGTAAAATACCTGCCCCGCACAGGGGAACGTTTTTATCTCCGCCGCGGGCGCCTTGGCGGGCAGGCTGCGGTAAGCGTCCCTGCCCTTGGTGCCAAAAAGCCACAGGCCTTCGTAGTCCAGCTCGCTGAAGGCCCCAGCCTTCAAGGTGCCATCCTGCAACAGCAGGGCCGCCTGGGCCAAAAGATCCCGCACATCGGTATCATCGGAATCCCCCGTCATCGGCTGGTGGCCGGCGGGCGTTTGCGAATACAGTGTTGCCAGTGCCGCGCCGCGAATCTGCTCGGTTTCCGCCGGGGTAAAGGGAGCATCGCCCCACAAGGCAGCGATGCGAAGAACCTCCAAAAAGCTCATCAGCACTTCGTTGTGGTACATGGTGGAGCCTTCCCACTGGAAGCCATCCCCCATCAGCTGGGTTGCCAGCTGTCGTTTTAAGCAGGCGGTGGCCTGCGCCACATAGTCGGGCCGATGCAGCACCCAGCCCAGTAGGTACAGGCCGGTAAATTCCATCACACCCCAATTGCTTTTGGCTGAAAAATAGGTGTTGGGGTTGCCTGCCAAGCGCTCGGCATGGGCTTGCAGCCCTGCAAAAAAGGCTTCCACCACCGCCGGGGTAACCGCGCTGCTGTTTGCGCAAAGTGCCATGGCCCGCACCCAATAATCGGCCCGCAGGCCAGCCTCCAGCG
>JAQUSS010000191.1 GCA_028710135.1 Gemmiger sp. | reverse complement strand
CAACCAAATTGATGGCCGCGCAATTTTTTATGTAGTCGCCGTCGGTATCTACAGCAGCACTCGTATTATGGTTCATACGCCCACTTAATGCGCCGGAACCGTTGTTTACGGAAACCAAAATACCACTGTTAAATACAACGTTTTCAAATTTAAAGTGCGGTACCCCTATGTTATAGGTTTTTGTTGCCATTAGAAGGCCCGATAAAATACCCACATACGCATTTTGATTTGTTGAAGTAGCATAGCAATTTGTAAAGGTTAGATTATCCGCGTAAAGCGAGTATGCGTTAGCAACAAGGCCAATTGTGTAACTGCTATACTGCATAAGGTTGGCAAGGGTGTGCCCCTCCCCACGGATTTGGAGGATACCATTGCCATTGTTCATATTGAAATACGGCCAATAATAAAGTTCCCCATTCTCGCCGCGGAAATCGAGGTCTTTTTTTATATTGATAATGCCGCCTGCTGTTTTCCCATTGTTCTTTTGAAGGCGTATATCCTCAATTGCAAAGGCAAGCTGCTGGGGCGAGTAGACATCGTATTCCACATTTGCCGAGCCGGGGTTCCTGATGGTTGGCTTTGCATCAGGGTTGGTAGCAGCATTGCCGGTTAGCGTCAAATCCTGATAAACTTTCCCGTTCCAGTGTTCATAATTACCGCCGCTGGTATCCGCCCAATCCAGGCTGCCAGCGCCCGTGTTATCAAAGGGTACACTCTCATAAAACGGTACGCTCAACTTGGCATCCCAGGTATTGGCAATTGCCGCAGCCCGGGCCATCCACACTGCCTCCGTGCCGGGTGCAAGCGCCATGGTATCCATCTGCGGGCCAAAGTTGAGGTCTGCCTCGTAAATAGGCTGCAACTCGTCGCTGTTCAATGCTTCCAGCAGTGCGGCGGCCTCCGCCTCGCTTTTGCCCTCGGTGGTCAATACACCGGCCACCGGCATCAGCCGATCGGCCAGCTGCTCGGCCATATAGTCGTGGTAATAGGGCAAGCGCTCCTCCGCAGTCAGCTCCACATTGGTATCGTCCTCGTTCACAATGCTGATGCTATCGGCTTGGGCCTGCGCCGCGTCCTTTAAAATTTGGGTTGCCAAATAGACGGTGCCATCCGCCGCCGTGTAAAGGTACCCCTCGCCCGGCATGGCGTAGGCCTGGTTGGTTTCGGTGTTCAGCCAGCCCGCTACCACCAGGTATTCATCCCGCACAATGCCGGTTTTCATCCCCTCGGCATAGGTTTGCGCCGTGGCGGCAAGGGTTTTCAGCTTGGTGGCAAGCTGCTGCAATGCGCTGCCCTGCGCCGCCGATTCCGGCGTGGCGGTGCCCTCGGCCATCGCCGTGGCGGTGGCGGTTGGCAAAGGGGTGGCCTCGGATTCTTCTGTAGCCTCGGGCGCAGCCGTGGCCTCGGGTTCCTCTGTGGCTTCCGGCGCTGCTGTAGCCCCGGGTTCCTCTGTGGCCTCGGGCATAACCGTAGCCTCAGGCGCAGTGCTTTCTTCCGGCACCGGGGTACCCTCCGGCGCGGGGCTTTCCGCCGGTAGGGCGGCGGCTTCAGGCGCGGGGGTAGGTTCGGGCGTGGGCGCGGGCGTAATCTCCGGCACCGCAGGGGTAGATTCTGCATCCGTCACACCCGCCACCTCCGCCACGGCGGTGGAAGAAGCCACCCCCTGCGCGGCAGGCAACACCGCTGCCGCCTCTGCCAGCACCGGCAGGGGCGTTAAAAGTGTAAGCAACAACGCCATGGTTGCTGCCACCCTCTTTTTCGCATTGCTCGCCGTTTTCATTGTTTGCCTTCTCGCTTTCTTATGTTGCTTATCACAAGCTGCCGCCTATCGTTCCCACCCGGCCGGCATACTGAATACATACGGGTTGGTTTCCGCCCATTGTTTATCGGTTTCGGCTTTTTGCAGCCAGGCACGGTAGCCCTCCACAAAGGCGCCGTACAGCGCCTCCTCGGCCTTTAGCCGTGCATCCACGGCTTCCTGGTAGCTATAAAAGGTGCCAAGGTAATATTTTTTCTTGCGGAAGCCGATTGCCACACAAAACCTTCCGCTTTTGGTTTGGGTTACACCGCGGAAGCCACTGGTGTTATCGCTGCGGCTTTTCCGCTTTTCCAGCCATTCAATGCAGGTGCCATCCACAAAATGCAACTGCTGGTTGATGTTTTTTTGGTACTCTGCCTTCAGGCAGCCGCAGCTTTTGCAGTTGCTGTACAGCAGTTGGTCCTGGGTAAACTCCACCTCGTTGCCGCAGCGGGTGCAAAGGCACTTCCAGTAGGCCGAGCCTTTTTTGTTGCGCCGGTTTGTGGGGCACAGTGCCACCAGGTACCCCGCGCGCACCCCCTTGATATCTTGTATCAGCTGGTTGCTGCGCACCATGCTTCTGCGCAGGCAGCCGCAGCTTTGCGTTTTGCCCGCAAGCAGCTCGTGCCCGGCCACCACGGTGATGCTGCCACATTCGCAGCGGCAGCGCCAGCAGATGCGCCCGGCGCGTTTTTCGGCGCGGGCCTCCACCGTAAGGCGGCCAAACGTGCGGCCAGTTAAATCTCTTGCGGATTTTTGTGCCCGCTCCACCGAAAGGCAGCCGCAGCTACGGCTTTTGCCTGTTAGCAAATTGCTTTCGTCCACATAGCGTTCGGTGCCGCAGGTGCAGCGGCAAAGGCACTGCTTCCGCCCTTTGCGGAAACGGGTTTCGCCCAGCATCTGCCACCGGCCAAAGGTTTGCCCCGCGCAGGCTTGCTGCGCCGGGTGGGCAGCGGTTTGGCTGGGGTTTTGGGTGTTTTTTTCCACCTTTACATTGCTTTCATCGAGCGCTTTGCATTCCATAGTTTTTCATCCTTCATTTCCATCTGATGAAACACAACTAATACCCTTGATTGTATAGGTAAAGCGGCTTCACGTATCGATTCATGTCATATTCTGCGTTTTTTGCGTCATAATCTGCACGGTTTTGCCCCCCTGCAACCGGCCCGCGCCATCGCACTGTTACGGCATAACAATACCCGGTTACAAATAAAGCGCACCCGCTTTCGGTGCGGGTGCGCAGCCAAAGGTTTTGCCCATGCAATGTTTTGTATTGCTATTTTTGTATCGCGGGTTATGGGCTGCGCCCTGGGTTTTATGCGGGCACTGCCGTTTTTGCCCGCCATGCCTTATTGGTTGCCAAAATACGCATAGTACATATCGGCAGCGGAAACATCCTCCGTGCCATCGGGGTAGGAGGTAAAGTCAAAAACATAGCCGGTGTAGCCCTTTACCATGGTGTAAACACTGCGCATGGGGTAGGTGTTGCCGGGCTGGTAGGTGCCATCTTTTTCCAGCGCCAATTTCTCGGTGTTGCCGCCCAGGCCAATGTAGGTGCTGGTGCCATCCGCCGTGGGGATGCCACCGCCGCCAATGTTGCTTTGGGCAAAGCGCATGCTAGGCTCGTTGATGCCATAATCCTGGCCGGGGAACTCTGCGGGCACAAACACTTCATAATC
Organism: Gemmiger sp.; assembly: GCA_028710135.1. Taxonomy (GTDB): domain Bacteria; phylum Bacillota; class Clostridia; order Oscillospirales; family Ruminococcaceae; genus Gemmiger. The sequence continues at coordinate 101 of JAQUSS010000191.1, read as the reverse complement.
CAGCACGCAAAGCTCCACATCCTCGGGCAGCTTGGTTTGCGAAAGATCAATCTGCTGGAAATCGTAGCTGCTGGCGTTGTGCAAATCGATTGCCGCTTGCA